>PLZX01000197.1:62557-65796 GCA_003152325.1 Bryobacterales bacterium | reverse complement strand
CTGCCGAGACAGGGAATCTCGCTGGTGAAGGTGAGCTGGTAGTTACTTGACCAGCTTCACTTCCTCTTTATCCGTGAGCACGTCGTGGTTGACGTTCAGCAGAATGCGCTTGGGCATCTCGGGAACCGTNNCTTCCTGCCTTCGAATTCGGCATAGATGGGAACGCGCATTTTGAACATGGGAGAAACTCCGCTCTGCGTCAGCTTGCCGGTGACCACCGGCTGGCTTCCCTTCTCCGCGATCACCGAATACTCCAGGCGGTAGCTGGGAACGTCGGTGCTATAGACCCACTCCGCGAAGAACCAATCCATGCGATGGTTGCCATCCAGGTCCATGGCGTGCTTCAGGTGCTTCTCCACCAGCCATTTAAAATCTTCGGTGGAGACCGCCTGGTTGGCGAAGGTCTTGAGGTAGTCCTGCATCATGGTGCGGAAGTCCTTGTCGCCGGTGGCTTGGTCGTACATCAGGCAGCGCAGCATATGTAGCACGTAACCGCCTTTCGAGGTGCTTAGCACAAACCCGGCGCCCCCCGTCTTATACGTGTCGTTCATCAGCCCGAGCCAAATCGGCCCGGCGTCGTTGAGACGCACGCCCCAGCGATTGGGCAAGAGCACGGCCTCGCGCGCCTTTACCCAGTGCTCGCGGAACTCATCGGGCTTCAAGTAAGCTGCCAAGTCGTACAGGCTCGTCGAAAAGTTCGCAAAGCCGCGCGAGAGCCAGTCATCATGGAAGCTGACCGAACCGACCGTGTTGCCCCACCACTGGCGCGAGACTTCGCGCGAAAAGGCTTCATCCAGGTAACTCCTGAACGTCGCGGGAATGCCCCTGGCGTCGGCCATCCTGCGGCCGCCGCCACGACCGGAGGCGGGGCCCACCACGGACTGCGTATAAAGTGACGAGAAGCCCGCCAGCACGATCGGATTGGCGTAGACCAGCCCGGGCAGCGAATCGGTTGCGCCGCCGACCAGAACCGAAAGACTGGGGTATGAGGGCGCTCCGAACCAGGCGTTGAACACCCGCAGGGAATTGCCGGCGTCAATCAGGATGTCATCCCGCGATGGCGGGGTTGCGCCGTGGTAGTTTGCGTCGATGTAGACGCCCATTGCAGTATTGGTCTGCTCATCGACCCTCGTCTTGGTGAAGGTATCGGCGAAGAACTTGAAAGTGGCCAGGGGAATTGGCACATCGGAGGACCACTCCGAAATGTCCGATCCGCCTTCCCGGCTCTCTTTGATTTGTTTGCCCACCGAGACGAGGTGGGTGCCGTGGGGAATGTGGAAGTTCAGGTCGTATGTGGCGCGGGTGGCGGCGCCAGCCAGCCTCGGATACCACGCGCTGCGCGGCGCATCGAATATGCCGCGGACGATGTCGCCGCCCGAATACTCGAAAGTCACCTGGTACGTGCGGCCTTTGACCAGCGCCTCCGGCATTTCGAGATAGAAAGATCCGTCCTGTTTGCGATTCTCCTGTATGTAGGGAATCTCCTTGCCGTTCCAGGCTACGCGTGTCATCTGAAAGTCCGGAAGAAGATCGAACTTAACGACCCGCACGCCATCGGCAAGAGCGCGAAAGCGCAGGTCGGCGGTGGCGGCCAGACCAGCGCTGTTGCCCAGGATGGAGTCCTTGCCCAAGAGGATCTCCATTTTGTAGTGCTCCGGAGCGATCAGGCGTTTGTCTTCGTTGGAACTGGCGTGGAGGGCTTGCAATTCCGCGGCCAGGTGGGAGAGATACCAGATCCCGTCGGTCTCGCCGGCCGGATCGAAATTCAGGAGCGCCGTCTCCTCCGGCGCCGCCAGGATCGGCAGAGCGCCACGCGCGTTCAGCAGGAACCGCAAGTCCGGATGCTTCCGTCCGCGCAGAAACGCCCGGTAAGAGCCGCCCTGCGAAGGATTGTATAACTCGGCCAGTAACTCAGCTTCAATATTGGGGATATCTTCGTAATTCAGAATACGCTCCAGAAGCGATAACTGGCGCGCGCCGCGGAGGAGCGGTGAGGGCGGCTCCCGCCGGGTCTCCAGCGTCTCTTTAACCCGCCTGAAGGCCTCCTCATGCAGTTTTGGCGATTCATCAGCCAGATCGGAGTGCTGGGTGACTTCGTCGAAGGTGGCGTCGGTGAAGTACACCACCATGGCACTGAAGTCCTCATCCACGGAATCAACACCCGCGATTCGGTGCAGGTGCTTCACGGCGATTTCAAAAGCCGGCTGCAGGGTGAAATTGCCGTCGCCCACGAAAACGCCCGTGGTCACGCGGCCCAGCACAGGCGGCAGAAAGCTGAAAGAGCCGGATCGAAAAGTAAACGTCCCGACATCGCGCTTCAGCATCAGGTTTTCGACGCGATACACCTTGGTCAGCCTGCCTCCGCGGAGAGCCTGGTAATTCGGATCGGAATTGGCTAGCGGAGACCGGCGGCCGGAAACCTGCACGGTGGTGGTGACGGTCTTCAGCTTGAGACTGATGTTGAGATCGACCGGCTTATCGGCAACCGCGATCTTGCGTTCCCATGGATCGAAGCCATCGTGCGCGACGCTGATGGTGTAGGAACCCGGCGCCGCATTGTCGAACCGAAAGCGGCCTTGCGTGTCGGTGACGGCCTGGAGCAACGCGCCGCGCGGCAGCGGTTGCGCCGCGACCGCCGCCCTCGCAACCACGGCGCCGCTGGGATCTTTCACCACACCGGAAAGCGACGCAGCCTGCAAGCACGGAGCGAACAGGAGGCAGGCCGCCGCGATCCAGCGCACGCCGCTATTTCTGTGATGCTTCAATCGCCTGTCCCAAATCCCAGATGATGTCTTCTAAGTCTTCGATGCCCACCGAAATTCGGACCAGGTCCTTCGTCACACCCGCTTCCNNAGCCCGCCCTTGATGCCGAAGGTCACGATCGACCCTTGGCCCTTGGGCAGGTACTTCTGCGAGAGCGCGTAATATGGGCTCGACTTCAATCCCGGATATTTCACCCATGTGACCGCCGATTGCTTGCCGAGCCATTCCGCCACCGCCAGCGCGTTGCGGCTATGTTGCTCCATACGATATTTCAGCGTTTCCACACCCTGGATGAAGAGGAACGAATTGAACGGACTGATGCACGGCCCGAAATCGCGCAGCCCTTCGACGCGCACTTTGATGATGTATGCCAGGCTCCCGAACGCCTCGCTGAAAACCATCCCGTGATATCCCGGACTGGGCTGAGTGATGGCTGGAAACTTTTCGTTCCATTTGAACTTGCCGGAATCGATGAT
>PLZX01000197.1:18301-62529 GCA_003152325.1 Bryobacterales bacterium | reverse complement strand
AGCACGTTCATGCGCGGATTGGCGATGGTCTCGCCATAGATGGCGCGCGTCTTCGGAGTAATGGCCTTGCGGAAATTCTCGGGATTGTCCGGCTCCACGAATTTCACGTTGATGCCGATGCGCCGGAAGCTGACGTCGAACTGCGTGTAGGTGCCGCCATAGAGTGTGCTGGCCGCGACGATCTCTTCGCCCTGCCCCGCCAGGCTGCTGAGCGCGAGGAACTGCGCCGCCTGGCCGCTGGATGTGGCGAGGCCCGCGATGCCCCCTTCGAGCGACGCCACGCGCTGCTCGAAAACATCCGTAGTGGGGTTCATGATGCGGCTGTATATATTCCCGAACTGCTGCAGGCCGAAGAGGGCCGCGGCGTGGGCGGAGTCTTCGAACACGAACGAGGTGGTCTGGTAAATCGGGACGGCGCGCGCCAGACTGGCCTTGTCAGGTGTGTGGCCAGCGTGCAGGCACCGGGTAGCAAAGCCCATCTCATGGGCGGGTTTTTCAGGCATAGCTTTCAGCATACTATTTCACCTGCGGGCATTTGGAATTGACGCGTGACTCGCTAACCGTTGGGGATTCAAAACCGTCAGCATGGATGTATGCGAGGGATCTTCGTGTGCCTTCTGATGGCGGCGTTTGCATGCGCGGCGCTGGGCCAGGAATTCGAAGTGGTTTCCGTGAAGCCAAGTCAGTCCGTGAACACGGGTTCGAGTACTCACAGCGATCAAGGCAGGCTCACGGCGGAAAACGTCAGCCTGCGAAGCCTGATCGTGATGGCGTACGGGATGAAAGATTACCAGGTGGAGGGGCCGGAATGGCTCAGTACGCAACGCTTCGATATGGCCGCGAAGTTTCCCGAGGCGCTCCCCAAAAACAGGGAAAAGTATAATGCGGCGGTTGTTCTTGATATGAGGTCGAATTCGTTTATCTTCGCGTCAGCTTCTGAGTGACTTTGTCGGCTCCGAAAACGCCCGCGAACCCGCGTGCGCGTTCGGAGCCGCGATGTCACCGGTTTCAGTGCTGGAACCTGGACAAGGCACTCCCTGATCCCGCAAGTTGCATTTCTAGCTCGATCACCGAAGCCTCGGAAACCGCTGCTCCAACCGACTGGCCCTGGGCAGTGTCCACTGCGGCACACATAATAGCTGGTTCGGCCGGCAGGACTCCAGGAATCGTACCCGCGTTGTGCTCCTATCAATGCCGAGCGAACTTCGCCGCCAGGATCAGCAAGAATGCTCCGCTCGCGAGCGATCCGGAGTTGGGTTCGGGCACGCCAGTGGTGGCCGTGATCTGAACTTGATCGAAGCCGGTGTTGAGCGTAGTTGCTGACGACTCGGAAACAGGGTCTCGAGTGTCGTAGAACGCCAGACTAAAAAGCTCCAGCGTCAGAATCTGGCCGGCGTTTGCAGCCAATGTTGACGTCACGTCGGTGCTGGAGGGGGTCCACGAAACGCTTCCGTCGAATTCTGGGTTGACCTCCAGATCTATTGCCTGGAGGACAGTTGAACCTTGAAGGAGCTCTGCCAACACATTCACGCCCCGAAAGCTCCCGGAGCCCGCCCAAGTAGTCGCGTATTCGAATGTCAGGTTCCCGGCCGTGATGCCGGACGGAACCAAAAAATCTTGAGAAAGCAAATTGACCCATTCGCCGACATCGTCAGCGATGGCCGGGAACGACGTGCTTGAGTAGGCGGCGAAGGTTCCAAATGCCGGATTGGTTCCGGGAACGCAGCCAGTGGCCGCGGATTGTGCCGCGAATCCGGCGTTGCACGATCCCGCAGTGTTGCCAAACGCAGGCATTGTTGTGGCGGTCCAGCCGGCGGTTGTGCCGCTTTCAAAATCGCCATTGGTGATAAGAGAAACTGTGCCCGCCCAAGCGAAGGACAGGCCAGAGAAAACAAGCAACGCGATCCTCGCGACCTTCATCCTCGTTCCTCCGCATCGCTGGATTATACCAGGATTTCCATTTTGGCTCCTGGATTGGGCTTAGCATATCACAAACCTCCGAGTCTTGATCCTCCGAAGCGCAGTTTTTTCTCTGGGAGCCTTCTCTTGCCTCTGCCAAGCGCCAGATTCCACTCGCGGGAAAAACCGAAACCGGGAAGTTGCTCCTTTTCATTGCCGATAACCTAACCGGACCGACACTCGTCCTGGCGATCCAGGAGCAACTGGGGCTGAAGCTCGAAAACCGCAAAGCGCCGATTGAGATTTTATGAGGTGGACCACGCGGAGAGGGTGCCGACGGAGAATTGACTAACGGCGCCTGCGCTGCGCCCGGCTTCGACAGGCCAGGAGGCCTGCCCCACCACTCTACTCCCAGCGCAAAGCGCTCATCGGGTCGATGCCGGTGGCGCGGCGCGCTGGGATGTAGCCGGCTAGCGCGGTCACAGTTGCGATGCCTAGCGACGCGGCGGCCATGGTGAGTAAGTCGGTGGGCGCAATCCCGAATAGCTGCGCTTGGATCAGGCGCGTTACGCCGTAGGCGCCGGCCAGTCCGATGGCGACGCCGAGAGCGGCGAGCGTCAGGGTTTCGCGCAGAACCATCCAGACGACCGTGCCCTGCCCTGCTCCGAGCGCCATGCGGATGCCGATCTCGCGCGTGCGGCGCGCCACCATGAAGGCCATCACGCCATAGAGGCCGAGCGCAGCCAGTAGCGTGGCGAGACATCCGAAGACGCTCGACAGCGTGGCCAACAGGCGCTCAATGAGCAGCGAGATCTCCATTTGGCCGCCCAGGGTGCGCATGTCGTACATCGGTACGCTGGTATCCACTGCCCGCACGGCGGTGCGCAACGTCTTGAAGAACTGGGTTGGGTCTCCCTGAGCGCGCACGTAGACCGTGGCCCCATCCGCAAAGCCCTTCTGGTTTAAAGGAATGTAGAGTTCGTAGGGAATCTCCTGACGCATGCTTTCGTATTTCGTGTCCGCCACTACGCCCACGATCTGGATATCGGTCTTGGTTCCGGGGTCGATTCCCATGCCGACGTGACGGCCCAGGGGGTCGGCGCCGCCGAAATATCGCTGGACGAGTTTCTGGTTCACGATGCCCACTTTGGGCGCGCCGGCGTCGTCGCGGTCGTTGAAGTCGCGGCCCAGGAGGACCGGAATCTTGAGGGTCGAAAAGAACCCGGGGCTGCAATACTGCATGTGCGGATCGGGACGCTCATCCAGCTTGGCCGAATAACCTTCAATGGTGACCCAGCTATCCCACTCGTTGTCTTCCAGCAAAGGGACTACTGCGAAAGTATGAGATTCCACGCCGGGGAGCGCGCTCAAGCGTTCGTGCAGGCGGCGGTAGTAATCGGCACTCCACTTGGGGTCATAGCGGCTCATGGTGGGGTCGACATCGAAGGCGGCCAGATTCTTCACGTCGAAGCCGGGATTCAGGGTCTTCAGGTTGCGCAAGCTCTGCAGGAACAAGCCCGCGGCGATCAGCAGCAGCAAGGACAGCGAAACCTGCGCCACGACGAGACCCTTGCGCAATCCGGCGGAGCCGCCGCGGATGACGGCGCCCGCCTAGTCCTTCAATGTAGCCGCCAGCTTCGGCCGCGTGGATTGCAGCGCCGGCACCAATCCGAAAACGGCGCCGGCCAGAAGCGAGATGGTGAAGGTGAAAGCCAGGACCGTCCAATCGGGCGTGCTGGAAAGCGATAGCGGCGTGTGTCCGGAAGGCAGAAAATCGATCAAGGCCTGGTCGATCAGAACCGCCAGACCAACGCCCAGGGCCCCGCCAACCGCCGCGAGGACGAGACTTTCCACCAGCAGTTGGCGGATGAGCCGGCCGCGGCCCGCTCCCAACGCCAGGCGAACCGCGATCTCCTTCTGCCGCGCCGAGGCGCGCGCGATCAGCAGATTCGCCAGATTCGAGCAGGCGATCAAAAGCACCAGGCCGACTATGCCCATCAGGGCGAAAAGCGGCTTCGCGTACGTCTTGCGAAGGTACGAGCGGCCTGTCGACCCGGGCATCACCTCCATCCACATTTTCAGGAACTCCTGTTTGACGAAGGGCGAGGCCTTGGCGAAGGGCTTCTCCGTGACTTCGCGGTCCAGGATCTGGTGGAACAGCGGCTGCAGGCCGGCTTGCGCCTTCTGAAGCGACATTCCCGGCTTGAGGCGACCGAAGACTTCCGTCCAGCGGAAGCGGTCGCTGTTCAGGCGGCCGAAATCCGAGCGCGGCAGATCGTCTTTCATGGTCATGGGGATGCGAATCTGCGGCGCCCGGCCCGGCTCCACTCCGTCGAATCCGGCCCGGCTCACGCCGATTATGGTCAGCGCCCGGCCATTGACCACGATCTGCTTTCCCACGATGCCCCGGTCCGCGCCGAAACGCGCGCGCCAATAGCCGTAGCTGAGCACCGCCAGCGGATGCCCGCCCTGCAGCAGATCGTCGGAAGCGGTGAACACGCGGCCCGCCGCGGCGCCGATACCGAGAACGGGAAGTAGTTGCCGGAGACAAAATCGGCGCCAATCAACTCCGTGCCGCCTTGAAACGACGCACTCACGGTCGTCGGGTACGTGCAGAACATGCCGCTGAAGACCTGGTTCTTGTCGCGGATTTCCTGATACATGGGGTAGGAAATTCGATCGGGTCCATTGTTGCCGCCGTAATGTTTACCGCGTCCGGCCAGCATCACGAGCTGCGCCGGGTCTCTCACCGGAAGCGGCTGCAGGATGAGCTGGTTGACGAGTGTGAAGATCGCGGTGTTGGCGCCGATTCCCAGGCCGAGCGAAAGCACGGCTATGGCTAGAAAAACGGGCGACCTGCGCAGAGTGCGCACCGAATAGAGGAAATCTCGCAGGATGACGGCCATCGACCTTTATACTGAGCAGAACGGAAAAGGTTACGCGTTTCCGGCGAAAATGCAATAGCCTGGGATTCTGGACATGTTAATCTCCATCACCCGCGCCGTCAGCCCGGCCATCAACCGCTGCGAACTGGGATTCATTGAGCGCCAGGAAATCTCGCTCGCCAAGGCGGAGGAGCAGCATCGCCTCTACGAAGCCTGCCTGGCGGAACTGGGCGCGACGGTGGTATCGCTCGCGGCCGAACCGGATTACCCGGATTCGGTCTTCGTGGAAGATCCGGCCGTGGTGGTGGACGAGGTCGCAGTGATGACGCGCATGGGCGCGGCTTCGCGGCGGGGGGAATCGGAATCGCTGGCGCGTGCGTTGGAACGGTACCGGCCGTTGCGATACTTGCGGGAGCCNNACGGCGTGCTGCTATGTGGGGGATGGCGTCGTGCTGGCGAATCGAAAGTGGTTGGATACGGCGCCGCTGCGCGAATTCCGCATCGTGGACATCGCAGCGGATGAGCCGCGCGCCGCCAACGTGCTCGCGATCGGCGATTCCGTGGTGGCGCCGCAGTGTTTCCCGCGGACCGCGGAGATTCTCGCGGGCCTCGGGAGAAAAATCCGGCTGGTCGATGTTTCCGAGCTGATGAAGGCCGAGGCCGGAGTCACTTGTTCCAGCCTCGTCTTCGATTACTGATACACGCCAGCTTTCTTGAAATCGCCGGCCTTGACGTAGATGAATCGCGCCGGGGCGATCGCTTTGCCGAGCGCCGCCGACACCTGGTCCAGCGTCAGAGCGGCCACTTTGTTTTCCAAATCCTGGTCGTATTGCGTCATGCTCCGGCCCCAGCGCGCCCGCGAAGCCAACAGCCCGGCCAGCGAAGCATCCTGCGAACGGCCCACCAGGCGCTCCTCCGCCCACGCCTTTTTGGCCGCCGCCAGTTCTTCCGGCGTGAAACCGCCCTTGATGGTGAGCTCTACTTCGTCCATGAGGCTCGCCTCCACCTTCGGCGCATTCTCCGGATTGCTGATGGCAAAGGCGAAGAACGTGGCTCCATCGTCCTTGGTGGGCACATTGATCTGCGACTGCACACCGTAACTCAGCCCTTCCTTGTGACGGATGCGCGTCACCAGGCGGGCCGAGAACGTCCCGCCCAGGATGTAGTTGGCCATGATCATCGCCGGATAATCCGGGTCTTCATCCGACATGTTGAACATCTGCGCGGCAACCGACATGGCATTCTGCTTGTCGGGAGTTTCGATCTTCACGTTGGCCGCTTCGATCTTCCGGTAGGGCGTGAGGATGCGGGCATACGGCGCCGCGGCCTTCCAGTTCCCGAACAGGTCCTCGCCGAGTTTCTGAATTTCAACCTTGTCAAACTGCCCGACCACGGTGAACTCGCCCTCGGAAGCGCCATAGAACTGCTGGTAGAATTTCTTCGCTTCGACCAGAGTCACCTTCTTCAGGTCCTCGATCTCTTCGTCCACGGTTCCCACGTAACGGACATCGCCGCGCGTGTAGATGCTGTTGATGCGCCGCTGCAATCCCCGTACTGCCATAGCTTGCGGATCGCTGCGGCCTTCCTCGATACTGGCGATCAACTGTTGCCGCACCTGTTCGAATTCGCTTTCCGGGAACGACGGCTCGCGCAGGATCTCGGCCGCCAGTTTCAGCGCGCCCGCCAGGTTGGCTTCCACCGTCTGAATGCTGGCCGAAGCGTTGTTCACTCCGCCCGACACGTGGATCTGGGATTTCAGCTTGTCCATCTCATCCTGGATCTGCTGCCGCGACTTGTTCTTCGTGCCGCGCATCAGCACCGCGCCAACCAGTTGCGCCACCGCCGGCTTGCCGAACAGCGACTTCTCATCGCCGAACCGCACCGCCAGGTTTGCCACCACCGTGCCGCCCCGGTTCTTCTTGGATAGCAGCACGATCTTCAGCCCGTTGGCCATCTTGCCGCGCATCACCCGGCTATCGATGTTCGCGTTGGATGGGTCGAAAACCTCCCCCGCCACCATCGCCTCGCCGCCTTTGAAGTCCTTGAAGGTCGCCGCCAGTTCCGGCGTAGCTGGAATCTCCGCGCGGTCCGGCGCTTTGGTGGGAACGAATTCGCCCAGCGTGCGGTTGGATTCTTTCAGGTAGGCCTTGGCCACGCGCAACACGTCTTCCGGCGTCACCTGCTTGATGCGGTCGCGCTCCAGGAACAGCATCCGCCAATCGCCCTGCGCCGCGTATTCGGTGAGCATCAGCGCCACAAACTTCGAATTCGCCATGGCCAGCTCGATATTCTTCAGCAGCCGCGTTTTTACGCGATCCACTTCTTCCTTGGAAGGCGGTTCTTTCGCCAGGCCTTCGACGGTGTCGAGCAGGGTTTTACGCGCGTCTTCGATGGATTGGTTGGGCTGCAACTGGGCCGTAGCCATGATGAAGCCGGGGTCGTGCTGCTCCGCCGAGCCCATGCCCGCCTCCACGGCCTTCTTGTTATCCACCAGGGCCTTGTAAAGCCGTCCCGAGGGAACGTCGCCCAGCACGCCGGCCATCACCTGCACGGCCGCGTCATCCGGGTGCGTCGCCGCCGGCGTATGGTAGAGCGCCATGACGTATTGCGTATCGCCCACGCGCCGCAGCATCACGGAACGCTCGCCGTCCTGCGTGGGTTCCACCGTGTAGGTGGCTTCCAGCTTGCGTTCGGGCCGCGGGATCTTCCCGAAATCCTCGACGATCCAGGCCAGCGCCTTGGCTTCGTCGAACTTCCCGGCCACCATGAGCAGCGCGTTGTCCGGCTGATAGTATTTCTTGTAAAACGCCGCCAGATTTTCGATCGGCACGTTCTCGATGTCGGACTTGCTGCCGATCACCGGGTGCCCGTAGGCGTGCCAGATATAAGCACTTTCCATTACGCGCTCCGACAGAATGCTGCCCGGGTCGTTCTCGTTCATCTCGAATTCGTTGCGCACCACGGTCATTTCCTTGTCCAGCAGGGCCTTCTCGATGCGCGTGTTGACCATCCGGTCGGCTTCCAGTTCGAGCGCCCACTTCAGATTCTCATCGGTCGAGTTGACCGTCTCGAAGTAGCTGGTCCGGTCGTAGTCCGTGTTGCCGTTCATGTCGGCGCCGTGGTCCGTCAACTCTTTCTTGATGTTGTCTCGCGTCCTGGTCTGGATGAAATCCAGGTGCTCCAGCAGGTGGGCCATGCCGGTCTCGCCATACCCTTCGAACCGCGACCCCACCAGGTAGACGATATTAACCGTCACCTTGGGCTGCGAGGCATCCGGGAACAGCAGGAAGTGCAACCCGTTCGGCAGGGAGTACTCGCTGATGCCTTCCACCCTGGTGACCAGTTGAACGCCTTGCGGCAAGGATTGCGAATAGGCCGCGGCCGTCAGCAGCAGCGTGGCAATCAAACCGATGAACCTGAATTGCGCGTTACGAAGCATAAGAACACCTTTCAGCCAATTTGCCCGGATTATAGCAGGACGAAGGAACGGGCAGGATGTCACGAAAAACCGGCGCACAACGAAAAGGGCGCTTCCCCTTGTGCGGAGGAAGCGCCCCAAAAACTCGCCGGTTCGCGGATGCCTTACACCTGGAACGAACTGCCGCAACCGCACGTGGACTTCACCTGGGGGTTGTTGAACTTGAAGCCGGAACCCTCCAGGGTTTCCACGAAGTCAACTTCCGCGCCGTCCAGGTAAAGCAGGCTTGCCTGGTCGATGAAGACCTTTAAGTCACCGAAGTTGTAGGTCTTGTCCAACATATTCGGCTGGTTCTCGAAGGCCATCGAATAGCTGAATCCGGAACAGCCGCCGCCCACCACCGAGATGCGCAGTCCCCCTGGGGCGGGCTCCTGGGATGACATGATTTCCCTGACCTTGCTCACCGCTTTTTCCGTTATTTGCACCATGCGTCTTAAACTCCTCAAAGCCGAGTCTGTGCTCGTTCCCATTATACAAACAGGACCGGATAAGTCCACAGCATACTCTTTGGATGCCCCTCGCCGGCTGCCGGTCGCGGAAAAACCGGCTTGAACGGAGGGGGATGCCTTTCCGGGCTGCCTTCTGGCAGAATGGTAAGGGAAACAGTAGGTAGCTGAAACCCGGACTCGACGGGCAACGTCCGAATCGGTGTATGGGAACACTGACTGGCGCTCTCACACTCCCGGGGTTCAGTAGCGAAGTTGCGGCGAAATTCAGAGTGGACTACCAGAACACCTCGGAAGGCGCCATGGTCGGCAGGGCCCAGGCGGGCGACGAAGCCGCATTCCGCGAAATCGTGGAACATTACCAGTCCAAGGTGTTTGCCATTATCCACGGCATCGTCCGCCAGCGCAACGACGTGGAAGATATTGCACAGCAAGTGTTTGCAAAGGTTTACCTGTCGCTGCGCAGCTTTGATTTCCGCAGCTCGCTCATCACCTGGATCTATAAGATCACGGTCAATGAGTGCTTCGATTACCTCCGCAAGCGGAAAGTGCGCAAGCTGGTTTATGAAAGCGACCTCAGTGAGGACGAAGTCCGGCGCGTGGAGAATACCGAGCCGAGCGTCAACCGCCAGCCTGCCGCGGATACCGATCTGGCGCGCCGCGATTACGTCCAGAAGCTCCTCAGCCGGGTCTCGGAAGAGGATCGCATGTTGTTGATGTTAAAGGAAGTTGAAGGCTTTTCCGTGGAGGAATTGGCGGGAAAAACGGGGATGAACGAGAATACCATCAAGGTAAAGTTGTTCCGTGCGCGGCAAAGGCTGGTGAAAGCGGCCCAGCGGTTGGATCGCGCTCCCGGCCTGGTAGCCGGCTGAATTTAGGTTCCCCAAGCGGGCGGTAGACTCGCAACGGGGCAGGTTTATGGCGTGGTGGTAATACACTTTTAAGGGAAGAAGCTTATGCACGCGGTAATGATGGAAAGTCTCGAGGAGTTGCTCTCCGGTTCGCTTGAGCCGGCCGCTCTTCGGGAGATCGAGGCGCACCTGGCAACCTGTCCTTCTTGCCGGGAAGAAATCAGCGCCATGCAAGACTTATCCGGGATGTTGGTTTCTCTGCGGGCTGATGAAGTTGTCGAGCCCACTGCGGGCTTTTACTCCCGCGTCGTCGAGCAGGTGGGCCGGAGCAAGCCGGCGCCCTGGTTTGCGGGACTGTTGGGCTTCGATTTGGCCTTCGGCCGCCGCTTGGTGTTCGCATCGCTGCTTTTGCTGGCGGTGATGGGCAGCTACCTGGTGACGCACGAGGCCGGCCTTGCGGTGGGTCCTTCCCCGGAAGCCATTTTGGCGCAGCAAAACGCGCCGGCGTTTGAAACGGCTCGCGCCGAAGACAACATGTTGGTCACCTTGACAGCCTATGAGCAGTAGCCCCGGCATTCTCGAACGGGCGAGCTTCGGACGCACGTGGAACCCCCGGCTGGTTGCGGGCATTAGCTTGGCGCTGGTCTTCCTCTGTGGAGCCTTGGCCGGCGCCCTGGTGATGGATTTCGGCGTCCATAACCGCCTCCGTCCGCCCAGTTTCGAATCCGCTCAGGGCCAAGCCCTCTACTTTGACCGCCTCCAAAAAGAGCTCGACCTGACCCCCGCCCAATCCGATCAGGTCAAATCCATCCTCAACGATTTCTGGCAGTATTACCGCACGGTGCTGAGCGAAGGCCGCGGCCGCATCGAGCAGGTTCTCACCCCGGAACAGCGCCAGAAATTCGCCCGCCTTCTGCAGGAACAAAAGCGTTAACTCCCCGCGCTGCCCGTTCCGGTACCTTCCCAGACGACGGTGGGGTTGACACAGCCCCCGCCCGCGAGGAGAATAGATCTGCCATCATGCGTCCTATTCATTACACTTTCGCCCTGGCGGCTCTCGCCGGCATGCTTACCGGTTGTACGACTACCGCGCCCAAGGTCGTGACATACGAAATGGGACGCCGAGTGAGCGTCGGCCACTTGGTCTACACGGTCTTCGAGACCCAATGGCTCACCCAACTGGGCAGCGGCGCCGACGTGCGCATCCCCGAACATCGCTTCTTCCTGGTCCGCCTGAGCGCAGTCAACGGCGGCAGCGAGCAGATGGCCATTCCGGACCTGACCATCGAAGACGATCAGGGCAATACCTACGATGAGCTCCCCAACGGCGAAGGGGTATCCGGATGGATCGGCTACTTGCGCCAAGCCAGGCCGGCCGAGTCCATGGATGGCCACATCGTTTTCGACGCCCCGCCCCGCCATTACAAACTGCGCGTGCTGGATGAAACCGGCGACCACGCGGCGTTGATCGATATTCCGCTCAATTTCAATGCCGAGTCGCCCGCAGCGCCCATGCCCATCCTGTCCACCCCGGGCGCCCCAGCGCCTCTGACTTCACCTGGAAAGAAGTGAGAATTCTCATTCCCGCCTGCGCAGCCGGCGCCCATAGGAATTAGAATCGAAGTAGTATGCTGGTTGCCGCGGCCTGTCTGTTGCTCCTGCAAACCCCCGATTTCAGCGCCGAAGGAATGAAGGCCCTGGAGGGCGGCAAGTACGAAGCCGCCGCCGATGCCTTCACCAAAGCCATCGCAGCCGATCCGGCCGATTACTTCGACCATTTCAATCTCGCCATGGCCTACAGCATGCTGCACCGCGATGCCGAAGGCCTGGCTGAGTACCGCAAGACCCTCGAACTCAAACCGGCGCTCTATGAAGCCGAGCTCAACGCCGGCATTCTGCTCATGCGCCAGAAGAATCCGGCCGAAGCCCTCCCGTTGTTCGAAGACGCCGCCTCGCAGAAGCCGGCCGAATTCCGCCCGCGCTATTACCTCGCCGAAGCCCAAATCCAGACTGGCGCGCTCGAAAAAGCCGCTGAAAACTACCGTGCGGCCCTGGCGATCGACCCGAAATCCGCCGCCGCCGAATTGGGATGGGCGCACGCGCTGACGCACCAGGGGAACCTGGCCGATGGCGCCAAGCATTTCCGCCAGGCCGTTCAGCTCGATCCCCGCTATCACGATTCGCTGCTCGAATTGGCGCAACTCTACGAAGAAGGCCACCAGCCCTCGGCCGCCATCGCCATCTTCCGCGAGTTCCCGGATAACGCCGCAGTGCAGAAACACCTGGGCGAGTTGCTGGTGGCCAATCAGCAGTACGCCGACGCCATTCCGGAGCTCGAGCGGCAGTACCAAAAAAGCCCCACCCCCGAGAATCGTGTGGTTCTCGCGGTGGCTTACCTGTACACGGAGCAATTCGACAAGGCGCTGCCGCTGCTCGAGAAAGCCGCCGTCGAAGAGCCCTCCAATTACGACGTCCACATGATTTACGCACGCGCCCTCCGCGACCAGAAGCAGTACGCCGCCGCCGCGGCCCAGTTCAATCAGGCCGCCCGGATCAAACCGGATGAAGCCAAGACCTGGACCGAACTCGGCGGCATGCTATATCTGGCCCGGGACTTCGCACACTCCCTGGAGGCCTTCGACCGGGCCCACCAGTTGGGCGACGATACTCCCGGAACCTGGTTCCTGCGCGCCCTTATGCTCGACAATTTGAAACAGTTGAAACCGGCGCTTGCGGCCTACCAGCGCTTTCTCGCGCTGGGCGGCGGCAAGAGCCCCGACCAGGAATTCCAGGCGCGCCAGCGGGCGCGAATCATACAGAGCGAGCTGGAGAAGCATTGATGCGGATTGGTTTCCCGACGGCCGTCCTGGCGTTGCTGCTGACTCCCGGCGGCGTTCTGCGCGCCGACCTCAAACGCGCCATGGCCGAGCCCAACCTGGAGAAGCGTTCCGGCCTGGCCCTGGATAACGCCTTCGCAGCGCTCAAGGCGGCCCGCGAGGCGTACGACAAGAACGATTCCGATCTCACCGCCAAAGACGCCGCCGAAATCCAGGAGTCCGTCGACCTGGCCTATGCCTCCCTGGTCCAGAGCGGGAAGAATCCGCGCAACAGCTCCTGGTGCAAGAAGGCTGAAATCTCCACGCGCGATCTCTCGCGCAAGATCGAATCGTTCCAGGAACAGATGAGCTACACGGACCGCCCCATGCTCGACGCGGTCAAAGCCGACGTCCTGAAAGTGCATGACGATCTTCTGATGGGTGTAATGGAAGGTCAGAAGAAGAAGAAAAAATGAAGCTCCTGATGGTGTGCCTGATGCTGGCTGCGCCGGCCGCGCCGCAGCACGACTTCCTCAACGCCGGCGAAGTGGAACAGATCCGCGGCGCCCAGGAACCCAACCTCCGCCTCAAGCTCTACGCCGATTTCTCCAAGGCCCGCATCGATCTGGTCAAGAACCTGCTTGGCAAAGACAAGCCCGGCCGTTCCGCTACGATCCACGACGTGCTGGACGAATACTGCAAGATCCTCGACGCCATCGATACGGTTGCCGACGATGCCATCGCCCGGCACGTCGACGTTCAGGCCGGCCTCGGGGCCGTGGCGGCCATCGAAAAAGATATGTTGCCGCTCCTCCAGAAATTTCAAGACAGCAAGCCGAGAGATCTGGACCGTTACGATTTCCTCCTGCAACAGGCCATTGAAACCACTACCGACAGCCTGGACGCCGCCCAGGAAGACCTCGGCAAGCGCACCGAAGAAGTGAAGTCGCGGGTGGAGCAGGAGAAACGCGAGCGCATGGAGTCGATGAGTCCGGTGGAACGGGAAGCCAAGCAAGCCGCGGACCAGAAAGCCGGGGAGAAGCGCGCCGAAGACGAGCAAAAACAAAAGAAGGCTCCGACGCTTTACCGGCCGGGTGAGAAGAAGGGAACCGGCGCCGGCAAGCAGTAGCCGGTCCCACTATTCGTACCGCAAAGCCACAATCGGGTCGATGCCCATCGCCCGCCGCGATGGAATATAGATCGCCAGCGCCATCGCGGCGAGCAACGCCAGCGGGATTCCGATGAACGTGGCGGGGTCGCTCGCCGTGATACCGAAGATCAGGTCTTGCGCATAGCGAGCCAGCAAATACGCCAGGGGAATCCCCACCGCCAGGCCCGTTGCGGCCGTCGTCATGCCACGTAGAAATAACATGCGCAGCACTCCGCCGCGCGGCGCTCCCAGCGCCATGCGGATTCCGATGTTGCGAGTCTGCTCCGACACCATGTACGCCATTACGCCATAGACTCCCACCGACGCCAATACCAGGGCCAATATGCCGAAGATTCCCATGAAGACTTCCACGTAGTTCAGCCCGATGGCGCGGTCGTGCAGCGATTTCGCCAGTGTGTGCATGTCGCTGATAGGTTGCTCGGGGTCGATCGAGCGGATCGCCGCCGTCACCGCCGGCGCCAGTTGCAGCGGGTCGCCCGCCGTCCGCACGCCCACATCCATCCACAACCCCGGCGCCTGCTGGTATGGCACAAACATCATGCGCCGCGGCTCCCGGCTGTATGGGTTGTGCACGATATCGCTCACCACGCCGACAATCGTGATCCACGCTTCTTTGGAGTCCGTGTTGCCCATCTTGACGCGGCGGCCGATGGGAGATTCGTTCTTCCACCAGCGGTCGGCCATGCTCTGGTTGATCACCGCCACGCGCGGCGCGTCCGGGCCGTCCGCCTCGGTCAACAGCCGCCCGGCGCGCAAATTAACATGCAGCGTGTCGAAGTACTTCGAACTCGTCAGTTGGTACATCCCGTGCGGCGCATCCTCCGGTTCCACCGCGCGGCCCTCGATGGTAAAGAAACGGTTGGTCGAGTGATTGGAATAGGGCAGCGACGTCACCGCCACCGCCGAGCGCACACCCGGAATCGCCTCAATGCGGTGGAGCGCCTCGTGGTAGAAACCGGCGATCTGGTACGGTTCGTGATATTTGGTATCGGTCAGCCCCAACCGCATGGTCAAGAGGCTGTTTGGCTCCAGGTTTTCACCGGAAGCCACCAGATTATGAAACCCGCGCATCATCAGGCCCGCGCCCACCAGCAGGATTACCGCCAGCGCCATCTCCGCCGACACCAGAATGCTGCGCAGGCGGTGATGCGCGCGCGTACCAGACCCGCCGCGGCCGCCTTCCTTCAGCGTGTCGGTCAGATTGGGCCGCGAATTCTGCCACGCCGGCGCCAGCCCCGCCAGGATGCCGCTCCCGATCGCCGCTGCCAGGGTGAAGCCCAGCGCTCGCCCGTCGAGCCGAATGTCCTTCCATCCCACGATATAGCGTTCGATCTCCGGCGGCATTCCCGCGCGAATCAGGCCGATTCCCCAGTTCGCCACCAGCAGCCCCAGGGCCGCGCCCGCCAGCGCCAGCAGAATGCTCTCCGTCACCAGTTGCGTCACGATGCGGCTGCGTCCCGCGCCCAAAGCAGTTCGCACCGCCACTTCGCGCAACCGCCCGGTGGCGCGCGCAAACTGCAGGTTCGCTACATTGACGCACGCAATCAGCAGCACGAAGCAGACCGAGGCCAGCATCATGATCAGATACTCGTTGGTTTCCCGATCCACCAGGAACCGGTGCGACGGCCAGACCGCGAAATGGCGGTTTTTGTTGGTGTCCGGATAGGCTTGCTTGAGCCGCGCGGCAATGCCTTCCATTTCCGTCCGGGCCTGCTCTAGCGTGCGGCCCGGCTTGAGCCGCGCCACGGTGGTGATCAACTGCGAGGTCCGCGAGGTGCGCTGCGCGGGCGTCAGCGCCATGGGGGTCCACAGATCCGTAGCCAGCGGGAAAGCAAACTTGGGAGGCATGACTCCCACAACCGTGAAATTCTGATCGTCCAGCCGGATGCTTTTGCCGAGGATGGTTGGGTCGCCCGCGAAGCGGTTGCGCCACAGGGCGTCGCTGAAGATCACTTCGCGCTCGCGACCCGGCTGGTCTTCGCCGGGCTGAAACGCACGGCCCAGCGCCGGCTGCACCTGCATCACCTCGAAGAAGTTTGCGTTCACCAGGGCCTGCTCCGCACGTTCCGGCTCGCCTCCTGTGCCGACGATGTTCGCCAGGCCGTCTTCCCAACTCGCCAGGCTCTCCAGGGTCGCGCTCTGGCGCCGGATATCGTCCATATCGGCCGGCGTGGCGCTGTTGAAGTCGTTCGGATCGTCCGCCCGTTGCCCCAGCATCACCATGGTTTCCAGATGCGGTAGCGGTATGGGCTTCCACAACAGGGCATCGGCGCAGCTATAAACCGCGGTGGTCGAGCCGATACCCAAAGCCAGCGTGATGATGGCGGTGAGCGAGAAGCCGGGCGCCTTCCACAAGATGCGCGCACCGTACCGAACGTCAGTCCACAGACTCATGGGCACCTCAAACTAGCCACTACGAAAGCCAGAGGTGATTTGTTGCAGTATTCATCAGTCCGCGCCCGTTAACTGCAGCCACTTCCCCCGATAGAAATACCAGGTGATCGAACCCTTTTCCAGAAACGCGTCGTCGATGCCATGGTGGTCGATGGGCGGAGGCTCGGGACCGCCGTAGGCGCGGTAGTGGCCCATGATAAATTCGCGACCGGCGGCGGTGATCTCGCGCGAGTAGCCAATCTGGTTGCCGTCCAGCCCCTGCAGGTAGAGCCGGTCCTGGCTGGTGGTGACGGTATCCGGATTCGTGTCGCGATCGTTGCGGAACGCGAGCAGCGCCGTCGAGTTGTTGACGGAGCAGAACACNNTACAGTTCCGTGCGCGCAGGACCCCGGCGACGGCCGCGGGGAGTTCGTGGAACGCCTCCACCGGGAGACGCCGGATCTTGCCGATTGCCTCCTCGGCGCGCTCCTGCCAGTCCCGTTGGGCCTGCATCTCAACTTGCCGCGCACGCACAATCGCCTGCGGGTCGAGCTGCGGCAGGATCGCCTGCCGGTTCAGGTTCGGATCGAGAGCCCTGGCACGCAGGAAATAGCGCTCGGCCAACTCAGCGGCGCGGGGGTTCGGCGCTCCCATCTGGAGCGCTCGATTGTACTGGCTCTGGAACATGTAAGCGGCGTTGCCGATCACCCATACGTTGTTCGACGCTTCCAACCCGGCCTGCGCCCGTGACGCCAGCGGCCCGCGCTCCAGAATCGAGAGGGCATACAAATCCGCCAGCGGGCGCAGGGCGAACGGATGGTTCGGGTCGGCCCCGGCGGTGGCTTCCAGATAGTGCATGTAGAGCCCGGGGTCCAGAGCTTGGAAGAACGAGGCCGCATTCCATTGCACCGCTGCGTCGGCCACCTGCGCTTTGGCAGCCGCTTCCCAGAGAGCCACAGCGCGCCGATAGTCTGCAGGCGCCAGTTCGCCCTGCGAGAACCGCGACACATACGAGTGCAGAAGCTCGGAGTTCGGGTGATGCTCGATCAGCCAGAGCGTGTGCTGCACGCGCTTAGCGCGGTCCTCCGGACGGCCGGACCGATCCGCGCGCTGATAGTACGCCATCAGCTTGAGCCGCGCCGGGAAGTCGTCCGGATTGGCGGCAAGCTGTCGTTCGAGCCGAGCCACATCGGTCTCCTCCAGTTCGAGGATGTCGCGCAACGACTCCGCGTACCATGGGCTGAACAGAGGGGGCGGGAGTGGTGCGGAGGCAGGAGGGGACGACTTCGGCGCCACGAGTTGCGCCCGCGCAGGACGCGGCGCCGAAGCAGTGACCGCCGTCAAGACCACCAAGGCGGCCAGCACCCTCAATCCTGCGATACGGACGCCCATGCACACAGTGTCGCACGTCGTTCGTGCGCCTTGCGCCGGCCCACTACTGAAGTTTAGAGCGCGGCTTACTCGTGTTTTTCCAGTTGTAACGTGATGGAGCCGATGGCGAATTGCAGCCGCACGCGAATCTGCACGGGCAGCTTGCGGCGGTCGTCGGTCAGCCAGATGTAGAGGTGCGCGGAGCGGCGGTAGAGCACGTTGTCGAACAGGTACGCCTCATAACGAATCGTTTTGAAAACGCCTTCGGGCGTCTTGATGTCTTCGTGTTGCTGGGCTTCCACTCTCGCCATCACGCTCTTCTTGCCGTCGGTCAGCGGGATCTGCGTGCTCTGGCCGGGCTCCAGGTTCAGCGTCCGGAGGAAGTAGAGTCCGCCCGCTACGTCGTGGGCGCAAGCCGGAATATCGGTTTCGCGCGCCAGCACGACGGCATTCTTGGCACGGTTCCGCTCCAGGTAGTCGGCCTTGTGGCTGGCGTTGTCGAAGGTGATTTTGGTTTCGCGGTCGCGGCTGCCTTCGTGCGTGCTCATCTGCGTCAGTTGGGCGCAGAGGCCCTGGGTGAGATTGGCGCTGTAATCGTCCTCCACCTTATAGAGCTTGGAAACCAGCCCGGTGGATTCCAGGTGCAGGTTTACTTGCCACCCGCTGTTGGGAACCGAGAGCCATTGAATCTTGGCTTTTCCGGCCGTAATCAGCCGCCATTCGATGTTGTAGTACAGCGTTTCCTTGTCGGGCAGGCCGTTATTTTGTGCCAATGCCGGGGACAGACAGAGCAGGAGCGCCCATAGCGGCTTCGAGGTCATGAAAAGGCCAGTGTCGCAGATGGGGCCGGGGGCGCGCAAATCGCGGCGGAACATTTCGCCCGGCTTGTGCGTCCTGGTGTTGAGATAATACAGCTTATGCCATCCGGCACTTTCTTCCGCCGACCGGCGGTTCTTCTCGCGCTGTGCCTCTGCTCGGTGGGCGCGGTAGTGACGCTGTTGGGGCGCCTGGCCACCGGACCCGCGGCCGTGCCCAAATCCGTTGAGATTTCAAACGAGCCCGGCGCCAAGGCCTATCCGGTCTTCTCGCCGGATGGCGCGCGGCTGGCCTATAGCGCGCGGGGCACATCCTCAAAGGACGATGTCTTTCATGTGGTGGTGCGCGACGTGCCGAAGGGCGAGCCGCTGCAGTTGACTCGCTCGACGGGCAATGACATCGGCCCGGCCTGGTCTCCCGATGGCGCCCGTATCGCCTTTGTGCGCGTGGAAGACCAAGGCGCATCCTGCGTGGTCATCGCCACCGCATCGCCCGCCGACGAACGCAAATTCCCAGGGTGCGCCGCTCCCGGCGATGAAACGCAGCCCTTTCCGGCGATCTCCTGGATGCACGACGGCCGCTCGCTGGTGGTGGTGCAAACAGCCGAAAAGCAGCCCGCCTCGCTCGCCATCCTGGCTCTCGATACCGGCGCCATCCACCCCATCACCCATCCGCCCGCCGGCACCGACGGCGATTCCACGCCCGTGGTGTCTCCCGACGGCACCACCATCGCCTTCGTCCGCGGCACCGTGTCCGGAGGCGCCGATATTTTTCTCTGCGACCTCGCCGGCGCCAATCCGCGCCGCCTCACTTTCGACGACCATGCCATTCGCGGCATCACCTGGACGCGCGACGGCCAGGACCTCATGTACACCGGGGACCGCGCCGGCGGCTGGAAAGTCTGGCGCGTGCCGGCCTATGGCGGCAGCCCTCGCGACCTGATCATCGCGGGCCGCGACGCTTCGTACGTCACAGCCGCGCCCGCCGGCAATCGCCTGGTGTATACCGTCAGCCCCACCGTCTCCTCCATCTGGCGCGGCACTTTGGGCAAGCGCGACGCCGCCAGCGAGGACCGCCCCGTGATTCGCTCTTCAGGCCGTGAATCCTGCCCCCGCTATTCGCCCGACGGCAAAAAGATCGCCGACATCTCCGACCAGAGCGGCAACGACGAAATCTGGCTCTGCGACGCCGACGGCGGCAACCGTGTCCAAGTGACTCATCTCAACGGCCCGGACCTCGCGCGCGTGCGCTGGTCTGCGGACGCCAAACTGCTCATCTTCGACGCCTCCGGCGATCGGGGCCAGGAACTCTACACCGTGCCGGCCACAGCCGCGGGCAAACCCACGAACGTGCAAATCGACGCCATCAACGGCTCCTTTTCGCGCGACGGCAAGACGATTTACTATCAGGCGACACGCGGCCAGATCTGGAAAGCCACTCTCAATGGCGGCAGCCCCGTGCAGCTTTCGAAACGGTTCGGCGCCGCGCAGCCGGTGGAGTCCGCCGACGGCAAGTACATCTACTTTCGCGATCGCCGCAGCTTCTGGCGCCTCCCCGTGGCAGGCGGTGACGAGGAAGAAGCGATCATACCCGAGCACGACCTCCCATGGTCCACCACCATTCAGCCCGTCCGTGACGGCATTTACTACCTGGAACTCGATCGCGCCGTCCGCGGCATGGCGGTTTCGTTTTTCGAGTTCGCCGCCAAGCACAGCGAAGTGGTATTCCACATCAAGAATTCGGACCGCGGTGGATCGTCGACATTCTCAGTTTCGCCCGACGGCAAGACCATCCTGTATCCCCGGGTAGACCAGAGCCAGACCAATTTGGTGATCGTGGATAATTTCCGGTAGGCGTGGGTCGACTACAGCCGATAGCAGGGCAGGTCCGTCGCGGCGAAATCATTGCCAGTTGCAAGCACTGGACCACCGCGAGATCCCGCCAGCGCGTAGACGGCACAATCTCCGAAGTTGAGCTTCGCCCGGTGCCCCATTCCTTTTCCAAAGCGCCCAAACGCTGTGATGGCCAGTCTCGCCTGGGTTTCATCAAATGGGACCACTTCGCTCACCAATTCGTCCACGAGTTGGTACAAGAAGCTGACCGCGCTGTCACCCAGTCGCGCCCGAAGGATCATGCCAGCTTCCAGAAGCGACATCGACGAGAGGACTCGGTCCACTTCCGTTTCCAGTGCATCCAGCAGCCGTTCCCGAGATGGTTCGCCAAGGGCAATCGCAATCAGCGCCGATGTGTCGATGATCATCAACCCGGAATCCCGAAAGCATCGTATCCGAGAATCTCTTCCGGGGTACGGGCGTCGACGACTGGAAGAGCGCCGATCCTGGCGCAGAGAGCATCCACTTTCTTTCGATTCAGGGGCCGGTCGGTCTTCTGGAGCGTTTCTTCCAGAGCGGCAATGACGGCATCGCTGAGAGTCACACCCATACGTTTGCTGACTTCCTCAGCCAAACGATGGGCGACTGGATTCTTGATATACAGCGTGCGCCGTTTCGCCGCAACCACTTTTCGGGTTCCCATGATCTCCATTGTAAGGCAATCCCGAGGTATATACCAGAGACCGCGGGTCCAGAGAAACCGCGCGAGCTCCTGCGAGGTGCGCCCGCGGCGCAACTGGAAGAATGCTCCGAGACCCGCCGTAAAGAAGAAGACCGGAGCGCAGATGTGCGTGACCCAGCGGGTCAGGAAGAGGACTGCCGTGGTGCGGGTGAGATCTTCGGGTTGGAACGACATGGCGCCGGAATGAAAAAACTCCCGCGTATGATCGAGCGCCATGACGATCATCACGAAGCCTCGCAAGGCATCGACGGAAGGGACCCGAAGCTTGGGTGCGGAGACGGAATCCACGGCAGGGCCGCCAACCATTCTACCCGGCCCGTTGGCCGGCTTCGAACCTCACCCAGAAGCTCTCGCGCCACTGGGCGCCCGGCGGGATGTGCTGCAATTCCGTGTACTCGCCGGCGTGCGCCAGGTTGAAGGCGTTGGTGATGGCCGCCATCGGCTCAAAGCAGATGAAATCGCGCCCCGCCGGCGCGTAGACCACGGCCACCGTATACCGCGGGCCATAGGTAACGGTGAGACGGCGGCCGGCCGCTTCCACCCAAAAGCGGGCGCGGCCATCGGGATTGCGGATCAGGTTGCTGAAGACGTCATCGAGCGGCCCGAGCGAGAGCGAATGTGGGTCGGCGAAATCGCCGCCTGCCGGGCGGCGCTCGCCGGTAGGAATCAGCAGGTCGCTCAGAGCCAGGTGATCGCGCGCGGCCAGATGTACGCGCCAGTCATCGCGCGGCGCGCCGGGCAGGCGA
Organism: Bryobacterales bacterium; assembly: GCA_003152325.1. Taxonomy (GTDB): domain Bacteria; phylum Acidobacteriota; class Terriglobia; order Bryobacterales; family Bryobacteraceae; genus PALSA-129. The sequence continues at coordinate 41,103 of PLZX01000197.1, read as the reverse complement.
AAATACGGGTGGTAGCCGATGGCCACGGGCATCGGCTCGGCCGAATGGTTTTCGAGACAGGTCTCCACTTCCAGCTCGCCACCAGCCAGCCGGTGCGTCATGGTGATGGTATGCGCGAAGGGGAACTGCGCCATGAGCGCCGGATGCGTGGCGAATTCCAGGCGGCTCGTAGCCCAGGCGCTGTGGGCATCGCACCCCGCTGAAACCAGGCGCCAGTCCGGAGAGAAGTGGAGCAGGCCATGGATCGGCCTCTGATGGTTGTCGCGGCGCAGGTTGCCGAGGGCGGAGTTGAGCAGGTAGTGGCGGCCGTTGGCCCAATAGGCGTCGCCGTCGATGCGGTTGGCCCACGGCGCCAGAAACGGGATGCCGCACAGCACGGGCTGGCGCGCGAGCTCACCCGGTCCGTCGTAGGGAAACCACAGGAGGTTCTCGCCGGCAGACTTGATTTCGTATGCCATGTTGCCGACGGCGGGCGCGATGGAAATAGCCAACTCGTGCACGGCATCGCCCAGTTGCACCACTTCGATGCCGTCCACCGTGGACCTTTGGGCAGTGTACACTGCGGTCATGGCTGGCCGGGGTCCTGGAGATCAAGGTGAGGCAGCGGAATCCACATATGCCGGTTGGGCTGGTTTTCCATGCTGCGTTCGGCGTCAATGCACGTGCAATTCTTGCGGGACGCGTTGACGGCGGACCTTGATTTTGCTTTCATTCTTGCGGGCTGCCGCAAGATCATAGGCAACCTGCATCCGCAACCACGTTTCCTCCGTGCTGCCGAATGCCTTCGTTAGCCGGATAGCCATCTCCGGGCTGATACCAGACTTTCCGTTGACGACATTGTTAAGTGCCTGCCGGGTGACGCCGAGAGCCTTTGCGCCCGCGGTCACAGACAGGCCCAACGGCTCAAGGCAATCATGCCGGACGATGCGACCGGGATGCACGGGGTTTTTCATGGGCATGGCGGCTTTCTCCTTTCCTAGCCGCATCGCCCTCATTGTCTCATGCCATAATGTTGCCATGAAACTTTCTGAAGGCAAATTGAAGCGCATGAAAGCGCTGGCCAACCCACGCGGCGTCATCGCCGCAGCCGCCATGGACCAGCGCGGCAGCTTGCAGAAATCCCTGGCTTCGGCGCGCGGCGTGAGTATCAAAGAGATCACTCCCGCCATGATGGGCGAATTCAAGACGGTTGTGACGAAAGTTCTGACCCCGCACGCGAGCGCCATTCTGCTCGACCCGGAATTCGGCCTCGAGGCCAGCCACGCGCGCAGTTCCAACGCCGGGCTCCTTCTGGCGTATGAATTGAGCGGCTACGACAACACCCAGCCCGGCCGGCTCCCCGACCTGCTGCCGCACGTTTCCGCCAAGCGCATCGTGGATTGGGGCGCGGACGCGGTCAAGATTCTCATCTACTACACGCCTTATGAAGAGGCCGCCATCAACGATATTAAGCATGCTTTTATCGAACGCATCGGCGCGGAATGCGAAACTTGCGAGATCCCTTTCTTCCTGGAATTCGTGGGCTACGATCCGAAGGGCGGCGATGAAAAAGGGTTGGAGTATGCCAAAGCCAAGCCAGCGGTGGTCAAGAAAAGCATGGAGGAGTTCTCCAAGCCGCAGTACCGCGTGGACGTGTTGAAAGTGGAAGTACCGGTGAACGCCGAGTTCGTCGAAGGCTCCAGCGTCTACGGCGGGCAGAAGGCCTACACCCGCCAGGAAGCGCTGGTCCATTTCCGCGAGGCGGCGGCCCTGGCCTCCCGGCCGTTCATTTATCTGAGCGCCGGCGTCGGCAACGCCCAATTCACCGAATCGCTGAAAATGGCCGCGGAGGCCGGCACGGATTATTCGGGCGTGCTGTGCGGGCGCGCTACCTGGAAGGAAGGAATTCCGGTGTATGCCAAACAGGGCGCCAAGGGACTGGAAGAGTGGCTGCAGCGCGAAGGCGTGCGCAACATCAACGCGGTGAACGAGGCGATTCGCCCGGCCACGCCCTGGTACGCCAAGTTAGGGATGGAAGCGCCGGCCTGATTACGTGCGCGTGTAGAACGACGCCAGCGAGATGGCGGCCACGCCGCCCGCAAAAACCAGCAGCATCAGAACCGCGGAGAGCTTCACCCGCAGGTCCCCGCCCTTGTATTCTCTCCAAACCAGCAGGCCGAAGAGCGCGGCCAGCAGCGGAGCCGATTGAGACATCAGGTCGACGGTCATTTGCGGCAGATGAGTATCGCCTTTAGGCGTGGTCACGGCCAGAGCGGCCGTGGCTCCGAGGGCCCACAGCCCCCCGCCGATTCCACCCATCGCGTGCTGCCGTGTGGATCCCTTGAAGTAGTCGCTGAATTCCAGCGGGTCGCCTTCGATCGGCAGGTTCATGAAGAACAGGTTGCACACGAAGGTCGAGAACAACACGGCCATTCCGAAGATCGCCATCAGCGAGTAGGGGCCAAGCCCGATGTCCACGTTCTGCGCTTTCGCCAGCAGCGGCGAAAAGCTCCCCATCAGGACGCCGCCGACCATCGCCAGAATGATCCCCTGCATGGAAGAGGGCCGCCGCGTGCTCTTGGCGCTTCCGGCGCGCGCCTGGTTCTCGTGCTTCAAAACACCCAGCCGCGAAAAAGCCGAGCAGTTCAGGATGACCGCCAGCGCCAGCAGCCCGCAACCGCCGAACAGGTATGCCGGGCTGACGCCGGGCCCCGTAGCATAGCTCATGGCCGAGCCGACGATGAAGGCGACGCCGAAACCAACCGGGAAAGTCAGTGCGATCCCGGCCACCGAGAAGGCCGCAATCATCAGCATGTTGCCAAAATTGAAAATGACCGCGCCCAGGAACCCGAACAACCATTGCCGCTTGCCCGCGTTCATCAGGTCGTCGTGGAAATTGAAGCCGTCGAAGCCCAGGTTGCCTGCCGTGAAGGCTAGGATCAGGGCCACCGCCACCAGGCCGAAGGCGAAATCGAAACAGAACAGTTCGAAGCGCCATTTGCCGGCCAGCTTGTAGAAGTTGGCCCAGGAGCCCAAACAGACCAGGCTGAGAATCATCAAATACATCAAAGTAGTGGAATCGTGCGGCAGAATCATGATGTCATCCTGGATACGTGAGAGTACAATGCGGCGGCCATGCCGGTCAACCCTCGATCATTTGCCGCCCTCCTGGACCGCGCCGTGGGAGGGCGGCATGAGGCGCGGCGGCTGGCCTTGCATCTGCAGCAGCTCAATCGTCTTGGGGTGGTGCGCGCAATCGGGCAGCGGGACGGCCGAATAATAGTCGAGCGAGTATTGCGTGCTGCGCGGAAGCCAGTCGATGCAGATGGCGGCCGCGCGTGGTGCGATTTGCCGCCACAACTCGCGGGCCGACGCGGTGCGGTCCAGATCGGGCGCCGCCACTTGTTTCAGGTAGACGGTTCCGGCCGCGGCGCCGGCGGCGATGGCAATCACGGCGATGGTGCGCCGGCGGTGGCGTTCCAACATCCACACGCCAGCGGCCAAGGCCAAGGGAAGCAGCCAGAACCAGCGGAACGGCGGCAGAGTGGCGTGCGTAATGCCCGCGGGAACGGTCGAAGGCAGCATGGGCGCGGCGATGGCGAAGGCCACCAGCAGGACCGTGCAGCCTGCCAGGTATGGCGCCGCGTCGCCGGCTTCGGCCAGGGCCAGTCCCAGCAGAGCGGCGGCGGCCGGCAGCAGCGGAAGAATATACGCGGGCAGTTTGTTGACCGACGCGGAAAAGAAAACCAGCACCAGCAAGAGCCAGCACAGCAGGAACAAGCGGCGTGGATCGCGGAGGAAGGCGCGGCGCAGAGCCAGCCCCGCAAGCGGTGTCCACGGCAACAGAGCCGCCAACACAATCGGCAAATAGAACCAGAAGGGCTGCCCGTGCTGCAGAGCCGCGGCGGAAACAAAACGTTCGACGTGATGCTTCCAGAAGAAATCTTTCAGGAACGGAGTGCCGTTGCGCAGCGTGCACAGGACGTACCAGGGCAGGACCACGAGCAGAAACGGCAAGACGACGCGCGGCCGCAGCCAGACCAGGTTGTCCCGCCAGGCAGTGCGCAGGGGACGGCCCCACGGATAGAGAAGAGGCGTGACCAGCACCAGTGGGACAAGGCCTTTAGCCAGGACCGCCAGCGCCAGACACACGGCGGCCGCGGGCAGCAATTTGGGATCGCGCCGAGTGGCCCAGGGCAATGCCAGCAGCATGGCGGCCGAATAGGCGGCGGTGAGCGGTAGATCCGGAACGCCTATTTGCGCACACACGATCCACGCAGCCGACGTGCCTAGAATCGCGGTGGCAAAAATGGCCGGCGCACATCCGAACTCGCGGTTCAGGATCCACCAGTAGAGCGCCAGGAATGCACAGGCTGCCAGCGCCACCGGAAGGCGCGGAGCCACTTCCGGGCCCAGCCCGGCGCGAAACGCCGCGCCCTGCATCCAATAGAGGAGCGCGGGTTTTTCGAACCACGGCTGGCCGTTCAGGCGGGGCGTCACCCAATCGCCGGAAGCCGCCATCGACCGCGAGATGGAGGCATAGCGCGGCTCGTCGGGCCCGATCAGCCCAACTTTCGCCATGTCAAAAAAAAAGAGGAAGTATGCCAGGGGCAATAACAGCCACAGGGCGGGCGGAATTTTCCTGGCCATTTCTCCTATTATAGGGGCGTGGATGCAACCTTCCTGCCGCTGAATGAAAGCCATCTCGATGGCGTGCTCGCCATGATGGCGCAGTTGTACGCGCACGGCGTCGGGGAATTCAATGCCGTCCGCGCCCGCCGCGCCACCCAGAGATTGCTCGCGGAGCCGGAATTCGGCCGCGTTTGGATGATCGTCGCCGGCGCAAGGCCGGTGGGTTATCTGGCGCTGGTGCTCGGATACAGCCTGGAGTTCGGTGGGCGCTTCGGGCTATTGGACGAACTGTTTGTCGAGGAGCCGTGGCGCGGGCTGGGCCTCGGCAGGCAGGCCCTGGAGTTTGCCGCCGGCGAGTGCCGCGCGCGGCAATGGAGCGCGTTGCGCCTCGAAGTGGCGCGCAAAAACGAACGGGCCCAGGCGCTCTACCGGTCGGCCGGGTTTGCTTCCCAGAACCGCGATCTGATGACATGGTGGATGTGATGCTGCTTGATATTGCGAAACTACCGACGGCCGAGAATTCGGCCATCCATCTGCACCCCTCCGACAATGTCGCGGTAGCGCGCGTGGCCATCGCGCCGGGAACGGAACTACTCGTCGATGGCGTGCGCCTGGTTGCCGTCGACGCGATCCCCGCGGGTCACAAAGTAGCCTTGCGAGCCATCGCGCCGGGCGANNTGGCATTCGAGGAACTGGAACCGGCCTACGAGTTTCCGTCCGGCGACATCGCGCCTCCCGTCCGCAAAAACGCTCCCTCCTTTCTCGGATACGTGCGGGAAGATGGCCGCGTGGGGACGCGGAATTATATCGCGGTGGTGGCGGCGAGCAACTGCGCGGCCCACACCGCCGAGTTGATCGCGCAAAGCTACCACGCGGAAACGCTGCCGCCCAACGTGGATGGCGTGGTGGCTTTCCCGCACGGCGAGGGATGCGGCCACGCGTTCGGGCCGGATGTCGATCAGCTCCGCCGCACCTTAAGCGGCGTGCTGGCGCATCCCAACGTCTCAGCCGCGGTGGTGCTGGGCCTCGGATGCGAGGTCAACCAGATTGACCACTATCTGGGATCGCAGGCGCCCACAACCGGGCGGCTGGCCGGGCTGACCTTGCAATCGAGCGGCGGAACGCGCGGCGCGATCGTTGCAGCGCGGCGCGAAATTGGGCGATTCCTGGAACGGGCGGCCGAGGAACGCCGCACGGAAGCGCCAGCCTCGAAGATCGTGCTGGGGCTGAACTGCGGCGGCTCGGACTCCTTCTCCGGCATCACCGCCAATCCGGCGCTGGGCTATTGCTCGGACCTGCTGGCGGAGATCGGCGGCACGGCTGTGCTCGCGGAGACGCCTGAGATTTTCGGCGCCGAGCATCTGTTGGTGAAGCGCGCACGAAATCGGGAAGTGGCCCAAAAACTATTAGATACGATCCACGACTACAAGCGATACTTGAGCCGATTTGAAGGCAGTTTCGACGACAATCCAACACCCGGAAACAAGGCCGGCGGCTTGAGCAACATTCTGGAAAAATCGCTCGGCGCGGTGGCCAAGGGCGGCACCTCACCGCTGATCGATGTCTACCAATACGCCGAAGCGGTGACCGCCCCGGGCTTCGTTTTCATGAACACGCCGGGGTATGACCCGGTGTCGCTGGCCGGCCTCGCCGCGGGCGGTTGCAACCTGATCGCGTTCACCACCGGGCGTGGAAGCGCCATCGGCTTCCCCACCATTCCGGTCCTGAAGATTGCTACGAACAGCGATACGTACCGGCGGATGCGCGACAACATGGATGTCAATGCGGGACGCATCGCCGATGGAGAAGCCACCGTGCAAACCGTGGGCCGCGAGATTTTCGACCTGCTACTGGAGGTGGCTTCCGGCCGGCGCACCTGCGCCGAACAGATGGGCCATCAGGAATTCGTGCCCTGGCGTATCGGTCCGGTGATGTAAGCCGCCGCTCTGGTTGAGCTCCGGAATCGCAAGACAAATAGGATGGGATCGGGATATGATTGGGTTCAATATGCCGCAAGGACCCTTGCATTCCTCAAGCGGTGAGTCTCCCTCGGCGGCAACGTCTAACCGCCCTGCGCCGCCGATGGCCGGTTGCTTGATGCTGTTCGTGGCCCTCGGAACCTTCTTTGCTGCGCCCGCATTCGGCCAAGGCGCCGGTAAGCCGCCGGTAGCGGCCGTAGACCCCTCGTCGTCGGCGCAGCAAGCGATTACGCTCGCCGAGCAGGGTCGATGCCAGGAAGCCTTGCCCGTTCTGAAACGCGTGGTGCCTCGCCTGGCGGACAAGCAGCTCCGGTACCATGCAGCCATGGCAGAAACACGGTGCGCGATGGCGCTGGATCAGAACGACACCGCCATCGAGACCTTGTTGCGGCTCAAACGGGAATTCCCCGGCGACCCGGAAGTCCTGTACATTATGGTGCACTACCTCTCGCAGATCGCAGCGCGGACCTCGCAGGAACTGGCGGCCACGGCTCCGAACTCCAGCCAGGCGCAGAAGCTCGAAGCGGAGGCCTTCGAGTCGCAGGGCAAATGGGACGAAGCCGCGGGCATTTATAAGGGAATTCTCAAACAGAATCCGTTACTGGATGGCATCCACTACCGGTTGGGCCAAGTCCTGCTATCCAAGGCAGGAGAAACCGGGCCGGTGGATGAGGCCAAGGCCGAATTCCAGAAGGAATTACAGGTGGATCCGCGTAGCGCCGCCTCGGAGTTCGTACTCGGGGAACTGGCACGGCGCGCGGGGAAATGGGACGAGGCGGCGCAACATTTTGCTCACGCGTCCCGCCTGGACGTTGGGTTCGCCGAGGCCTACCTGGCCAACGGGATGTCGCTGGCTGCCGGTGGCAAGTTCGCCGAAGCGCTGGCGCCGCTGAAAGAGTACGTGCGCATGGTGCCCGCCGATCCAACCGGGCATTATCAGCTCGCAATCGCGTACGGGCGGACAGGCAACCAGGCGGCGGCGGCGCAGGAGATGGCGCTTCAGAAGCAGGCCGCGGCACAGGCTCGCCCGGGGCGCTGACGAATGCCGCCCTTCTCGCGACGGGGTTTCCTGCGTCTGTTGCCGGGCTCGGCGTTGAGCTCCGCTCTGGCAGCGGCGGACGCTGCTCCGCTTTTTGAGGAAATTCCTCCGTCGGCCAGTGGCATTTCATGGAAGCACGTAGCCGGACTCTCCCCGGAAATGTATCTGCCTGAAACCATCGGCCCGGGCTGCGCATTTCTGGACTACGATAACGACGGCTGGATGGACATTTACCTGGTCAACAGCGGTCCCTGCGACTTCTATTCGCCGCCTGCCCCGCTGCGCAACGCCCTCTATCGCAACAACCGGGATGGGACCTTCAGCGACGTCACCACGAAGGCCGGTGTGAGCGGTGGCGCCTACGGGATGGGGGTGGCGGTGGGCGACTACGACGGCGATGGCCTGCCCGACCTGTACGTGACCCAATACCCGCGCAGCATTCTCTATCACAACAATGGCGATGGCACTTTCACCGACGTGACGGACAAGGCCGGCGTGGCGGCGCCCGGCTGGAGTAGTAGCGCCGTCTGGTTCGACTACGACAACGATGGCAAGCTCGATCTCTTCGTCTGCCGCTTCGGCGATTTCTCGAAGGCCAAAAACGCATTTTGCGGCAACAAGAATACGGGCGCCCATTACTACTGCGCGCCCGGCACCGTGCGTGCGCTGCCGAGTTGGCTGTTTCACAACAACGGGGATGGCACTTTCACCGATGTTTCCAAGGAGTCCGGAATCGGAGCGCTGCTCTCCCGGGCGTGGGGCGTGGTCGCAGCCGACGTGAACAACGACGGATGGATGGATCTGTTCGTCAGCAACGACTCGATCCCCAATTTCCTGTTGATGAATCGAGGCAAGAAAGGGTTCGAGGAGACCGGCTTGTTGGCCGGAGTGGCGTACAGCTCCTTCGGAGGCGCTCGGGCCGGAATGGGCGTGGACGCGGCCGACTACGACGATGACGGATCCGTGGATCTGTTCGTAGGCAACTTCGTCCACGAGTACTTTTCTCTGTATCACAACTCCGGCAAGGGCGATTTCGACGACGTGGCCGTCCCCACCGGGATTGCCGCTGCCACCCAGTCCCTGAGTGGCTGGGGCCTGAAGTTCTTCGACTTCGACAACGATGGCAACCTCGATCTGATCCTCAACAACGGCCATCCCGATACAATGGTGAAACTGTATGACGCCACCGTGAGCTACCGCGAGCCCATGGTGCTGTTTCAGAACACCGGCAAGGCCTGGAAGAACGTCAGCGCGCAGGCCGGCGCCATCTTCAGCCGGAAGATGGCAGGACGCGGCCTCGCTTTGGGCGATTTCGATAATGACGGAGCTGTGGATGTTCTGGTAATGGTAAACGATGGCGCGCCGGTGCTCTTGCGGAACCGGGCCGGCCGCCAAAACCACTGGCTGGGCGTGCGGTTGGAAGGGCGCACGGCGAATCGGGATGCCATCGGCGCGGTGGTCAGCTACCAATCCGGCGACCTGAAGCGCCGCCGCGTCAAGGTAGGAGGCGGCAGCTTTCTCTCGTCTCACGATCCGCGCCTAGTGTTGGGCCTCGGCAGCCGGTCTAAAGCAGACTGGTTGGAGGTAAAATGGCCCCAGCCGAGCGGCCGGGTGGAACGCTTCAAGGACCTGCCGGTCGACCGCTACATCACAATTGTGGAGGGCCAGGGCACGTGGAAGTAGGCGGCGTCCAGATCGGCGTGATGCTGTTGCCGGTGAGTGTTCTGCTGATGAGCGCGGCGCAGATGTACCCGCCGCAGCGACCCGCCGTGCCGCCGGGTGCGCCCACGCAGTCCGCCCCGGCTCCCGATCGCACGGACGATGGGCGGCAACAAGCGCAACAACATCTTCTTTCGGGCATCGCTCTCACCGGGAGGGGCCAGTTCTCTGAGGCCATTCCACATTTCCTCGCCGCCCGCGGACAGGTAGCCGACACCTTCGCCCTCGAATTCAATCTGGCCCTGTGCTATGTGGGAACCAGGCAATTCCACCAGGCGGTCGGGATCCTCACCCACATTCACGGCGCCGGCCAGCATGCCGCCGGTGTGAACAATCTGCTGGCGCAAGCCTATGTGGGAGATCACCAGCCGGCGCCGGCTCTGAAGGCGCTGGAGGATGCGGCTAGACTCTCGCCCGCCGATGAGAAACTTTACCTCCTGGTGTCGGAGGCGTGCCTGGATGAGGGCCTTCTCGATCTGGGTAACCGTGTTCTCGCGGTGGGTCTCGGGAATCTGCCGGATGCCCCCCGGCTGTTGTTTCAGCGCGGCCGCTTCCGCTCGCGCCTGGAGCAGACGGATCTGGCGGAGCAGGATTTTCAACTGGTGCGGAAGCTGGCGCCCGATTCGGACATCGCCTATATCGCCGATGCCCAGCAAGCGCTGCTTTCCGGCGACATACCCGAGGCCCTTCGGGCGGCCCGCCAGGGTGTTGCGGCGGGCCATTCCCACTACCTGTTGCTGACGATGTTGGGGGAGGCACTGCTGCGCTCCGGAGCCACTCCCGCGGCCGCGAAGGATTTCGCCGAAGCTCAGACGGCACTCGAACGAGCCATCCAGCTTCGACCGAATTATTCCAGCGCCCACATCTCTCTGGCCCGGGTCTATCTGCTGAGTGGCAGGGTCGACGACGCGATCATCCACCTGGAAGCGGCCCGCCAGCAGGATCCCCGGAATCGGGCCGTTTATCCGCCGTTGGCCGAGGCCTACCGGCGAGCGGGCCGCCTGGATCAGGCCAAGCAAACCCTGGCCGCCCTGAGCGAGTTGAATCGCCTGGAAATCGAGAGAATCCGTTCTGCTGCCGATGGGCACGCAGGCTACGTGAGTGGCTCGGGCGGGCGGGGACACTGAAGCCCGGTCACCGATTCGGTACGCGAGGGAAGGAGTACTTCACAATCCCGGCCCCCTCCTGGATCGCCAGAATCTGGTCGCAGACCATACCGGTCAGTCTGGTGAGTGCTCCGCTCGGCCAGCGAACCTCGATCAGGTCGACCCGCGTCCGCCCACCCAATCCGAAATGCAGCCGTGGATCCTGCGCCGATTGGTAGCTCATGCCGCCCTTCCTCTGATCGTAAAGCGTCAGGTCGCCCGCTACCACCTTCAGGCGGGCCCCGACGCCGTCACGATTGGAGCGCGTGCCGATCAACAGGATCTGCAGCCAGTGATTAGCATTTCCGCCGTCGTTGCGGAGCAACTGGACCGCCTCGCCGTTGTTGCTCACCAGCATGTCGAGATCTCCATCGTTGTCGAAGTCACCCACCGCCACGCCGCGGCTGACATGACGCGCCTGGAAGTCCGGCCCCAGCTGGTCGCTCACATTCACAAACGCGGCGTTGCCCGTGTTGCGAAACATCAGCTTGGGCTCGGCATAGAGGATTCCCTTGTGATAGAGGTCGATGTTGTCCAGCACGTGGCCGTTCGCCATGAAGATGTCGCGCTTGCCGTCGTTATCGTAGTCGAGAAACCGTAAGCCAAACTCGCTGAAGTGGAAGGTCTCGTACGATAGCTTGGAACTGGAAGTGGCATCCAGGAAAGATCCGTCTCCCTGGTTGCGGTAAAAGCGCGCCAGTTGGAGGTCGAGGTGGCCTACGAGGAGATCCAGATGCCCCGAGCCAGACATGTCAGCGGCGTCGACGCCCATGCCCGACTCGCTGTTGCCGTCTTCACTGACCGCCACACCGGCTTCGTAGCCGACCTCGCGAAAGGTGCCGTCGCGGTTGTTGCGGAATAGCGAATTGGGCTGCGCGTCGTTGGAGATGAAGATGTCCTGCCAGCCGTCGTCATCGTAGTCGAACGTGACGATGCCAAGCCCGTTCGCCGGTTTGGCTGCCAAGCCGGACGTCTTGCTGACGTCGGTGAAAGTCCCGTCTGCATTGTTGCGATAGAGCGTTGGCGCCTGGCCATGGTAGTTGTCCGGATGACAATAACTGCGCATGCCAGGGCCCTGATTCCCGCAGTACTGGTTCGTCTCCGGGGTCCAATCCAGGTAGTTGGCGACTACCAGGTCGAGACGTCCGTCGTTGTCGTAGTCAAACCAGGCCGCGCTCGATGCCCACATCCCCAGGTTGGCAACTCCGGCGCGCGCGGTCACATCGGTGAAGGTGCCGTCACGGTTGTTATGGTAGAGAATGCATCTTCCGTAGCCCAGGACAAACAGGTCCGGGTAGCCGTCGTTGTCATAGTCCCCAACGGCCACACCCATGCCGAACAGGCCCTCGGCCCCGACGCCCGCCTTCTCCGTCACATCGGTGAAGGTGCCGTCTCCGTTGTTTCGGTAAAGAGCGCTACGCAGGGCCTGTCTCGGTTTGAACCGTCGCGTGGCCGCGCTGTTTACCAGATAAAGGTCGAACAGGCCGTTCTGGTCGTAATCGATCCACCCGCAGCCCGAGCCCATGGTCTCGATCAAATACTTCTCGCTACTCATGGCGTTTGCGTGGCTGAAAGTGATGCCCGCATTTCTGGCGACATCCACAAACTGGATCGCGCTGCCTGAGGCCGCCGCAGGCAGTCGGCTGAGGCTTGCGGAAAGCGCCGCGCCCGACGCGTAGCGCAGCACGTTCCGGCGGGTGATTGCTGAACGCGCTTTCATCCATACCAGCTTACTGCAACTCAGTACAGCGCTCCCTGGGCGCCGTCGCGTTTCGGGAATCCCGAACTGAGCCACCACCGTCATGGTGTGGCCGTCCAGGCGTTTGGGACCCTAATTCCGTAGGGTGCGGTTCCATACAATGTGTTTCCCGGACTCCGGATTCAGGCATTGCGCGGGCCCCAGGGTTAATCGATTAACCTTTCAGTTTTTTTGTTGACTTGGCGTCATGAAAACGCATACAATCATGCCATTGATTTCGAGGAGGTTTCGCCAATGAGCTCACGTCTGACCTTCGCGCCTCGGCAAAGTGCTATTACCCTTCTTCGGTATTTCATTGGGCTGGCCGCGGTGTGCGCCATCCTATTGGCTCCCGTTACCCCATGTGCCTGGGCACAGGCTACCGGAGGCACTGTCAGCGTTACAGTGACCGACCCTCTGGGCGCTGTGATTCCGGGCGCCAAACTGGAACTTCGCGATCTGAACAGCAACGAAGTCCGCAGAGCTGTCACCCTGGAGGGCGGCGGCTATCGTTACGTCAGCCTCAATATTGGAAGCTACTCGCTGACGGTATCGAAGGACGGTTTCACCAACACGATCATCAAGCCGATCGAGGTTCAGGCCGCCCGCGTCACCGACGTGTCCGCCTCATTGCAACTCGGATCGGTAACCCAAACCGTCGAGGTGAACGGTGGCGGCGTGGCCATTCTGGAAACCTCCTCCAACATGATCGGCACTACGGTCAACATGAAGCAGATTGAGGACCTGCCCCTGGGCGGACGCGATCTGACGCAATTGGCCTATCTGTCGCCTGGCTACAACGGCACCTTTAATGGCCTGCCGTCCACCGCCCAAGGCAACAACATCGATGGCGTCATCGGCAGTCCGACTCGCATGAAGTTTGCCGGCAACGCCGCTCCGGTGGTATCGGCTCGTCTGGAGGACATCGCTGAAATGACCGTCCAGACCGACGGGCTGGACCTGGATCAGGGCTTCGGCCAGTCCGCCATGCAGATCAATTTCATCACCCGCCGCGGCAGCAACGACTACCATGGGCGTGTCTATGAAGACTTCCGCAACGCCTATCTGAATGCCAACTCCTGGTCCAACAACGGACAAGGCGTCCCCCGTCCGCCTTTCATCCTCAATGACTTCGGCGGCAGCGTCGGCGGCCACATCATCAAGGACAAGTTATTCTTCTTCGCCAGCTTCTCCATGTCCAAGCAGCCCGGCAGCTTCACCGCCTCCAACTCGGTGTTCACCGCGGCCGCCCAGTCCGGTATCTTTACCTACCCCGGAACCGACGGCAAGACCCACACCGTAAACGTGCTCACTACCGCCCACGGTTTCAGCTCCTCCCTGCCCTCCACCATCAACCCTGTCGTCGCCAGCGAGCTCGCAGCGATTAACTCGTCGCTGACAGCCGGCGCCGTCACCGCGAGTACCAATCCGAACATCAACCTGCTCAACTGGTTGCAGCCCTCTCCGACGACCAATTACTTCCCGACGTTTCGCATCGACCATAACCTGACGCAGAAGTTCCGCTACCACGTCGCGTTCAACGAAACCAAGGGACCCATCCAGCCCGCATCGAATGCCGCGTTCTTCCCGGGTAGCGGGTTCGCCAACCAGATCGCCGGCAACAAGTTCAACCAATACACGGCTTCGCTGGGTATCGAGTGGACTCCCACTGCCACCCTGGTGAACGAGTTCAAGGGCGGGTTCCTCTACAACGCCCAATGGTACGCCTACAACGCCGCGCCTCTCTACCTCACCTCGGTGGGTACGGTGAACTGGGGCTTTAACGCTCCAAACAGCGGTAACATGTCGGGCCAGCAATTCAATTTGCCCATCTCCAACTACTATCCGGTTTTCAACGCCTCCGATTCGGTCTCCTGGAGTAAGGGCAAACACTCCCTGAAGTTCGGCGGTTCCTGGTATCGGGAGCAGGATCATTATTGGAACAACCCTTCCGGCTTCGCCAGCTACAACCTGGGTCTAACTAACGGCGATCCGGCCTTGAACGCCTTCTCCAACTCCGGCACGAGCCCCTCCCTCCCCAATGCTACGTCTCAGCAGTTGGGCGACGCCGAACAGCTCTACGCGATTCTGACTGGGCGCGTCACCGGTGTATTCGGCCAATTTGGCGTCGACCCCAAGACCAAGGTGTACAATCACGCTGTCGGCAGCACTTATAACCTCGACGAGGTGATGTCGGCCGCCGGCCTGTTTGCCCAGGACTCCTGGCGCGTCAAGTCCAACCTGACCATAAACTATGGCCTGCGCTGGGATTTCACCGGCGACGACTACGACAAGACTGGCGCCTATCACGGGGCCACGCCCGATGGTATCTATGGTCCGTCCGGCATAGGAAACCTGTTCCAGCCCGGGACATTGCCCGGCGACAACAACCCCGTACTGAGCGCTCGCCCGCATCAATATAACGCCTGGCATGTCTCGCCCCAGCCCATGGCGGGCTTCGCCTGGAAGCCCGATGCCAAGCAGGGCCTCCTGGCAAAGACCGTGCTTCGCGGCAGTTTCTCAATGCGCCGATTCACAGAGCCCCAACAGTACTTCTGGAATAACGCCACCGATTATGGCGCTTTCTTTTTCCAGCAGTTTTACCTGGTTCCCAACTCTTCAGGCGGCGCCGGCAGCTTCGCTCCGGGCTCGCTCTCCCTGGGACAGGCACTGCCCGCGCTGGGCTACTCCCCGCACAACTCCTATGAAGCAAGCGCCCCGGAAGCCGAATATACATTCACGCCGCTGAACTACCTCGGCAATATCGTGAATGGCATGAATCCCAATATCGCGCAGCCCTACACACAATCCTGGAATATCGGAATCCAAAGAGAACTGGACGCGTCGAGAGTTCTGGAGATCCGCTACAACGGCAGCCGCACGCGCAATCAGTGGATTTCAATGAATACCAATGAGGTCAATGTCTTCGAGAACGGCTTCCTCAAGCAGTTCACCGCCGGCCAGCAGAATCTGAAAATCAACCAGCAGCACAGTATCAACTCGTTCGCCAACAACGGCTATGCCGGCCAGGTGGCCACCCCGGTGTTCGATGCCGCCTTCGCCGGAGAGGGCTCGGGCGGAGCCGGAATTAAGTTCGAGGATTACGGCAACAGCAATTTCATTAACCAACTCAACACGGGACAGGTGGGCGCGATGGCCAATGCGCTGTCCGGCATCTCCGGTCCGGTCCCCTACTTCTGCAACCTGGTCGGTTCGGGCTTCAGCCCATGCCCCACCACCGCTGGCTACACTGGCGCCGGCGCGGGGTATGCTACCAACTACTTCCAGGCCAACCCTTACTCCGCCGGCATGCAGGTCGGGTACATGGACGCGGCCGGATACTCCAACTATGCCGGTTTGCAGGTTGACTTCCGGCAGAAGTCCTGGCACGGCGTCCAGTTCGACGCCAATTACACCTGGAGCCACACTCTCGGCCTGGCTACACCCAACTCCTGGACCGGTTCGTTTTCGGAGTACACCCTTCGGGATATGCGCCTGAGCTACGGGCCGACCCTCTTTGACCTTCGCCACGTGATCCATGCCAACGGTACCTTGGATCTGCCTTTCGGCAAAGGCCGCAAGTGGCTCAGTCAGTCCAGCGTCTTGAACAATGTGGTCGGCGGCTGGACGATCGGTGGCATCCTCACCTTCCAGACCGGCGCACCGGAGACTGTCAACGGCGGTTTTCAGACCTTTAACGACTATGCCGACGGCGGCGTTGTCCTGAACGGCGTCAGTGCGGCGCAGTTGCAAAGCTCAATCGGTGTGTACTATGTGCCGGGCGCTCAAGGCGGGTACGCCGACATCATCAATCCGAAGTACATGGTCAGTGCCACCGGTGGCGGCGCGAACTCGTCGTTTATCACGCCAAACACAAATGCCGGCGCCTTCGGGCAGATTCTCTACCTCTACGGCCCGCATCAGACCTTCACCGACCTGTCGTTCTCCAAGCGATTCGCCTACAAGGAGCGCATTCGGGCAGTCTTTCAAGGCGAACTGCTCAACGCCTTCAACCACCCGACCTTCGGTGGTTTCAACTCGAACATCCAGTCGACCGGCTTTGGTACAGGCGGCGTTGCCAACGGGCCGCGCCAGATCGAATTGCGGCTGAACATCGAGTTCTGATTCCAATTGCGACCCACTGACGCTTGAGCGTGGCGCGGACGATCGATTCACTCGGTTCGTGAGTCCGCGGGTTATACTTGATATATAATCAGGTTCTGTAATCGCTTTCAGGCAGTCTCAGTGCATGTACTGATCTTGTTTCTGTTGGGGCTGACGGTTCAAGCATCCGCACCGTCGAGTGCGTTTCTGTTTACCGACGCACCGCAATATGATGTTCAGGCGATGCTCCACGGGGGGGAACGGTTCCCCGGTGGAGCGGCGGTGAAGGTGTTCTCGGGCGGCGCCTCGCGCTCTCTCGCGCCCTCCCTGGCAGTTTCGGCCGATGCGGCCCTATCGCCGGATGCCAAATTTGTCCTGGTATCCGGCAAACAGAACCCGGACCAGCCATGGCAGATTTGGGAAGTCCCCTTGGCGGGCGGCGCGCCGAGGGAGGTGACGTTCGGCGCGGAAGACTGCATTCGTCCGTATTACGCCGCGGAGCGGAAGTTCGTCTACGCGCGCCAGACGCCGCGCGGGTTCCAGATCGAGATCGCTCCGCTCGAAGGGAACCGTCCGCTGCGCCTGACCTGGATGCCGGGCAACTTCCTCCCGGATGGCGTGATGCGCGACGGCCGCGTGCTCTTCGAAGCGGCCTTTCCGAGCGCGCCTTCAGCGGCCCGTGAACTCTACACGGTGTACGCGGACGGCTCCGGCGTTGAAACCCGCCGATGCGACCACGGACCGGACCGCCATTCCGCGGC
Source organism: Bryobacterales bacterium (assembly GCA_003152325.1). GTDB lineage: Bacteria > Acidobacteriota > Terriglobia > Bryobacterales > Bryobacteraceae > PALSA-129. The sequence continues at coordinate 24,007 of PLZX01000197.1, read as the reverse complement.
GGAATTGGCTACGGGCGACTTAATCTTTCAGACCGGCTCCACGCTCGCGCGGTTCACTTCGGCGCGCGCCGGACAACTGGAATTGGGGTTGCCGAAAGGCCAGTACCTGGGACCCGTGGCGGAGGTCGAAGGGGGAGAATGGCTGGCCGCGTATCGCGCGGGAGCGGAGAGCGCGTACTGGATTTGCCGATTCCCGCCGCGCCAGGCGGGGCAACCCGTGAAGATCGTGGGCCCGAACGCCTTTCAGCCGGTGCCGGTCCGGGTGCGCCCGGTCCCGCCCTACCACCCTTCCGGACTGGGCAATCGGGAGGGAGCCAATCTGCTTTGCCTGAATGCTTATGTTTCGAAATTGCAGCAGATTCCGAAAGACTCCGTGGCGGAAGTGCGAGTCTGGGCCCAGAATGGCCGTGGCGACGCAGTGGTATTGGGCAAGGCGCCGGTGGAGCCCGACGGCTCCTTCTATGTCCAGGCGCCGTCGGAAACGCCGCTGCGTTTCGAACTTCTGGACCGCGCGGGCAAGACCGTTGCGGCCGAGAAGGGCTGGTTTTGGGCCCGAAAGGGAGAGCAGCGGGTGTGCGTCGGCTGTCACGCCGGCCCCGAACGGGCGCCTGAAAACGTCGCGCCGCAAGTCCTTCTGCGCACGCAGAAGCCCGTGCTCATGGGTAAACCAGGTGATTAGGCACATCGCACGCACTAGGGAGCTTCCATGCCGTCTCGCTTGTTGATTTCGGTTCTGTTCCTGGCGGCCGCGGAGCAGCCGGTCGCCGGGCCCATCCGCTTCGAGGATGCCACCCGGAGAGCAGGCATCGCGTTCACCCACAGCTTCGGGGCACAGCAGTTGGGATCGCTGGTCGAAAGCACCGGCGCCGGAGCCGTATGGTTCGACTACAACAACGACGGCTACCAGGACCTCTACGTGGTCTCGGGCCGGCCGCTGGGGGAGGGGATGCATCCGTACCCGCTGCGCAAGGCGCCGGATCCGCTGCCGCACAACCACCTCTACCGAAACAACAAGAACGGCACATTCACGGACGTCACGGCGAGCGCGGGAGTCGCCACGGACCTGTACAGCATGGCCGCGGTGGCCGCCGACTATGACAACGATGGCAACGAGGACCTCCTGGTCACCGGCTACGGCCGTGTCATCCTCTACCGCAACAAGGGCGATGGCACGTTCGAAGATGCCACCGCTAAAGCCGGGCTCAGCATTCCGGGATGGTCCATCGGGGCGGCGTGGCTGGACTATGACCGCGACGGCTGCGTGGACCTGGTAGTGGGCCGCTATGTGAAGTTCGACCCGCAGTATCGGGCCTATTATCCGGCGGACAACTATCCCGGGCCGCTCGACTACCCGGCTGAAACCAATGTGCTGCTGCACAACAACTGCGACGGTACCTTCACTGACGTTTCTGCCAAGGCGGGAATCGCCGGCTTGAAGGGGCGCGCGATGGGTGTCACGGCCGCGGACTTCGATCGGGATGGGTATCCCGATATCTATGTGGCCAACGACAAGAGTGCTAACTTTCTCTTCCACAACCAGCGGAATGGGACCTTTAAGGAGATCGCCACTCCGGCCGGCGTGGCCTTTGGACAGAACGGTGAGAACACCTCGGCGATGGGGCCGGTTTTCGCGGACTTCTTCAACGAGGGCAAGGTAGGCCTGTGGGTGTCCGACTCCAAGTACAACCGCCTCTACCGGAATGCGGGTGGGACCATGTTCGACGATATTACCGAGCGGGCCGGCATCTCCCAACTAGCCGCGCAGTACGTGAGTTGGGGAACCGGCGCGCAGGATTTTGACAATGACGGCTTACTGGACATCTTCATCGTACACGGCGGATTGATTCACATGGTGCCGCAGGAACACGCGATCTTCCGCAACCTCGGAAAAGGGAAGTTCGCGGATGCGTCCGCAACTGCCGGCGCCTTCTTCGATTCGAAGATGGGAGTGAAATCGGTGGGACGGGGGGCCGCTTTCGCGGACTATGACAACGACGGCAAGATGGATGTTTTCCTCGTGAACCTGGGCGGCCCGGCGGTCCTGCTGCGGAACACGACGGCCGCCGCGGGTCATTGGATCGGCGTCCACCTGGTGGGCAGGAAGAGCAACCGGGACGGAATCGGAGCGCAAGTCGAAGTGGTGGCCGGCGGGATTCGCCAGCAGCGCGAGCGGACTGCCGGCTCAGGCTATCTCTCGCAGGACGACGGACGGGTCCACTTCGGGTTGGGCAGCGCCACNNGACCGCGTGATCACCGTCGAGGAGAAGTAGCCATGCGCGGAACCGCTGCGATCTGGTGCATGATTGCCGCGGCGTTCTGCGTTCGCGCTCAAGGAGGTGCGGCGCCGGCCTATCCGTCCCCCATCGAAATGGTGGNNGCGTGGGCCAGCGCCCGAAGAGCATTTCGCTTTCCCCCGACGGCCGATCCTTGTACGTCGCGAATTCGTGGAGCGACACGGTGTCGGCAGTCGACGTGGCATCCCTCAAAGTGGCGCGGGAATTGCCTGCGGGTTACGAGCCCAACGCCGCCGTGACGGATGCGGAAGGCCGATTCCTGTACGTGGCGAATCGCATTGGCAACGACGTGTCGGTGATCGATCTGGCTCGCGGTGTGGAAACCAAGCGGCTGCTGGCCGGCCGCGGCGCCGCCTACCTCTCGCTTTCTCCGGACGGCCGGCGCATCTATTGCACGCATATCTACCCGCAGCCCGGGGCGTTCCGCGCGCCGCCCGAATCGGAAGTGACCGTGATCGATACACGCCGGCAAATGGTGGTGGAGCGCGAACGCTTGCACAACGCCGCCGGCACCTTCCACGTGGTGGCCGCGGACCATGGCCGGTTGGTTTTCGCGGCCCAGATGCGGCCGAAGAACCTCATTCCGCTGGCCCATGTGGAGCACGGATGGGTGATCGGAAATTCGCTGTCGGTGTTCGGCGCGGCGATCGGCGAGGTGGTGCAGGTCCCCATCGACGAACTGGACCGCTACTACACTCCACCCTTCGGCCTGGCGATTTCCCCGGGCGGCCAACAGCTCTTTGTCAGCACTACCGGGTCCGACAGCGTGACCGTCATTGAGATTCCGAAACTGCTGGCGTTCATACGGGCGGCCAGCCCCGATGAGCGGCGCACCATGGCGAACGATCTTTCGGCCTCGGCCAACTACGTTGCGGCACGCATCCCGGTAGGCCGCGCCCCCAAGGGCTTGGCCCTCTCGCCGGACGGCAAGCGGCTCTTCGTGGCCAACCGAACGGACGATACCATTTCCGTGATCGATACTGCTACGCACAGGGTGGCCTCCACCATTTCGCTCGGCCGGCCCGCCAAGCTCACTGCCGAGCGCCGGGGTGAGCGCCTGTTTTTTTCCGCCCGGTTTGCCTTCCAGGGCCACTTCGGGTGCGCCAACTGTCACATTGAGGCGACCGTCGACGGGTTGAACTGGGACCTGGAGCCGGATGGCTTCGGCGTGGATATTGTCGAGAACCGGCTGCTGGAAGACATCGCCGGTACCGGGCCGTTCAAGTGGAATGGAAGCAACCCGGATCTGGAAACGGAATGCGGCCCGCGAACCGAGAAGTACTTCTACCGCGCCCAGAGCTATTCTCCCGCCGAACTGGCCGATCTGGTCAGCTTCATCAAATCGATCCCGCTGAGGCCCAACCGCTACCTCAGGAAAGACGGGGAACTGACCGCACAGCAGGAGCGCGGATTAGCCATTTTCGAGCGCGCGCGGTCCAAGAATGGAATGCCGATTGACGATATCAACCGGTGCTCTACCTGTCATATGGGCCCCCATCACACCAGCCAGGAGTTGTCGGATGTAGGGACCGGGAAGCCAACCGACCGGTCGCCGCTGATTGACGTGCCCCAGTTGGACAACGTGGCGCTCTCCGCACCCTACCTGCACGACGGCTCCGCCCGCACGTTGGAAGAGATTTGGACAATCTTTAACCCACACGACCGGCACGGAGTGACTAACGATCTCAGCAAAGACGAATTGAACGACCTGATTGAGTACCTGAAGACTCTATGAATACACGGCTTGTAGTATCGATCCTCTTCGCGACCCTGGCTTGGGCAGGCGCCCCTGGGATGCCGCAGTTCCGTTGGGAGAACTTCACCACCGAGAACGGATTACCGGACAACCATGTGTTTCAGGTGAAGGTGGACGGCAATCGGGTGTGGGCGGCCACCGAGAATGGGCTGGCCCTATACCAGAACGGCCGCTGGAAAGTGTACGGCACAGCGGACGGGCTGGCGCATCGTGCCGTGCTTTTCGTCGACGTGGACCCGCGCACCGGCGACGTCTGGGCGGCCACCATGGGCGGGTTAAGCCGGTTCTCGGCAGGACGATTCGACAATTACACCCAGCTCAACAGCGGTTTGCCCAACGACGTNNCGGCTCGACCTCAAGACCGGTCAATGGAGACACTTCAACGAGCGCAACACCCCTATGTACGAGATCTGGACCTACGCCGTCACCGCCGGCGCCGAGAAGGTTTACTACGCGGTCTGGGGCGGCGGCGTGCTGGAGTACGACGTGAAAACCGGCCGATGGAAAGATTACAACGACCCCGACGGCGAAACCGAAGTGGTGGTGCTCAAAGACCAGGGGTTGATTCATGAGATCACCACCTCCGTAAGCTGGGCCGAGAAGGATCACGTCCTGTGGGTGGCCACTTACTTCGGCGCAAGCCGCTACGACGGGCGTTACTGGAAGAACTTCCTCGACAAGGATAGCGGCCTCCCCAGCAATTTCCTGAACCAGGTGAAAGCGGTGGACGGGACGCGCGCCTGGTTCGCCACGGACAAGGGGCTGGCTTATTACGACGGCGCGAATTGGGCGGTCTACCGGCCGTCACTAGACACCCACGCGCCGGAAATGACGGTACGCGACGCTCAGGGCGCCATTACGCACGTTCCCACCACCACGGCTCCAGCGCACAATTACATCCTGGGGCTGGACTTTGATGGCGACGATCTCTGGGTGGCCACCGCGCACGGGTTGAGCCACGGAATTCGGATAAAGAAAAAGGAGGCAGGCAGATGATCAACATTTCGGAAGCGCTGGCCGAAGCGATGGGCGCCGCGGCCCTTGAAAAGAGGCAGGTGCGCGCGCCGCAGGCACTCAATGAAGCCTACGATTACGATCGCCCCAGCGCGTTTTCGCGGGGCATGCGCCTGAATTTCGGAAACGTGGCGGTGCTGCTGATCTCCGGGACGGCCTCCGTCGGTGCAAACGGGGAGACGCTGCACCCTGGCGATTTTCGCGCCCAGACCCGCCGCACATTCGCCAATATCACGGCCCTGTTGGAATCGGAGGGAGCGAGTTGGCGGGATATCGTGCGCACCACTTGTTACCTGCGCGACATCGAGCGCGATTACGCCGAGTTCAATGAGGAACGGTCGGCTTTCTACCGGGCGCAGGAGCTCGATCCGCTGCCAGCGTCGACGGGAATCCAGGCGATCTTGTGCCGTTCGGATCTGCTGGTGGAGATCGAAGCGATTGCTATCTTCCGCAGCGGGACCGATCCAAAGGAGTAGAGATGCCACTCGCCATCCGACGTCTTCTGTTGGCCGCGGCTCTCGCTGCGGCGTTGCGAGGCCAGGGGTCGAACGGCTGTGCCTGCGGCGCCGATCCGCCCGGGCCGCCCCCGAATCGCGAAGTCCGTCCTTATGCCGGCACGCCCGAGGACATGCGTCCCTATGG
>PLZX01000197.1:0-18283 GCA_003152325.1 Bryobacterales bacterium | reverse complement strand
GGTGCACAACGACCAGGCGCTCTGGGGCGCTTCCAGCAATGAGATTGTCAAAATGGCATACGACGAAAAGGTGTGGGCCATGCTGGGATCCATCAGCGCCGATTCCACACACATCGCGCTGCGCGTGAGCCTCAAGACCGAAGTGCCCATCGTGAACTCCGCGGCGACGGACCCGACCATTCCCGAGACCATCATCCCCTGGTACCTGACCACCATTCAGGATGACCGGGTGCAGTCCTACACCCTGGCGCGGCGCATTTACACCGATCTCGGCCTGACCCGCGTGGCGTTGCTGCGCGTCAACGACCGCTACGGACGGTTCGGCGTGCTCAAATTCAAAGACGCGGCGAAGCGGCTGGGCCACCCGGTCTCGATCGAGCAGAAGTTCCTTCCGGGTTCGACCGATTTCCGGCGATCGCTGGGGATCATCGCCGATTCCGACGCCGAAGCGATCGTGATCTGGGGAGACCAGGCGCCCACCGCCGCCATCCTCAAGCAGATGCGCGAAGTGGGAATGAAGCAACGCGTGTTCGGCAGCTTCCGAACCATCGGCGACGCCATGCTGGCATCGGCGGGAGCGGCCGCCGAGGGAATGGAAGCGGTATTTCCGTTCGATCCGAGCCGCGACGACCCGGCCTGGACCGGCTTTCGCGCCCGTTTCGCCAAGCGATTCGACCGGCAGCCCGAGGTGTTCGCGTCGCTGGCCTTCGACACCATGAATATCCTGCTCGACGCCATCTGCCGCGCCGGATTGAACCGCGGACGCATCCGCGATGCGCTGGCGGGCCGGGAAAGCTACAAGGGGGTCACGGGTGAGATGGTGTTCGACCCCAACTCCAAGAATACCGTCGCCATGTACCTGGGCACGGTCCGCAACGGCGCGCTGCAGTACCGGCGTTATGGAATGCAGAAGGCTTACGCCGCCGTGGGCGAGAACGGCGTGGCTTACGCCGGGCCGCCGGTGGCCGATGCCGGAAACGGTCCGCGACGCTTCGTGGTGTTTGGCCCGGGGGCGGAGCGCGTGGCCTCTTCGCCGGAAGTGCGCGCCGTCCTCGAACCTCTGGGGGGACGGTATCTGCTGGCGCCCGTGGATGCGGACAGGCCGTGGGGACAGGCGTCCACGGAGTTGGTGGAACTGCTCTACCAGGGGAGCGCTCTGGGCATCATTGCGGTAGGCCGGAACGCCAGCCATCTGGCGGAACAACTGGCCGCTAAGACCTTCGTCCCGGTGCTGGCGATTTCCTCCGACGCCAGCCTTACGGCTGTGAATCTCCCTTGGATATTCCGGCTGCCCGTGGAAACGACCATGAAGGAGGCAGTCCGGGTGATGACGGTTGCGGCGGAAAGAGCCGGTCCGAACCGCGGCCGCTTGCGCGATGAACTGGCCGCCAGCGGCCGGTTCGACAACCGCGGGGAGCCGCGATAAGGCCGCCGGAGCTACGCTTTCACGAAGGTCGTCAAACCGCGACGCGTGCGCTCGCGAAGCTGGCAGTTGCGCAACGTGTCGGCCATCGGCTCCAGATTCGGAACACCGTAGACGTAAAAGCTAGCGAGCTCCGTGTCGGTCGTGTATAGGTGCAGGGAGGCTTGACCCACGAGGCGCATTCCCAGGGGCTTGCGCAACTCGAAGTGGTCGATGCGGAACAGCTCCAGGCTTTCCTGAACTTTGGAAAGCAGGCCCCGTTCCACTTTGATCCGCTGCGTGGTGATTTCAAAGTGGATGCTCCGGCTCTTCGCGTAGAACCGCAGGCAAATGATGCCGCACAGGAGCACGAAGCCCAGAATCACATACCCGATGTCGATGCCGATGTCGGCGTGAAAATAGCCGACCGCGACGGCCACGGCGATCACCACCAGGAAAGGCACCAACTGGCCGATGCTGTAAATCACGGCCGGGTGGCCGTTGAACAGGTCCTTTTCGGTTTCGGCGTCTTTGGTCGCGGCGAATGTCGAGAGGTCGGTATTGCAGAAGCGGCACTTGAGCGCTACTGCTTTGATGGTCTCACCGCAGACCGGGCAGGGCTTGGTATCTCCGTCCATGGTTGCTCCTCCAGCTAGTTAAATGATATACACCCTTGGCCCGCCCGAGGCAAACGGCCCCGCGTCACCCATCGGATTTCTTGCGGATCTTGATATCCAGCCGCTTGATCTTCTGGTTCAGCGTGCTGAGCGGAACGCTCAGGCCTTCGGCGGCTTCGGTCTGGCTCCAGTTGCACTGTTCGAGCCGCTCCAGGATAACGCGCCGTTCGTAGTCGTTGACAATCTCGAAAAGCGAAGCGTTGGCGGCCAGAGTAGCGCCGTCGCCGCGCTGCACCCGCACGCCGTTGGCGGCCAGCAGCGCCTCCGGTAGAACGTCCAGCGGCACTTCCGCGGCAGAGGCCAAAACCACGGCGCGCTCCACCACGTTTTCGAGCTCGCGCACGTTGCCCGGCCAGTTGTGCTCCATCAGCACCTGCATGGCATCGGCGGCGAAATGCAGCATGGACCTTCCGGCAGGGTCCAGGAATTTCCCGTTGTCCCGGCAGTATTGCGTGAAGAAGTGATCCACCAGTGCCGGGATGTCCTCTTTGCGCTCGCGCAACGCCGGCAGCCCGATCTGGATCACGTTCAGACGGTAGTAGAGATCTTCGCGGAAACGGCCCACTCGCACGAGTTCGTGGAGGTCGGCGTTGGTGGCCGCCAGAATGCGCACGTCCACCTTGATCGGATCGGTCGAGCCGAGTGGCGTGAACTCACGGTCTTCGAACACGCGCAGCAGCTTGATCTGGGTTTCCGGTCCTATGGTGCCGATCTCGTCGAAGAAAATGGTCCCGCCGTCGGCCACTTCGAAGTAGCCTTTCTTGGTTTGCACGGCGCTGGTAAAGGCGCCCCGCATGTGGCCGAACAGCGTCGATTCCAGCAGTTCCGGCGGCAGCGATCCGCTGTTGACCGCCACGAACATCTTGTCCGACCGTGCGGAGTTCGCATGGATGGCTTTGGCCACCAGTTCCTTGCCCGTGCCGGTTTCGCCGGTGATCAGGATGGTGGATCGGCTGGTGGCCACCTGGGCCACCAGGTCGAGCATGCGCACCATGCGCTCGCTCTTGCCGATGATGTTGGGAAAGCTGTAACGCTGCTTGAAAGCCCGCTTGAGGTAGGTGTTCTCGTATTCGAGACGCCGCCGCGCGATCATGCGGTCAATCTCGATGATCAGCTTATCGTTGTCCCAGGGCTTCGAAAAATAATCGTTGGCGCCCAGCTTGAGCGCCTGCACCGCCGCATCCACCGAGCCGTAAGCCGTGATCAGGAAGATGGGAGTCTCGCGATCGCGTTCGCGGACTTCCTGCAAAACCTCCATGCCGGACCGGTCCGGCATCATCAGATCGAGCAGCACCAGGTCGTACCCGCGCGTCTCCATTTTGCGGAGGCCCTCGGTGCCGTTTTGCGCCAGGTCCACCACGTAGCCTTCGGACGTGAGCAGATCCTGGAGGCCCTCGCGGATGTCGGCTTCGTCGTCGACTACCAGAATGTTGCCTTTGGATTCGCGAGCGGTAGCTAGGGGAGCAGTCATTTCAAGCGGCATTCACCGGCGTCCTTGCCGCGGCCCGCGCCACCGGCAGTTCCAGGCGGAAGCGGGCGCCGCCGCTCGACCGGTTGGCAACCTCTATCGAGCCGCCATGCTCTTGAACGATACCGTACGTCACCGAGAGGCCCAGCCCCGTACCTTTGCGCGCCGCCTTGGTGGTAAAGAAAGGATCGTAGATGCGATGCAGGTTCTCCGGCGCAATCCCCGGCCCCGAATCGGCCACCTCGGCTTTCACGCCCAGGCCTTCCGACCAGGTGCGCACTTCGAGCGTGCCGCCCGCCGTCATGGCGTCCCGCGCGTTCAGGAACAGGTTGAGGAACACCTGCTGCAGCTTGCCCGTATTGCCGTGCACTGCCGGCAGGTTCCCTTCCATCTCGGTCTTCACCTGGATGCCGGCCTTCTGAAGCTGGTGTTCAAGCAGCGAAAGCGTCTCCAGAATCACCTTATTCAAACTCACGTCGCCGAAAGACGTGCTCGACGTGCGCGAAAAGTTCAGTAGCGAATTCACAATTTCGCTCGCGCGAAAAGTCTGCTTGGCGATCTTGTCGAGAATCACCGTCTTCTGCGCATCTCCCGCCACCTGCTTGCCCAGCATCTGCGCGTAGGTGGAGATCACCGCCAACGGCGTGTTGACCTCGTGCGCCACCCCCGCCGCCAGCAACCCGATGCTCGACAGCTTGTCCGCCTGCACCAGCCGCTGCTCCAGCTCGGCGCGGTCCGTGACGTCGTCGAAAATGATCAGCCGGCCGATCTGCTCCTGCTCGCGCGAGACCAGCGGGGCGATCGCCACGTTCAGAGTGGCTTCGCGGAAACGCGCCGGCAGCCCGTTGCCGTTTCCATTGCCATGGCCGTTCGCCGCCGGCTTCAGCACGAATTTATAAATATTGTGGATTCCGGTTTGCCCACGCACGCGGTCGAACTGTTCGGAAAGCTCCGCCGGAAACAGCTCCGAGAGCCTCTTCCCCAGGGCATGCTCGCGCGTGATCCCGCTCAGTTGCTCAATCTGCGAATTCCAGCTTTCCACCCGGTCTTCCAGGTCGGCCGCCAGGATTCCCACGTTGATCGATTCCACGATGTTTTCGCTGAATTCCTTCAGCCGCTCGTATTCCTCCACTTTGCGCTGCAGCGAATGGTAGAGCGAGGCGTTCTCGATCGCGATGGCCACGTAACCCGTCAGCGTGAGCAGCAATTCCACGTCCACGCTCGAAAGATACTCGCCATCCGTGGTGCGGCTCACTCCCATGTAAGCGATGGTGCGTCCGCGCACTTTGCACGGCAGATAGTAGGTGAAATCCAGCTCGGCGATGGTGCGCCGCACCGACGCCGGCCAGGACCGCGAGACCGCATCCAGTTGGTGCCGCGTCCGCTCGAAGAACAGGTACGATTCCGGCAGCTTCCAGTCCAGAAAGCTGAGGTCCAGATCGTCCCCCAATGCACCGACCTGGCGCGGGTTCGAACCCATCACGGTCTTCAGGCGGAATTGCGGGCCCTCCGCGCCTTCCTCGGCCAGGAAAAAGCCCAGTTGCCGGATGGAGAGCGTCTTCAGCAGGCGGTCGCCCACCGACGCCAGCATCGTTTCCAGATCCATCTGCGCGCTCAACTCGCGCGCGAACTCCACTAGAGTGCGGCGGTAATCGTAACGGTCACGGTAAAAATGCTTGTCCAGCCGTTCCTGCATCCAGGTGCGGATGGGTTGGAACAGAAATGCCGCAATCAGCATTACCAGGATGGATGGCCCCGTGCGCGGCTGGTTGCCGCTCTTCAGGAACAGGGTTCCCAGGAAAAAGGTGATGCCCCAAAACGCCGCCAGCACGCAGACCGTAGCCAGGGTATAGGCGTAGCCGCGGCGGAAGAGAATGTCGACGTCCATCAGCCGGTAACGCACAATGGCATAAGCCAGCGTCAGCGGAACCAGCACCATGGAGAGCACTGCCCAGTTCTGATAATGGTTGGGGATGGCGCCCATGGCATAGGGGATTATGTACACTGCGGCGTACGGACCCATGCCCAGGAATGCGCCGTTGCGCAGCCACTTCAGTTGCTGGCGCACAATCGTGTCTTCGGTCCGGCGGTATTCCGTGCTAAGCGCCAAGCCGCCCGCGATGTAAAGCGCTGCCGCTACCAGCAGGAAGAGCCGATCCAGGTGCCAGCGCATTTCCGACGGCGGGATGGCGGTCCGGATGGCGCCGGTCGCTACCCCCAGGTAAAACGTAATCAGCAGCACCGCCGGCAAGTACAGCAGCGCCACCCGCGCCGGTTTCTGGAGCCACTTGCGCGGCTCGGGGAAGGTCAGGCAGAAGTGCAGGAAGACCGTGGGCGCAATCAGCCCGGCCGCCACGTTGCCGATCAGGATCAGGCTGTCGAAGGCGTCCAGGACGCCGGTGTAGTGAAACGTGAGGCTGATGAAGGACATCAGGCACAGCACGTAAAAGTGCTGTGCTTTCTGAGCGCTGCCCCGCCGGAAATAAACGAACAGCCCGATCAGCAGGAACGTGATGCCTACCGGGTATTGGTAGATCACCGCGGGGTCCTTGGGCACTTCGCCGACAATTAGTTTAGACGTCGGAGGAAGAGTCACCGTACCGCGCTTTAGAATGTACTGGGCGTGGTTCCAGGACTTGATCGCCACCAGCACTTTCGGAACGTCCAGGGCTTGGTGAATCTGCACGGGTGCGGGTGCTTCCCGCGGCGCCATGGTTTCCGGCTGGCCGATGGCTTCCGGCGGGTTGGTCGGTTCGCGGCCAATCGAGATCAGCCAGTCGCCCGGCTGAACCCAGTTCGCGGCCGGACCGTTCGGCACCACGTAGAGCGCTTCCACGTGGCCGGCGCGGTCCACCCAGATCACTCCGTCGTCGGGTAAGCGAAAATGTTCGTACTGCTCAAAGTTGACGACGGCGGCAACACCGGCAGCCAGTGTAAGAATCGTCAATATCGCAGTTGACAGTTGGAACTTGAGTTCCTGGAACATGATTGCTGCCGTAATCGCTCAGAAGGACTAATCGTCCGCCACTGTGCAGCACGTTTGATGCCGTCTCAGATCCACGAAATTGTATCAAGAATAGCAGGATTATCTATCACTTACAAACATGTGAGGGCTTGCAATCCGGTTTTTGGGATAAAGCCACTATGCGGACGTGTATCACGGCCAGCACAGCCTGTAGAACAAACGGGCACCAGCCCTTGGTTTTGGTTTTAGGAAATCGTCCCAGGTAGACTCAGTACTCGTCTTGGTAGTTCTGGAACCATTCGAATTCAGCCACAAATGCTGTACACTAGTGAAGAGAATTCTTAGGAAAGCGCCGCCGGAGGTCCTATCCATGATGGGAAGCGGCTACCCTGTTCAAAGGGATCTCAGAGGTATGCGATGAAAACGGCACTATTGGCCGCGCTATTGGCGGTTTTGCCTGCTTGGAGTGGTCGGGCCCAGGACGCGAATCCCCCCGGGCAGGAAAAGACGGCTCCGCCCAAGCCGGAACAGCAAGCGCCACAGAAGCCTCCACAGAAGCCTGTCAGCCTCTCGCCGGTGATGCCCGTGGACGTGCCAAGTCCGGCGGCCATGGCCGAAGCCCCCGGCAAGAAGCAAGTCGGCGCTCCCGTTGGCGATGCCTATGTGATTGGCCCCGAGGACGTTCTCCGAGTCGCAATCTGGGAAGACCCCCGCTTCAACGGTACTTATAATGTGCTGTCGGACGGCACCATTTCGATTCCGTTGCTGGGTCTCATTCGAGCCTCCGGACTCACACCCCCTGAATTGGAAATCGCCGTCAACCAGGCGGCGCTCAAGTTCCTCCAGGTAGCCCACACCGCCGTGCAGGTGGAGGCGCCCAAAAGCAAGAGGATCTATTTCGACGGCGATGGCATCGCCTCGCCCGGCGAAATGCCTTACATGTTGCCGCTGCATCTATTCGAAGCCATCTCCGCGCGCGGCGGCTTCAAGGATTTCGCCGACAAGAAGCACATCCAGGTCCGGCGGGATGGCCAAGTCATCTTGACGGTCAGTTACAACGACCTCATCAAGGGTAAGCATCCGGAAAAAGATATCCTGCTGAAGGCCAACGATCACGTGATCGTCAAGTAAATAGTAGATTAGGACGCTTTATGGGATCTCCACAGAATTATGTGACCGTCACGCGCCGCCAGCCGGATATCGAGGATTACATCGATATGCTGCGGCGTTACCGTTCGTGGGTAATTGGCCCGACCTTCGCCGGACTGGTGATCGCGGTAGTGGTGGCTTTCTGCTGGCCCGACACTTACGAATCCCGCGCCGTCATGCGGATCATCCCGCAGGCGGTCCCCGCCAATCTGGTCGAAGGCGTCGGTATGGCCTCCATGTCGCAGCGGCTCGACCAGATGACCGCCCAGATCCTGGGACGCACCGCCCTGATGAACATCATCCAGGAACCGGCCTTGGATTTGTACAAGAAAGAACGGGCCCACCTCACGCTGGATGAAGTGGCCGAAACCATGCGCACCAAGGCTATCAAGGTGAACCTCTACGATGCGCCCGGCGGCTCAACAAACCGCGGAGCCCAGGCTTTCGTAATTCGCTTCCGCTACACCGACCGCTTCAAGGCTCAGCAGGTGGTGCGCGAGATCACCGGCAAGTTTGAGGAGGTCAACTTCGCACTGCAGCAGACCCAGGCCAGCACCACGGCCCACTTCCTAACTGACGAGTTGAAAAAGGCCAAGGACCGGGTGGATTCCGCCCAGGAGCAACTTGGCCAGTTCGCCGCTCAACATGCAGGCGAGTTGCCACAGGACTCGGCGGGCAACATGGCGTTGGTGAACAGCAAGGAGCAGGAGATTCACAGCATCGAAGACGCCATCGGCCGCTCCCAGGACCAGAAGTTGTCAGTCGAAATCCAGCTCCAGAATCTGAAGCTGGCTGAGGCCGACGCGGCCGCCAACGTGGAACAGACCCAAACCACGCCCAACGCCACCCTCCGGAACGAGCGGGTGGTCCAATTGGACAAAATTATTGCCGATGCGAACCAGGGCCTGAGGAATTTGCAACAGAAATACAAGGACGACTATCCCGATGTCGTGGCGGCCAAGAAAACGGTCAAGACGCTCGAAGACCAGCGGGCCGATCTCGAAAAGATCGACATGGCCTCACCGAGCCCGGCAGGGCCCCAAGTGAGAACCTTTGTGAATCCGGTGGCCATTCAGCGCCTTCAGGATTTGCGGGCAAGCGAGAAAACCGGGACCGGCGCGATTGCCAACCTTCAGGCGGACATCGACCGCAGAACCAGACGCATGGCCCAGGTGCAGAACGAACTGCAGAACCTACAAGCTAAGGTGGCCGCCAGTCCGGCCGCGCTCCAGCGCTATAACGAACTCCAGGCCGAACTCAACCTGGCCAAGGAAGCTTACGACGCGGAGAGCAAGATACGGGACAAGTCGGAGACCGCCGTCAGCCTGGAACAGCACCGCGCCGGTGAAACCCTGGATTTGCTGGAAACGGCCGACTTGCCCGAGGCGCCCGTGGAACCCAATCGCTGGGCCATCGTCGGGCTCGGCACCTTCATCGGCTTGCTGGCCGGCTTCGCCATGGCCGGCGCCAAGGAACTGAAAAACACGTCCCTGAAGAATTTAAAGGACGTCCGGGCTTACACCAATTTGCCGGTTCTGAGCAGCGTGCCGCTGCTCGAAAATGCGCTGCTGATCCGGCGCAAGCGCCGCCTGGCCTGGCTGGCCTGGTCGAGCGCCCTCGTCATCGGAGGAATTTTGATGAGTGGCGCGGCGTACTATTGGAGTACCGGCCGGTCGGGCCCCAGCTGAATCGAGAGCGTCAGTGGAGAAAAAATGAGCCGAGTACACGATGCACTACGGAGGGCTGAGCAGGGCGGAACTCCTGCCGGCGAACAACCGGAGCCTGCCAGTCCGGCGCCCGCTTTGGAATATCTGCCCGTGAATGCCGGGGCCGCGCCCGGCGTGCGCCTGAACATCCACTCCGGCATGCTACAGGAAGTCGTGGTGGTTCCCTACCATCCCGCGCCCGAATCCCACATGCTGGATCTNNAACAACTCGCACGAGACGCCCGCGGAAGAATTCCGTACGCTGCGCACGCGCCTGAACCACCTGCAGACTCTGCAACCCCTGCACTCGGTCGTGGTGACCAGCCCCTCGCCCGCCGAAGGCAAGACCTTCACCGCGGTGAACCTGGCTCTGGCGGAATCCAACCTGGCCGAAAGCTCGGTCCTGCTGGGCGATTTCGATCTCCGCCGCCCCATCATCCACAATCTCTTTCAAATCGACCGCGCCCCCGGCCTCTCCGATTACCTGACCGGCCGATGCACCTTCCCGCAGGCCCTGCGCCGCATCGAAGGCATGAACCTCTACCTGCTGCCGGCCGGATCTCCGGTCAAGAATCCGCTCGAACTCCTGAACCTGCGCCAGGTCAAATCGCTGTTTGAAGAACTGCCGCGCAGTTTCAACTGGGCAATTTTCGATACGCCCCCGCTGCTGTTTTCGGCCGACGCCAACCTGCTGGCCACGCTCGCCGATGGCGCCGTGCTGGTGGTCAAGATCGGCTCCACCACCTTCGATAATGTCACCCGCGCCATGCAGTCGCTGTGCGAGAATAACGTCCTCGGCATCGTAGCCAACGGCGCTCGCGCCTCCGAGTTGTACAGCAAATACACCTATTACTATTCGAAGACCGAATAACCTCCTACGCCTTCACCCAGATCTTCGTGCCCACCTGCGCATCGAGGCGAATGCGCTTGCGCCCGGCGCGCAGTTCGAGGGATTTCCCCGCGGAGATCGCTT
The DNA here is from genome assembly GCA_003152325.1 of Bryobacterales bacterium. Lineage (GTDB taxonomy): Bacteria > Acidobacteriota > Terriglobia > Bryobacterales > Bryobacteraceae > PALSA-129. Next base: position 7,943 of record PLZX01000197.1, on the reverse strand, counting down.
CCAGCCTGGCGCCCGGCCGGACACCGGCCTCATCCAGGTATTCGAGCAGCTTGCGGTCCCGCTCGAACACGCTGGCCACCGTAATGCGCTCGCCCGGCCGCACTTCCGCCAGAAGTTTGAGGCCGCGCTCGCGCCGGTCGGCGGGCGAATCCATCCCCACAATGTTGCCGTGCGGACACGCGCCGGCCGGCCCCAGCCGTTCCACCAGCTTGCGCTCGAAATCGGCCGAAACGGCATGCTCTAGTTGTTCGGCCTCGTCGTGCACTTTGTACCATTCCAAACCGAAAATCTCAGTCAGCATACGCTCGATCAGGTGGTGCCGGTTCAGCAGCCGGCTGGTAATCTCCCGGCCCGCCGGCGTGAGCGTAATCTGTCCCTCGGCGCCCACGCGGATCAGCGTGTCGCGTTTCAGCCGCTTGATCGCCATCGTGACCGCCGGCGCCGAAACGTTCAGCCAACGCGTCAATGTAACGGCCTTGACCGTCTCGCCTTCCGACTCGGCCTCCGCGATGGCTTTGAGGTAGTTTTCTTTGGAGATGGTGATTCGCACGCTGAACTATAATCTTACAGTGACCGGCCTGCCCGCCGTAAAGAATTCGCCGTACGCCCCTCCGGGCTTGCTGCGGATACACTAGATCGAGAAACGGAGACCAACGTGCGACCCTTGCTTTTCCTGATTGCCTTTGCTGCGGGCGCTGCCTTCGCCGCGGACCGGCCCGAACTCAACGGAACCTGGCAGCTCAATTCGACCCACGAAACCAAACTCAAGTTCGAAACCCTGTCGATCCAGCAGACCGAAGATGGCGTCAAGATTTCCGAATCGGGCGCCAAAGAAAAGACCGTCGATTTTGCCTGCGGTATCGACGGCCGCGAGTGCAAGCTCAAGGAAGGAGAAGTCTCCTTCTGGTACAGTGGGCCGGCCCTGGTGATGATGGAGATGCACCACAACCACGATGTCATCACCAAGACGCGCCTGGTGCCCTCTGAGGATGGCAAGACCCTCAACCTGGAAGTGAGCCGCGTCTCGCCGCCCGGAGCGAGTTCCACCTTCACTTTCACAAAGCGGTAAGTGGGACCGGTCTCCGCAAGCGCCGCGCGTGCTTTACCGGCCCGCTACCAGCACACGCGACGGATAAAACGTCTGCTGCACCGTCCGGTCGTCCAGAATCTGGAAGCGTGCCGATTCGATCAGCTGCGGAACGCTCCGCTCCACTTGACGGCCCCAGAACGCCGGAGCCACGCGGCCTCCCAGTTTGTACGCGGCGTTGAACAGCGCCGTGTTCTGGCCGATCAGCACCAGCGTCAGCCGCCCCTCGGGCCGCAGCACCCGCCGGAACTCGCGCAACGCCCGCCCGATATCTTCCGTGGATAGCAATTCCAGCATATAGCAGCAGAACACCGCGTCGAAGGCTTCGCTGCGGAATGGCATGTGGCGTGCGTCCACCGCCTGGCAATGCGTGCGCGATTGCGGGAACTTGCGCCGCGCGGTCCGCTGCGTCCGCGCCGCCATGTTGGGCGAAAGGTCCACCCCAATGGTCGAGCCGCTCGCGTTGGCCTTCACCAGCCGGCGGAACATTTCTCCGCTGCCGGTGGCCACCTCCAGCACCCGCATGCCGTCCGCGATTCCCGAGGCCTCCAGCGCGCACCGGTGCGCGCGCGAATGGAACAGCATGGTCGATACCGGGTACACCGCCGCCATGCGGTCGTAGACGCGCCTCGTTCGGTCGGCCAGCGTAGCCGGCAAGCCGTTCGCCGGCCAGGCGCTCACGGATTCTTCAATTCTGTCCAAGACATCTCCTCACCCCAACTCGATTCATGAAACCGCCGCCAGATTGGTCTGCAACTCCGGCATCTCAATCTGCACCCGCGTTCCGTTTCCCGGCTCGCTTTCGATCCACATGCGATACTCGTTGCCGAACAGCACCTTCAGCCGCTCGTTCACGTTGCTGACCCCGATGCCCCGTTCGAGCAGCGTTGCCAGCTTCTCCTCCGGAATGCCGACCCCGTCATCCTCCACCAGCAGGTGCAGCCTGGTTTCGGTGCGGTGCGTACGGATCCGGATGGTGCCGCCATCCACCTTGTTGCTCAGCCCGTGCTTGATGCAGTTTTCCACCAGCGGTTGCAGCAGCATGCTGGGCACCAGCATGTCCACGGTATCGCCCGCCACGTCCGCTTCAAAACGGAGCTTGTCTCCAAAGCGTATCACTTCGATGGACAGGTAGTCTTCAATGAAGCTCAGCTCGTCCCGCAAGGCGCTGAAATGTTCGTGCTTGCGCAGCAGCCGCCGCAGCACCTTGGAGAGCTTCACCACCATCACGCGCGCCTGGTTCGGGTTGGTACGAATCAGCGAAGAGACCGAATTCAGCGTGTTGAAGAGGAAGTGCGGGTTGATCTGGCTGGTCAGCGCCGCCAGCCGCGCCTCCACCAGCAGCCGCGCCTGCTCCTCCAGTTTCTTTTCGTTGCGCGTATTGTTCCAGATCTTGAGCGGTATGGCCACGGCGAACAGCGTGGTGCCGTAGAGCGCGGCTGTCGCCCATGGGTCCGACCCCGGCGGCATCAGACGAAAAACATAGTCCTTCCACTCGACGCCCAACATTTGCCGCAGTCCTTCGGCGCACAGGATGGCCGCGAAGAAGATCAGTTGGAAACCGGTCCCCCAGTGATTGCGCTTTTCCTTGAAGAAGCGGTAGATGCTGAGGTCGAAGAACGGCGAGAACCGCCAGACATCTTCGGGGCTGGGAGCCAGATCGCGCAACAGGCCCCCCAGCACGCCGATCGCCGCGAACAGCGGCAGCGTCAAAAACTCGCCGCGCAAAAACGTGGGCAGGGAGATCAGGATTCCCGAGACCAGCCCGGCGATATACCCGCCCAGCAGGCCGGCAATGAGACTGCCTTCCAGTCCCAGATCGGCGCCCTGATAATTGTTCTTGCCCGCCACCCGCACCGCCACGCTGGAGGCGAACACCACGGAAAGCCAGAGCGCCAGAGACAGCCGCTGGTAGAGCGTGCGGCTTTCCCTCATCAGCATGGCCTTGAACGAATTGGATCGCGCCAGAACGCTTGCGATGGCGGCCATCGCCGCCAATTTGACCAGCAGCGATACCAGATAACCTTGCAGCGGATCGGACATTCGGTGCCGAAAGCCATTATAATAGAAGCAACAGGGTCCTCAATAGTTTGCATGAATAATACCTCTGCGCTGCGGCTTCGAAAAGTGGCCGAAGCGGATTTTCCAACCCAGTTCGGCCTGTTCCGCATCTTCGGTTTCGAAGGTACGTTCGCCGATCGCATGGAAGAGGCCGTCGTGCTCCAGATGGGCGACCTGGCGGATGGCCCGCCCCCCCTGGTGCGCATTCATTCCGAATGCCTCACCGGCGACGTCTTTCACAGCCTGCGCTGCGATTGCCGCGCACAACTCGAAATCGCGCTCACCTCCATCGCCCGCGAAGGCCGCGGTCTCTTGATCTATGAGCACCAGGAAGGCCGCGGCATCGGGCTGCTCAACAAGCTGCGCGCCTACGAACTGCAGGACCAGGGCGCCGACACCGTGGAAGCCAACCAGCAGCTCGGCTTCGATTCCGACCTCCGCAGCTATGCGCTCCCCGGCGCCATCCTCGGCCATTTCGGACTCAAGGCCGTCCGCCTGCTGTCCAACAATCCGGAGAAAGTGCAAGCCGTGGAGAAAGCCGGCGTCGCCGTGGTGGAACGCGTCCCTTGCATCGCAGACGTCCTCGATACCCGCGAGGCCTACCTGCGCACCAAAAAAGAAAAGATGGGCCACCTGCTGGAGTAACACTGGGTGGGGCAGGTTGTTAACCTCCGGACTGAGTGTCACTCGGTCCAGCCGGCGCAGCCCGGCCTGCGCCCTGCAAGCCGAGGCCGATCCGGAGAAGTGGGTGAGATCGATTTCGCGTCGCTGTTCCAGCAACTCGACGAGCCCGCCCGGTAGCGCTCCCTACTCAATCTCCAGTGTCACGTACATCAGCCGGCCGCTTCGCTCCACTTGCAGCACCAGCGGATCGGTGTCCTTCAACCCGTCCAGCGCTTTGCGTAGCGACGCCACGCCCGTCACCGGCATATTGTTCACCGAATAGATCACGTCGCCCAGTTGCAGAGCCTCGCCGGAGTAGGGCGAATCGCCGCCCCGCGCCGCGACCACCACGCCGTAATGCTTGCGCAGATCGGGCAGCAGAGCGGCCACGCTCTGGTCCACATCGATCCCCAGGATCCCCAGCCGGTTCACCAGGTTCTTGGTCGGGTCCGCCATGTCGGCGAAGCGTAGCGGATCGCCGTGCCGCTCCACGGTGACCACCTGGACGGTCTGCTTCGTGCCGTTGCGCAAGACCTGCACGTCGATCTTCGCGCTTACCGGGTAGCGGTACAGATCGACTTCCATCTGTCGCGCATTCCCCATGTTCTTGCCATTCAGACTGGCCACAATATCGCCCGGCTGCAACCCCGCCACGTCCCCAGGCCCGCCCGGTTCCACATCCGAAAGCAGCACGCCCCAATCCTGCGAGAGTCCCAGCCCCGCCGCCATCTGCGGCGTGATGGTCTGAGCGAACACGCCGATCTCGCTGCGGTGCACATGCCCTTCCTGCTTGATCTGGTTGTACACGTTCTTGATGATGTTGCTCGGAATGGCGAATCCCAGTCCTTCGCTGCCGCCCGATTGCGAAAGAATGAACGTGTTGATGCCCATCACGCGGCCGTCCGCATCCACCAGCGGCCCGCCGCTGTTGCCGGGGTTGATTGGCGCATCGGTCTGGATATAAATCATGGTGTCGTCGGGCTTGATCTGCCGCGCCACCGAGCTGACCACGCCCATACTGACGGAATTCTCGAGGCCCAGCGGATTGCCGAACGCCATCACCAGTTGGCCCTGGTGCAGCGTATCGGAATCGCCCAGCGGCAGAGGATTCAGATCGGCGCGCTCCACCTTGAGAACTGCCAGGTCCGTGTCGCGGTCCACCCCCACAATGCGCGCTTCCAGAATCTTGCCGGATGGCTGCATCGCGGCGTTCGCCTCGCCCGGTGATTCGTCCGCCATCCGTACCCGCACCTGCCTGGCGTTCGATACCACGTGGGCATTCGTCACGATGTATCCGTCCGCCGACACCACGACGCCCGATCCCGTAGCCCGCTGCCGCGTCACGATGGCCGCGTTTGAGCCGGACTCGCGTGCGTCGTTCAGCACGTACCCGGTCGAAAAGATCTGCACCACCGCCCGGCTGACGCGGTGTGAGAGCGCTTCCAGTTGCGTGCTCAACTCATGCAACGCATCGGCCCGGGTGGCCGTGGCCGGCTTTTGGGCGGAAGCGATCGAGATGGCCAGGAGGAGGCAGATTGGCAGCTTCATGAGGGACTCCTCTTAGTAGATGCGCGCTTGGGCCGCATGGTTGCTTTACGCGCGCCCGCCGCCTTCCATGCCATGCGCAGCAGATCCGCCATGGTGTCCGGCGCCATGCGCGCCAGCCGGACCAGCACCCACTCGTAGTTGAGGTAGTGATCGGTAATGTAGTACGTCTCCGGATCTTCCGCCATCATCGCCTCGCGCCGCTCGAAATCCACTCTCGCGACCAGGGAATCGATATCGGGCCGCCACCGCGCGAACAGCGCCCGCCTTACGAAGAATGCCGGCGTGCCGTACGACGTGCCCTCCGTCGCGTTGTCCAGCGACAGCGCGATCTTGCGGACGGCCTCGAAGGTCACTTTACCTCGCTTTGAACTTCGCCCAGCCCCGCGCATTCATATCGCGCAGGATGGGTTTGTACCAGGCGTACTCGGGATGCTTCGCCAAGTGATCGCCGGCCTTGTAGTGCAGCCCGCAGGCGTGTCCCAGCGCCGCCGTCAGCGACATCTTCTCCGCCCCGGCCGCATCCGTCACTTTGTTCTGCACGGCCCCGGCCGGCGCGAACGGCCCCTGCCACGTGCCCATGCCGCGCGGCGAAAGGTCTATATGCCCGCACAGCGTGCGCTCGCTCGGCTCCGTCTTTCCGGTGAAGCTGTCGAAATGGTCCCCCAGGAATCGTTGCCCGGCCGCCACGTCGATCTTGCCCTTGTTCTGCTCCATCAGCGTCAGCCAGCGCGCGTGCCGCGCGTTTTCGCTCTTGCTCTTGTCGTTCGGGTCGAAATCCGTTTCCTCCTTGATCAGCTTGGGGTCGTTCGGAAAATTCGAGCCCACAAAAAAACCGTCCTTCGTGCGCTGCAGCACCGTATTCTTTAGCCCCAATTCCAGGCTCGCCACTTCGTTGTTCTTGCTGTCCGCCACCAGCCAGTTGTTGGCGTATCCGCCGTTGTTGCCGTCCTCCATGATGCGCGCGAAGTCGTCGATCGACCGCGCGTACTGCATGGCCTTGCGCGCCCGCACAAATTCCGGAACCGCCTTCGGGTCGAATCCGCTGAACCCGCTGATCGTGGTCTCCGTGATCACCATCCCGGCCGAGTTCACACCGAAATCGTCCGCGCTATGGATCACTCCCGGCTCGCCGTCCATCAGGATGCGGTTGCCCGCCGCCGGCACGATGTCGAACATGATGTTCCACCGCTCGCCCGAAGAGTAGCTGGTCCAGTTGTTGTGCCCGATCACGATGCGCCCGTCGCGCGTGTACTTACCCGTCGCCACGAAGGCGCTGCAATGGTCCGCCACGTTGCCGGAAATCGTGATGCCCGGCTTGCCCTTCTCCAGCATCTTGTCGTAATACGGCAGTTCCAGCCATGCGTTCATGGCCACCACGTCCCAGATGTCCAGTTTGCCACCGCGCGCCTTCTGTCCCTCCACGATGCCCAGCATCTCATCCCGGTATTCCTGTTCCACGTGCGGCCAGAGAATCTCCTGCGCGGTCTTGCGGAAGAATGCCCAGTCTTTCTTCTCGTCGTGCGCCGTCTCCGTCGAGATGGTGCGGAAGTTGTCCTGAATCTCGGCGGAGAGCAGGTAGCCGTGCTGGTACCCGATCTCGCCCGGCGTGCCTTCCAGATGGACCTGGATCCACCCGGCATGTTCGGCCGCGCGGGAAGCTTTCTTCAGCCGCGGGTCGGTTTGAGGCTCCCGGGAAACCAGCGTCAGAGCCAGTCCCAGCAGCAGAAAAGCGGAGAACACAGACGTACGTCGCATCCCCGCTATTATAGTAATTAATGGAAGAGACTGCCCGGCTCAACAAACTCACCGCCCGCGTCAAAGCCGGGGGCTGCGCCTCCAAGCTCAGTCCTAAGATTCTGGATCGGGTATTGGCCAAGGTGCCCCGCTGGGCCAATCCCAACGTGCTGATCGGCTTCGATACCGCCGATGACGCCGGCGTCTACCAGCTCTCCCCGGAACTGGCCCTCGTGCAGACCGTCGACTTCTTCACCCCCATCGTCGACGACCCGTACACCTTCGGCGCCATTGCCGCCACCAACGCTTTGAGCGATATCTACGCCATGGGCGGCCGCCCCATCTCGTCGCTCTCGATCCTGGCCTATCCCGCCAAGGGCGATCTGGCCGACCTGGAGCAGATCCTCAAGGGCGGCGCCGAAAAAATGCGCGAGGCCGAATGTTCCATCCTCGGCGGCCACAGCGTCTCCGACGACGAAATCAAATTCGGCTACGCCGTCACCGGCACCATCCACCCCGCCCGCGTCAAACCCAATGCCGGCGCGCGTCCCGGCGACGCACTCGTCTTCACCAAGCACATCGGCACAGGCGTAATCTCCACCGCCCTCAAGCGCGGAATAGCGGCCGAAGCGCACGTGGCCGCCGCCATTCAATCCATGCTGACATTGAACCGCGCCGCCTGTGAAGCCATGCTGCGCTTCGATGTCCACGGCTGCACCGACGTCACCGGCTTCGGACTCCTGGGCCACGCGCGCGAAATGGCGCTCGCCAGCAACGTCACGCTCGAAATTGCCGTCGATCGGGTCCGCTTCCTTCCCGGCGCCATCGAGTACTCCCGCCAGGGCGCGCT
>PLZX01000258.1 GCA_003152325.1 Bryobacterales bacterium | reverse complement strand
CCAGGCGGACCAGGCGAGAGGATTCCACCAGAACAGAGACAGGGCGAGGCGGGCGAGCAGGTGGGTGGCGCTGTCCGCGCGGCGGACGTGCGCGAGTTCGTGGAGCAGCACCATGCGGCGGCGTTCTTCGGTCCACGCCTGGGAGCCGGCGGGCATGAGGATGGTGGAGCGGCGGAGGCCGAAGGCCAGGGGCATGGCACCGGCGGAAGTTTCGAGGACTTCGACGGGGCGGCGGATCCCGAGTGCGAGGGCGAGCGCGCGGGGCGCTTCCGGTGAAGGATAAGGACGGGCAGCGCGGCGGATGGTGCAGAGCTTCGTGTAGGCGAGGAGCATCTGGGCGAGCGCGAGTGCAGTGCCGGCGGTCCACAGAAGCATCAGGCACGTGGCAAGGTTGAGGCGCCACGGGGCGGAGGTTGGGGGCGCGGCGGGGCGGGCGTTGGGCGACGCAACGTGACTGGCCGCGGTGCCTGCGGAGGTGTTGGCGTCGGCGTGGAAGGTGATGCTGGGTGGAGCAGCGAGCAGTCCGCCGGTGGGGACGCGCAGAGCGGGCATGGAAATGGAAAGCAGGGGCAGCGCTACGAGCGCGGCGGCCGCGGCGGTCCACACCAGGTGACGCGAGGCGGCCGAGTGTTTGCGCAGGGCCAGCGCCATCAACCAGGCAGCGCAGAGGACTGCGACGCTCTTCAAGGCCGCGCCCAGGAACATGGCGGACCATGCCGATTCGCTAATGACGAACATTCACTTACCCTCTTTTCTTGCTTTGGCGATCATTTCGGACATGCGGTCGAGCTCTTCGCTGGTGAGCCGCGTGGAGGAGACATCGAGCAGGGCGGCCACCACCTGGTGGGGCGCGTCGGCGAAAAAGGTGTCGAGGAGATGCTTGACGGCGGAGCGTTTGGCCTTATCGCGCGCGACGGTGGGAACGTAGACGTACTTGAGGCCTTCGGACTGGTGCTTGACGTGGCCTTTATCTTCGAGGACGCGCATCATGGCGCGGACGGCGGAATAGCCGGGCGCGTCGGCCATGGCTTCGCGGACCTCGGTGACGGAGGCTTTGCCGCGCTGATAGAGAATCTCGATGATCTGGCGTTCGCGCCGGCTGAGACCGGCGTGAGCGCTCATGAGCGGGACTCCTGTGGCAAGTTCAGCATGTGCTAAAAAAATAGCACTAGTCGGGGCCGGTGTCAATAGAGATTAGTCACGGCAATCAATCCTTGCCCTCCGGTGGTCCCGGCAATTTGCAAAGTGACCTGAAAGGTATTGAACTCCGGCAAAGAGTCAGGCAACCGGAAGTTAATCTGCATCACGCCAGCCACAATTCCCGGAGCATCGCCAGCATACAGGACCTCGAGTGATGTGAGCCCGGAGAGCACCGAGACCGGGAGATTCGTCCCAGCCGGCGCGTTGATGGGCACGACCGTTCCGTCGGGCCACTCATAGGTTTCGCCGCCGGTCGTGAAGATGGTCACAATCGAGCCTGGTTTCGCCGGGTTCTGTGGCGAATTGATGCTGCCGTCCTGGTTCAGCGCGGCTGCCAGGCCGGTGGTGCTGTTCTGAAAGATATCCGGCATGGAGGGGAGCAATGCGAGAGTGGGCCCGTCGAGGGTTCCCGTGGGAGTCACGATTTGGACGTGGGTGAAGTCGTGCCAGTAGACGGCGCTCGGAACGATGGTGTTGATCTGGGAAGGCCCCACATACAGGAGCGGCGCCGGCGTGCCGTCAAACAGCACCTGGTAACCGCCTAAAGACGAAGTGTACACACGGTTTTGTATCTGGCCCGGCAACGGGCTCTGCGGTCCGATTCCAATGCCGTAAAGGGAGACCAGTTCGACAGACGAAACCACCCCGGAGACCGGCCCGCTGGCCGCATTCGCTACTCCCAAAAGAGAGGGACCGCTGGTGGCTGTCTGGATCCAAAGCGAACCCGGCTGTCCCAGGGAGACAAAAGTCCCAGTGGGCGTCAGGACCAGGCCGGATCCAGCCGCGTTTGCCGGACCTGCGTAGAGATCCTGAAGGGTGCGGGCGTCCGCGGAGAGCCGGGCTACGTAATTGGAACCTAGCAAGGGGATACCGGAGAACGCGGGCAATAAATTGGGGTCCGAGGAACCGGTGATGACAATCCGCCCCTGCGTATCCATAGCGAGCGCGCCAACGCCACCAGTGATGCCGGCACCGCCGCCGCCAAAATACGTGCACCAGAGCAGGCTGGTGCCCGTGCCGCTCACTTTCGCGAGGAAGGCCCCATATCCGCTGCCCAGGGAATCTGGCTGAATGGCGCCGGCTGTTGTGGGCAGCCCCGGCGCGGCGCTGCCGCCAACCACCAGATTGCCCGCCGCATCAAAAGCGAGGGGGCCGATGCCGATCGAAGGCGTGCCGGGGACTCCTAGGGATCCTCCCGTCACATTCACAAACGTGGACCAGACCAGCGCCTGGGTGGCACCCGGAGAGAACACTGCGAGAAATCCAGCCGGGAAGAGATTGGAACAGTTGCAGGTGGGCCCGAAGACCCCAGGGGTGGTGGGCAAATCGGACGCGGTTGTGACGCCTGCCATCGCCACCGTGCCTGATGGCCCAACCGCCAGTCCCAGGGGCCGCGTGATAGAGAACACGTCGACACACCTGCTGCCACCCAGGCAAGTCACAAAGTCGCCGCCAAAGTAGGTCGAATACAGGAGGCGGTCTCCGTTGGGAGAGATTTCCGTGAGAAAGCCCAACGCGGATGAATAAGGCAACCCGCAGCAGGCCGCGGCGGGTGGCTTGGTCCGGTAGGCGCCTGCGGTGAGCGGGAAACTGGGATCGGTAGTGTTGCCGGCCAGGAAAATATTGCCGGCCGCATCCAGGGCCACGGCCGTGGCAGCGGCCCGGCTGCTGAGCAGCGTCGAAAAAAGGATGGCATGAAGCTCGGAATCCAACTTCACGACGAATGCTCCGCCGCTCCTTTTGGCGGGAAACAGAGGAGCGACCGAAGGAAAATCAGCCGAGACGGCAGTTCCCACCACCACCAGGTTGCCTTGTGCATCGGTTGCCGCGGCTTCCGGTCGATCGAGTCCGCTGCCGCCGAAATCGATGCCGGCAAGCGGATTGCCTTTGGCATCCATCTTGATCGCGCGTATCTGCGGGCGTCCGGACGGGTTGGTAATGGTGGAAACGGTAAACAGGTTACCGGCCTTGTCGGCGGTGAGTAGCCGCGCGGAGCCCTGGTACCCGATATCGAGATACCGGAGCAGCACTTGATTCGTTCCGGCAGCAGAAGTGGATAAGAGAAGAGGCAGCAGCGCTACGAAGTGCCGAACTGTCATAGCTCACGCCCTCGTTAAGACGTGAAAATATTAAGACCTTTAATTATAGAGCGTGGCCGATCACTAGTCCACGGCGGCCACGGTTTGGAATGGGCTTGCCAGGTTGCCGCTTCCGTCGAACTCGAAGTCAACGGTGGCTTCGATTTCGATTTCCGGTTTCCGCTCGACGGCGGGGCGCAGGTTTTCGCTCACGGCCAGGCGTCCCAGCTCCATGGTGTTGCGGATCCAGCAGAACGTCACTTCCGCCAGATCCACCTTGCCCACGGTCGGTGAGATGCGCTCCAGGCATTCGCGGTCGGTCGGGAAGTGGATGGGTGTCCGGATTGCCGCGGGGGTATTGGCGGTCAGCGAGTTGATCCAGGTGGGCTCCCAGTCGATGCGATCGACCAGGCGGTTGGTTACCACATCTGCCAGGCCCAGGCCGACGCCGCTATTGTAGGTGAGCTCGCTCAGGTCGCGAACGAATAAGCGCTCGAAGCGCGGAGTGTCCGGCCACGGATTGTACTGTCCGGTCACGCTGCGGTTCACGACCTTGGTGTCCATGCCGGCGCCGCTGATGTTCTTGCCGATTTCATCCAGGATGAGGATGTCGGCATCCACCGGAACGCGGGCCATCCAGGATTTCACCAGCGCCAGGTTTTCCTCCTCGCGCCGCTCCATGTCTTCCACGGGCACGGCTTCGAGCCTGGCGGTGTTGTGGCAGGCGTCTTCCAGAATCGCCAGTCCGCCCAGAATCTTTCCGGAACCGAGCACCTGCCGTCCCACGGTGCGGATGATATGCTCCAGGCCGAGGCGGTAGGCGTAGGAGTGGTAGCGCTGCGCGCCGGCGAATTTGCCGAGTCCGATGGCCATCATTTTAAAGAGGCCGCTTTCGATCTTGCCGGCGAAATCGGTGTGCCATTTCACGCGTCCCACCAGCATGACGCCATCGGACTCGTAAGCCTCGCGGTCCATGAAGGCTTCGATGCCGTCGGCGGTCTTGCCGAGAGAGACCACTTCGAGTTGACTCACCAGGGGGCATCCCATGGAGGCTGGGGTGATGCCGTAGTGGGCCAGGACGTCGGCTTGTCCCTGGGCGGAAGCCGCGCCATGGCTGCCCATGGCGGGAAACAGGAACGGCTGCATGCCTTGCTCCTGCCAATAGCGCACCACGCCGTGCACAATCGCGGCGATGTTGTGGATGCCGCGGCTGCCCACGCCGATGGCGATGCGCGCTCCCGGTTTGACTCGCACGGCAAAGCCGCTGGCGGCTAACTGTTTTTGCACTGCGGCGGGGACATCGGGAATCCGGCGATCGGGAAACTTCTGGCGAACCACCAGCAGGCGGGGGAATTTCATGGTGTTTTTATTTTAGCGCTGGAGGCCTGGCTAGTCGGCTTCCCACTCCGATTCCAGCAGCCGGGAGTATTCGCCGGAGGCGAAGAGATCGAACCGGAAATTCCGCGGGGCGACGGTCAGATGCGGCTCCAGTTGCATGAAGCAGTGGAAGAGTGCGTCGGCATAGCGGTGATAGTTGCGCAGGAACTCTTCCGAGAGCACATCGAAGGCCGGCGGCGCCGTGAAGAGGGTGTTGAGGCCGATGGCCCGCGAGAAAATGGAGCTGTGATCGGCCACGCCCCAGCTTTCGAGTTTTTCTTTCACGACGGCCGGAGTGCCTCCGGTCAGCAGGCCGGCGAAAGTCTGGGTTCGCACTTCCATCTCCGCCAGTGCCGGGGCCCGCGCGGCCCAGTCGAGACACTGGTCCATCCAGCGGAAGACGTCCTTTCCCAGGAAGAAGAGCATGCGGATTTCCGCATACCTTCCCGAAAGCAGGCGTTTCTGCAAGGTTTCCGGGTCAGTCCCGTCGCTCGGGATGAGGCCGGATAGCATCAACGCCGCCTTGGAGTTATCCAGCAGCGTGGAGGGCGGAATCCGCTCGTTGAAGGGATGCAGGATCAGCGGTGGCAGGTCAAATTGCAGGTCGCCAAGTGTTGCACAGGGCTGTGACATTCTTCTCCCCTCTCCTTATCGGCGGAAATCCTCCAAAAGTTGAGCGCCAATGTCCAAATTTACTCTGAACGGCTGAAAAGCGCCATATCTAAAGACATGGTAGAGTGACCGGCCGCACGCGCGCATAATTCTGTTGGGTTCCTCAAAAAGTGTTACGGGCTATCTATCGTTTTCTCAAGCATCAGGATCTAGGGCAGGACGTCGCCGAGTATTGTCTCATCACGGGGCTCATCGTGCTCATCGCTTCGGGCATTTTCTGGCACGTTTCCGGTGGGATTCAGGGCATGTGGGGTACCGCCAACACCACCCTGGTGGCAGGCAACTCCAACTCCGGCTCCGGTTCGGTGAGCACTACGGATACGAGGGGCACTTCGGGCCATTGAGCCGGGAAAGGTATCTTTCAACTCTTGAGGGTGAGGGCCTGCTGCTCGCCGGCGTTCTTGACGAGGTCCAGCACGATGGAGTAGCGGTCGCCGCGGACGGTGGACTGGACGAATTCGAAAGGCCGTTCATTCAGCGTGAGGGTCACGCGTTCCACTCCAAATACCGGGGAGCCGACCGGAATTCCCAGCAGTTGAGCGGTGGAGGAGTCGGCCAGCGCGGCAACGTAGGTCTCTCGGGCCTGGGCGGGATATAAATGGTAGCGAGTCTGCAGGACTTCGTAGAGCGACATGCCGTCGGCAACGTGCAGGCCGGGCACTAAGGCAGCGGGGATGTGGGCGACCTGGACTCCCAGGGGCTCAGCGCCAGCCAGCCGCAACCGCTTCAAAATCAGCACCGGGGACTTGGCAGGAAGCCGAAGCGCCGCGGAGACGCGGGCATCGGCCTCGGCTTCGAATTGGGCCAAAACCCGGGAGGCGGCAACCAGACTATGACGCCGCATCTCTTCGGTAAAACTGGTTAATTCGCGGGGGCCCTCGTCAAACTTGCGCCGGGCGACGAAAGTGCCGCGCCCCTGCTCACGCCGGATATAGCCGAGTTGGGCCAGTCCCTGGAGCGCCTGGCGGACGGTTATCTTGCTGACACGAAAGCGCTCTGCAATCTCCTGTTCGCTGGGGAGGCGTTCGTCGGAGCGCCACCGGCCGGATTCAATCTCGGACTTGATGACTTGTTGGAGCTGGTGGTAGAGGGGTACCGCCAAGTCCTTGTCGAGAAGACCAATTGACATCCTATTAATAGGATGACATAATCACCTTGAAACGTGCAAGGGTCGTCTTTAGTTATACAAAAACTATTTTTGGGGGAAAAATGAAGAAGCTTCTTTGGGTTTGCTTAATGGCATTCGCAGTTGCGGCGTGCCTGGCCGCGCAAGATATTTCCGCAACGATTGGCGGCACAGTTCTCGATGCGAGTGGCGCCGGCGTGGCGAACGCCAAGGTGACGATCACGAATACGGATCGGAACCAAGTGGTGCGTGAACTCACGACCGAGACAGCGGGCACCTATTCGGCCCCGCTGCTGCCGATTGGGAATTTCTCGATTAAAGTCGAAGCCAAGGGGTTCAAGACGGAAACCCGGACTGGCATCGTACTGAACGTCAACGACAGCTTGAGGATCAATATCGCATTGCAGGTGGGCGCGATCACCGAGACGGTGGAAGTGAAGTCGCAGGCCACGGCGGTGGAACTCGGCACCACGGCCAATGCCAGCACCATCGAAGGAACGCAGGTGCGCGAACTGTCTCTTTCCACCCGCAACTACGAACAACTGGTGGCCATGATGCCGGGGGTCACGGCCAACTCGACCGATCAACTGTATATTGGCAACTCGTCGCCGGCAGGCACGGCGGCNNAGCGTGGATTCGATCGCGGAATTCAAGGTGGAGCGCAGCCTCTACACGGCCGATACCGGCCGGGCGGGCGGCGCGCAGATCAACGTGGTGACCAAGAGCGGCGCAGCCCAGTACCACGGCGATCTCTACGAGTTCGTCCGCAACAACGCTTTCATCGCCAACAACTGGATCAATAATGCGCAGAAGGTGTTGGTGAACGGCTCAGTACAGGCGCCGCCGTTGCGCTGGAACGATTTTGGCGGGACCATCGGCGGCCCCGTGCCGATCGGCAAGAAGGACAACCACAAGACCTTCTTCTTCTTTTCGGAAGAGGCTCGGCGCATCCACACTTATTCAACGATGAATCCGACTCTGCCGACGCAAGGGATGATCCAGGGCACATTCTCGCAGCCGGTCTGCACTTCCTATTCAATCGCCACGGCAACCTGCCTGGCGACGGGCACCCAGATTCCGGTCAGCTCGATCAATCCGATCGCGGCCGAGTACATCAAAGACATCTACGGCAAGATTCCGCTTCCGGCGACCAACACCGTGACGGCAACCACTTCCGAGTTCTTCCCGGTGCAAAACATCTACAACAGCCGGCAGGAGATTGCGCGGGTCGACCACACCTTCAACGATAAGTTCTCGCTGTGGGGCAAGTTTGAAAACGACAGCATTCCCACTACCGAACCGGGCGGCCTCTTCACGGGCGCGACGATTCCCGGCATGGCGACCACCAACACCAACTCGCCCGGACGGGCTTACGTGGCGCACGCCATCTACAGCATCCGCCCGAACCTGATCAACGACGCCAGTTTCAACTTTACGCAGAGCGCCATTCATGCGACGCCGGTGGGGTTTGCGGTGAAGGCAAACAGTCCCGACATCAACCCTCCGGAGCCATTCGCCAACACGCAGGGCGTNNAACTACAACTTCTATGACGCCGTCACCTGGATCCGCGGGCGCCACACCATGAAATTCGGTTTCAGCGTGAACCGTTATAACAAGACGGAGAACGCGGCCAGCGATCAAGGTTCGTTCAGTTTTTCGAACGCCGGCGCCCCGAGCGGCACGAACACCTTCCAGCAGTCGTTCGCCAATTTCCTGCTGGGCAACGTTTCCAGTTTCACCCAGCCTTCCACCGACATCACGCCCAATCTCTGGACGTGGCAGGATGAGGCCTGGGCCCAGGACGATTTCAAAGTGACCCCGCGGCTGACGCTATACGCGGGCGTGCGCTGGTCGTACTTCGGGCAGCCCACGGACAAGAACGGAGAACTCTCGAGCTTCGACCCGGCGCTCTATAGTGCGGCGGCGGCGCCCAAGATCGATCCGGTCTCCGGCAACATCATCGCCGGCAGCGTGACTATGCCGTACACCAACGGCATCATCATCGGCGGAAAGAATTCGCCTTGGGGTTCCAAGATCGCGCCGGACAATTACAAGAGCTTCGCTCCGCGCGTGGGTCTGGCCTGGGATCCGGTGGGCGACGGCAAGACATCGGTGCGCGCCGGCTGGGGCGTGTACTACGATTCGAGCCTGTTCGGCACCTACGAGCAGGCGATCTTCCAGAATCCTCCGTTTGTTTCGAGTGTCACGCTCACCAACGCGCCATTCTCGAACGTGGCGTCGGGCACGCCTCCTGGAACGGTTTCAACCGAGTATATCCGCGCGATGCAGCTTCCCAACCTGGTCCCATACGTGCAACAGTGGAGCGCCGATGTGCAGCGCCAGTTGCCCATGGACATGGTGTTGGACGTGGCGTACTCGGGATCGAAGGGAACGCACCTGATCGGCATCGTGGATCTGGACCAGGTGGCTCCGGGCGTGGCGCTGGCGGCCGGCCTGCACGCGGCCAACGGCAACACGATCTTCACGACGGCCGACGAGCCGCACATCAACGCGATACGGCCCTACCTGGGCTACAACGCCATCAACGCTATCGAATCGGCGTTCGATTCCAACTACCACGCGCTGCTGGTGAGCTTCAAGAAGCGGTTTGGCACGGCTGGGTTGATGGGCGTCTCCTACACCTGGGCGAAGAACCTCACCGACAACGCCTCCGACCGTTCCAACGCTCCGCAGAGCAGTTACAACTATCACGAGGGCGAATACGGCCCGGCGACCCTGGACCGGCAACAAGTGCTCAACGTCAACTACGTGTACGAGATTCCGATGTTCAAGAACAGCCACGGCCCGCTCGCTCTGGCAATGAGGGGCTGGGAACTGTCGGGAATTCTGAGCATTTACACGGGTTCGCCCTTTACGGTGACCACTTCGAACGTTGACCCGGCCGGTCTCGGCCTGTTGGGCAACAGCGCTTCGAGCTCGCGGCCCGACATGTCGTGCGATCCCAACGCCAATGCACCGCACCTGGCCCCCGGCATCACGGGAACGGGACAGCCGACCTGGTTCAACACCGCCTGTTTCGCGCCGGTACCGCAGGGCGCCGTCCGCCCGGGCAACGCCGGCCGCGGCACGGTGCGCGGGCCGGGTTACGGAAACCTGGACGGGGCTCTGTTGAAGAGCTTCATCTTCACGGAGCGCGTCAGATTGCAACTGCGCGGCGAGTTTTTCAACCTCACCAATCACGCTAACCCGAACGGGTTCGCCAGCACCAACATCACCAGCGCTTCGTTCGGCGAGATCAGTTCCTACCGCCAGGCGCGGCAGGTTCAAATCGGAGCGAAATTCATTTTCTGATCACAGTCGGATCGGAAGAACCAGGGCCGGCTTTCCCGCGAGGGGACGCCGGCCTTTTTGCTATGCGCGCGTTCGCGGCGGCGGTAACATTTGTAACACAGCTCACTGATTTAACCGAGTTAACCTGTGAAATCTGTCATTTGGGGTGTTATTTGGGTTGACGCGCCCACAGATGCAGCCTAGAATACTACCCAACTACCTGATCTAGATAGATATTTTGCTTTAGGGGAAGGGTATCCAAACATGAGACCATTTTTCACGTCCGTCATTCTGGCCGCATTCGCATTCGCCGCCAGCGCTCAAGTCACAACCACCAGCCGTCTCGACGGTACCGTAACAGACGCCCAGGGCGCCGCCGTTCCGGGCGCCCAGGTGCAGGTCGTATTGAATGCCACGGGACAGACATTTAAGGTCGCCACCGATGAAAGGGGCTACTGGGCGATCACGAGTTTGCAGAGCGGAACCTACCGGTTGACGGTGGCGCACCAGGGTTTCAAGACGGGAGCGGCTGAAAACATCAAGCTCGACGCCGGTGTGCCCGCAACCATGAATGTGTCATTGGAAATCGGCGCGGTGAATGAGACCGTGCAGGTTTCGGCGGGAGCCGAAGTGGTGCAAGCCGATACGGCCACGGTGACTTCCACCCTGCAGGGCGGTCAGGTCCACGATCTTCCATTTACCAGCCACAACGTGACCGAGTTGATCGCCACACAACCCGGCACGCAAGCCGCCAACGGAGTTCGCTATTCCACCATCAACGGCCTGCCGCAAACTACGATCAACATCACCATCGACGGGATCAACGTTCAGGACAACACCACCAGGAGCAATCCGGACTCGATCTTCAACGCCGTCCAGCCGCGTACCGAAGCCATCGAAGAGATGACCATGACGACCGCGGCCGCGGGCGCCGACAGCAGCGGCGAAGGCGCCGTGCAGATCAAGTTCGTCACCAAGGGCGGGTCGAACACGTTCCACGGCGCGCTGTTCGAAACCAACCGCAACGCCCGGTTCGAGGCCGACTACTATTTCAACAGCATCAATGGGCTGCCGAGGGACCGCCTCAACCTCAATCAATACGGCTATAGCATCGGCGGACCGGTGGTGAAGAACAAGCTGTTCTTCTTCCACTCGTTCGAGTTCTTCTTCCTACCCCAGTCCTTCAGCGAGACGGGAACCTGGCTCACGCCGGCGGCCGCGTCGGGCGTCTTCACCTATAACGCCAGCGGCGCAGTCAAGACCGTGAATCTTTACCAACTCGCGCAAGCCGCGGATGCCAATCTGCCGGCGGGAGTTCGTTCTTTCCCCACCAGCGGCGATCCGACCCTGGCCAAGACCTACTCGCTGATCAACCAGTTGACGAGCAGTGGCGGCACTCTGGCGAATCGCATCTCGACCAATAACGATTACAACCGCAACAACTTCACCTGGGGACCCAAGGCCGTCAACAACCGCAAGTTCGAGACTGCGCGGGTGGACTACAACATCACCGAAAAGCACCACTTCAACTTCGTTTGGAACTACCAGGTCAACTCCCGCGCTCCCGACGGATTGAACGGCACGCTGGCCATTCTGCCCGGCACGGGAACGCAACTGGGCGCGTCCGATCTGGATGGACAGTACGGCATCAACTGGACCGGCAGCATCGGATTGCGCTCGGTCATCACGCCGGCCATCACCAACGAATTCACCGGGGGGATCCAGGGCGGCGCCAACGCGCTGGGCGCCGGGATGTCGCCTGCCGACTACAGCATCTGGAACGGCAACCTGGTGAGCTTTGCCGGGTACATGACCAACCCCTACACCGGCAGCTACCTCGGTTACGCCCCGCGCAGCGCGCCGGTGTACCAGGCGAGCGATAACGTGAGCTACCTGAAGGGCGCTCACCTCCTCAATATCGGATTCAACTTTACGCAGGTCAATGCGTGGTCGGCTTCGTCGAATTCGTCGCTGCTCAACACCATCACGCTCGGACAGGCGGCCGGCGATCCCGACAACACCGGCGCTACTTCGCTGTTTACCACCGCCAATCTTCCGGGCGCCAGCGCCACGCAACTGAGTGACGCCGCGAATCTGTATGCCATCCTCGCCGGCCGGGTCTCGGCCGTCACGAGTTCCGCGGTCCTCGGTGAGACCACCAAGACGTACGGCTCGAACTTCGCCGTCGACCGCGACCACATGCGCGAATTCGCCTCGTACATCCAGGATACCTGGCGGGCAACTCAGAGCCTCACGGTGATCATCGGGGTGCGTTGGGACCGCCAGAATGCCATTCAGAACCTCGACAACCTCTACACGCGGCCGGGCTTCGCCGGCCTGTTTGGCGTTTCGGGCGTAGGCAATCTTTTCAAGCCGGGTACGCTGGCCGGCACGGCGCCGGTGTTTTCGCTGGTGCCATCCGGAGTGGGGGGTTTTGATCCTGGAGTCGGCCACTTCAATCCTTCCATTGGTGTGGCCTACCGCCTTCCCAAGGGCGGCGCTCTCCACTGGCTGACGGGCAACGATGCGGTGCTGCGCGGCGGTTACAGCCTCTCGACGAATCGCCAGGGAATCGGCTTCCTGGATGGCGTCTGGAGCGGCAATCAGGGCCGCAGCCTCAGCACCAGTACCAGCCCTTCCACCACGCCCAGCGTCTTTGCGGCCGGCGGCGTGCTGTTTGGCGATTCCTCGTACCCGAGGCTGGCGCCCACCAGCATTGACGCTGCCTTCCCCAACCCCAGTTTCCCGTTGACGGTGCAGAGCGGTCAAGGCGTGGAGGACTACAATCCCCAGATCAAGCCCGAGTATGTGCAGAGCTGGGAATTCGGACTGCAGCGGCCGTTGGGCACAAACACGGTGCTCGAAGTCCGCTACGTTGGCAATCACGGCGTGGATCTCTGGAGCGCCGTCAATCTGAACGAAGTGAATGTCGTCGAGAACAACTTCACCAAGGAGTTCCAGAACGCGCAGAGCAATCTGGCGATCGCCAACGGGATCTCGGTGGCGCAGTTGTTGACGCCGGGCACCAAGCTGACCACCAATAACTTCGGCAGCACCGGATTGGCTGGACAGGTGGCCGTGCCGATTCTGCTGACGGCCCTGGGAACCACCAACGATCAAACTACCGCCACGCAGCTTACCCAGGGAACGGTGGGCGCCACCGCCAGCGCCATCGCAACCAATGCCACGCGCATGGCCAATCTGACCAAGGCCCTCTATCCGGCAAACTTCTTCCAGGTGAACCCATTGAATGGCGGCGCGTCCACGGAGATGACCAACCGCAATTCGAGCACCTACAACTCCGGCCAGGTGGAAATCCGGCGGCGGCTTGCGGGCGGTTTGCAGTTGCAGGGCAGCTATACGTTCTCCAAGTCGCTGACCGATGCCAACACTCCGACCATACGCAATTGGGGCGGGGACAAAGGACCGACCACGTTCGATATCCGCCACGGCATCAAGGCGACCTGGATCTACCAGTTACCGTTCGGCCAGGGCCGCCCGTTGCTCTATAGTGCCCATGGAGTGCTGGGCAAGGTGGTGAGCGGTTGGGAGATGGCCGGAGTCGGACGCCTGCAGAGCGGGAGCCCCACCAACATTACGAGCGGGCGGGGCACATTCAACGTGGGCGATGGCGGCGTAGTGCTGCACAACATCACCGCCGCGCAAGTGCAGAGTGAGATGGGCATAACCCATACCAGCCAGATCAACGCCAACGGATCCGTCACCGGGACAGTATATCTATTGCCACAATCGCTGGTGCAGAATACTCTGGCGGCATTCGCCCTGGGTACCGGAACGCTCGACCCCACCGCGCCCTACATTGGACCGTGCACCACGGCGGGCCAGATTTGCGATCACTTCTTTTACTGGGGCCCGTGGCTCTCGAAGTGGGACGTCAGCCTGGTCAAGAGGACGCAAATCAAGGAACGCCTGAACTTCGAGCTTCGGGTTCAGGCGCTCAATGTCTTCAACCATCCCAACATTCTGAGCCCCGGCGGCAGTGCCACCGGTGGCAACATCAGCAGCGCCGTGGGCACCGCCTTCGGACAGACAACGGCCGCTTTCCGCGACTTCAACAACACCAACGATCCGGGTGGTCGAACCCTGGAGTTCGTAGCGCGGCTAAACTTCTAACGCGGCACCAGGGCCGGCTTTCCCGCCAGGGGGCGCCGGCCCCTTTTTATGTCTGCGAACGGGCCGCTATGCCGCGCGTCTGGTCGCGAGCTACTTGCCTTCGCGGCGGGCGGCGAGTGTCGACCGGCAATTGCCTTGAGATACGAGTAGGGCAAGCTAAAGCATGCCCCACCTGCCCCGTACTGGTTGCATTGGTGGGGCATGCTTTAGCTTGCTCTACTCCGGCTCGAACCGGTAGCCGATGTCACGGATGGTCTGAATGTACTTGGGGCTGTGCGGGTCGGGCTCGATCTTCGCGCGCAGGGTGGTGACGCAACGGTCAATGCTGCGCGGGGTGACGAAGACTGAACTGCCCCAAACGGCGTTCAGGATGTCGTTGCGCGCGAGCGCTCGGCCGGGGCGCGCGGCAAGATAGGCCAGCAATTGGAATTCCTTGGCGGTCAATTCCACTTCGGCGCCGCCGCGAAACAGTTTGTGGGCGGCCAGATTCAATTCGAACTCGCCGAAGCGGCAGGCGGCATCGCGGGCCGAGTGGCGCCGCCGAAGAAAGGCGTTCACGCGCGCCACCAGTTCGCGAATCTTGAAAGGCTTGGTAACGTAATCGTCGGCTCCCAGGTTCAGGCCCAGCACGATGTCTTCTTCCTGGCCGCGCGCGGTCAGCATGATGATGGGTACGTCGAGGGAGTGCTCGCGGACGGCGCGGCAGATCTCATAGCCGTTCACCTTGGGGAGCATGATGTCGAGCAGGATCAAGTCGGGCTGCGCGGAAAGCGCCAACTCCAGGCCCCGCTCGCCATCGGCCGCCGAAAGCACCTCACAGCCTTTGGCGGTGAAGGTGTCGGTGAGGCCGCGCAGCAACGCCGGCTCGTCTTCCACAATCAGGATGCGGCTTCCTTTCATGCGGCCTCCGGAATGGCGACGGAAAAAGTGCTGCCCTGGCCGGGCTGACTCTTCACTGCGATGGACCCGCCGTGCGCGCGCACAATGAATTCCACGATGCTCAGGCCGAGGCCGCAGCCGCCGGCGTCGCGCGCCAGGCGGCGGTCCACCTGGTAGAAGCGGCGGAAGATCTTCTTCTGCTCGCGCGGGGCGATGCCGATGCCGTTGTCCTCCACGGCGAAGACCACGCGGCTGTTTTCGCGGTAGGCCCGGACGGCGATGTGCTTATCAGCGGGCGAATATTTCCAGGCGTTATCGAGCAGGTTGAGCAGCACGGTAACCAGCGCGCTTTCGTCGGCGCGAACGGGCGGCAGATTGGGGCTGACCTCTACTTCCAGGCGGCAATCGGGCGCGTGGAGGCGCTCACGGGCGGCTTCGATGGCCGATTGGACGACGGCGTCCGGTTGCGTGACGCTGAATTCGAACTTCTGGCGGTTGCGTTCCAGGCGCGAAAAAGTCAGGAAATTTTCGATCACGCCGCTCAGCCGCAGATTCTCGCGCGCGATCAACTCCAGGTATTCGTGGGTGCGTTGCGCGTCGGGCTTCTCGTCTTCGAGCAGCGAATCCACCAGCAGGCGCACGGAAGCCAGCGGGGTTTTCAACTCGTGCGATACGGCGGCGACGAGGTCCGTCTTCATCCGCGCAAGCCGCCATTGGCGGCGCAGCGCCTGGCCGGCGATCAGGGCGGTGACGGTGACCACGGAAATCGCCAGGAAGCCGACCCACAGGTAGGAGACCATCTGGCGGTGGGAGATCTGGGCGGAAGTTGCCGAGTTGGGGCGGGGAATGGTGATCTGCCAATCGGGCGCCTGGCCGGCCGGCGTTTGCGGAGCCAACTCCGCATGGACCGCCGAGCCTGGGGTCAGCGTGTTCGTGGCCGCCAGCACGGTCGAGGTGCGAAACAAGGCGATGACCTGCCCGTTGACGGAAGCGATGCGCCAGACGGCGGGAACGCGAGTGGCGCGCAGGCCGGCTTCGTCGCGGCCGGCGCCCTCGCTTTCCAGGTATTGTTCGGCGAGCGATTCGGCGTCGTATGTGGGCAGCGCTTGCGGCCCGATGGCGCGCAGTTCGTTCATGAGAAACAGCCGCTGTGAAGAGGGCAGGCCGTTGTTGTAGTCGGCGACGAAGCGGTGCAGCAGGGTAGCGGCCAGGCGATCGGTGGGCTCCAGATGCAAAGCCAGCAACTGCGCATCGGCGGCGATGGAGCGGCCTTGCAGGTCGGTCGCGGCCATCAGCCGGCCGCCGCGAAAATGCTGCGCAATGAGGCGCAGGGCTTCGGGCTTATCGCCTTTGCGCACCAGGCAGCGAATCTGGGACTGCAAGGCGCGCGCGGCGATGTCGGGGTCCTGCTCGACGGCAGCCAGGCGGCCGTATGCGGCGGCGGCTTCGGCCAGCGTCGCGGCGCTGTTTTCCAAGCGGCGCGCCTCCATCCATTCCTTGCGGTGCTCCACCGGGTCGGAGGCGGGCGCGGGGGTGGGCGTGGGATAGGCGAGAGCGCCATCGCGCGTCACGACGATCACCGAATCGGCCTCACCAGAGTGCACCGCCAGCTCGAAGGTGGCGGCGGCAGGATGGTCACTGGCCTGCCGCTCGATGGCCGCCACGCGCTCTTTCCAATAGGTATTGGAGCGCTCCGTGAAGAGCTTGCGTTGCGTGCTGAGCGCGTCGAGATACGCCTGGTCCAGTTCGCGCCGGGTCAGTTCCTTCTGGCTGTTGAGGGCGCCGTTCATGAACCAGAGAACGGCGGCGGTGGGCGCCAGCACGCCCAGCAACAGGCACAGCAGAACCAGCCACCGCCCGGAATCCGCTTCGCCGAATTTGGTTCGCAGCCGCACGTCAGGCCTCAGGGAATCTTGGCGGTAGCGAGGAGGGGCTCGAAGACGAAGCGAAACAAGGCGATCCCGCCCCGAACCTGGCTGTCTGACGAGAACTCAATGGCCATGCTTTCCGTGCGGATCCACGCGTAGTAGCGGTAATATTCAGTTGTCGTCGGCACGCCGTCATGGATCGAGTGGTCGACCTGGTCGACCAGGCAGATCAATGCCTGCTGTCCTCCGATCAGGCGGGTCTGGACGCTGTCCGGCCGGACTCTTGCTTCTTTTGCGATGCCCGTGTGGGCCACTGCCTCCAGCTTGTCGGCCATGGTCTGGCGAAGCGCCTGGGCAATGTCGCCCGGCGGCGTGTACGCCGTTCGCACGTTCACGTTCACCCATTGGCCGCCGGGGCCGGTGTTGGCGCTCGTAGCGACTTCCTGGCCGGGATCCTTGTCGGGGTCTCGCATGGTCCAACCGGCCGTTTTCAGGAACGCCACGGCGGAATCGAACACGGGCTTTTCCCACACCTTCACCAGTTCGGCTTCGGCCTTGCCCGACTGAATCTTCACCAGCGACCGGGCGCCATCAACGCCGATCCAGAAAGTCTGATTGAGCGGGCCGAAGGAGACTTTGTAGCAGTTGAACTTGCCGGCCACCACCTGCACCGTCTCGGTGCCCGTCACGGTCAGCTCCACCTGCTGCGGAAACCCTTCGCCCAGGACTAGCGGGTGGGTGGTCAGAGTGGTCTTGTACCCCACGGCCAGCGGCAGGCGGCGCAGGCGAAAGACCAGCGGCTCGATATCGATGGCCGGTCCGGCGAAGGGGACGGCCGTCGGGTCGCCCATATCGTCGTCCAGGCTCAGGTGGGGCTTGTCGAGAGGCTGCATGGTCTCGCGGTCGACGGCGACCCAGAAGCTGCGGGTGCTGCGCTTAGTGACCAGCTTCCCGTACATCGCCACGCCCTGCGTGGGGACGGGAGTGTCGGCGGGGCCGAACGGGGTGGAATTCGTAAACGCTCTGGGGTAGGGATTAGGGCCGGTGGAATAGAACAGGTATTCGCCAGTGAAGGCGCCATCGCGCTTGATGTTCAACTGGAAGGCTTCGCCATCGGGCCACGGTGCCGGAAGCAGGATGGGAGCGACGGGGACCAGCTTGCGAGCCTTGGCGATGAAGTCGGCCTGGTCGGGGTAGTTTCTGGCCAGTGCGTCGAATTCGCGGGAGGCCGCGGCGCGGTCGCCTTTCTGCACCATGCAGAGCACAAGCTGGTATTGCGCCTGCGCCGCAATCTGCTTGTTGGCCGGGTAGGAAGTGAGCACCTGGCGATACGAGCGGATGGCGCCGTCGAGATCGCCCAGGGTTTCCTGCGCGTAAATTCCTTTTTGCAGCAAGTCCGCCGCGGATTGGGCGCCGGCCGGAATTCCCCAGAGCAGCGTTGCCACGAGCGCGGTTGCGAGGTGTCTGATGGTCATGACCGTAGACTACAAGGCCAATGTTACCGAATTGTTACCCCGGTGTCCTTTATTCGTGCGCGACTTAAAAGTGGCATCGCTGCCGTGCTTGTGGGGTCAGGCTTTCAGCCTGCCGCCGGACTTCTGCCCGGCGTCTCGCAGCTAGCGTGCCGGCTAAGCCGGCTCTTTCGCGCGAGCCGCGAAGGCCAGCCTACGCCAGAATCCCCATCTTCTTCCCAACTTTCCGGAACACTTCCAGCGCCTGATCCAGTTCCGCCTTCGTGTGCGTGGCCGTCACGATGGTCCGCACCCGCGCCTTACCCTTCGCCACCGTTGGGAAGCCGATGCCCGTGGCCAGTACGCCTTCGGCAAAAAGCTCGCGCGAGAGCTCATGCGCCACTTTAGCTTCGCCGA
>PLZX01000372.1 GCA_003152325.1 Bryobacterales bacterium | reverse complement strand
CGCTGCCGCGGCCGTCCATCGATACGGGAATGGGGCTGGAGCGCGTTGCCGCGGTTTTGCAAGGGAAGATTTCCAATTACGATACGGACCTCATCCGGCCGATCATTCTTTCGGCGGCCGATCTATGCGGGCTCACGGTGGGACAAGATGCGCGCGTCGATACGGCATTGCGGATTGCGGCGGACCATGCGCGCGCGGCCGCGTTCCTGGTACACGATGGCGTTCTGCCGGCCAACGATGGGCGCGGCTACGTGCTGCGCAAAATCATGCGGCGCGCCATGCGGAACATCCGCATGGTGGGGATGGAGGAGCCGTTCCTTTACAAGCTGACGGGATTTGTCGCGGAGCTGATGCAGGGCCCGTACCCGGAGATGATGGAGAGCGTGCAGCGCGTGGCGCGGGTGGTGAAGGACGAGGAGCACCGCTACGCCACTACGTTCCTGACGGCGGAGAAGGAATTCAACCAAGCGGCGGCGGTTGCGACGGACCACACGATTTCGGGCGCGGTGTCATTCAAGTTGTACGATACCTTCGGGCTGGCGCTCGACGAACAGGAAGATATGGCCCGCGAGAGCGGCCTGACGATCGACCGCGAAGGCTTCGAGCGGGAGATGAAGCAGCAGCGGGAGCGGGCCCGCGCGAGCTGGAAAGGCGCGGAGAAAGGCGCGGTTGCTCCGGCCTATCAGAAGCTGCTGGAACAGGGGCGCACGAAATTTCTGGGATACACGGAGCTCGAAGCGACTTCGCGCGTGATTGGGTTGCTGGTGGAGAAGCAGCTGGTCGACGAAGTTGCCGCGGGCGCGCACGCAGAAGTGGTGTTCGACCAGACGCCGTTCTACGCGGAATCGGGTGGACAAGTGAGCGACCGGGGAGCGCTGTATTCGGCGCAAGGCGAAAAAGTAGCGGATGTGGAGGGCGCGTTTCCGGGCGTGCCGGGATTGACGGTGCATCGCATCGTGACATCGGCGGCGCTGCGGGTGGGCGACGTGCTGCGGGGCGAAGTGGCGGCGCCGCTGCGCGGTGCCACCCGGCGCAATCATACGGCCACGCACTTGTTGCACGCCTCTCTGCGGCAGGTATTGGGGACGCACGTCAAGCAGGCCGGCAGCGTGGTCGAACCCGGCCGGCTGCGCTTCGACTTTACGCATTACGCGGCGGTGGACCGCGCGGAGCTGGAAGAAGTGGAACGGCTCATGAACGAGCAGATTCTGCGCAACACGGGCGTGGAAACGGATGTGTTGCCGCTGGAGAAAGCCATCGCCACGGGCGCCATGGCGCTGTTCGGCGAGAAATACGGCGACCAGGTGCGCGTAGTGACGGTGCCGGGCTTCAGCCGGGAACTGTGCGGCGGCACGCACGTGGGACGCACCGGCGATATCGGCGTGTGCAAGATCGTGTACGAGGGCAGCATTTCGGCGGGCGTGCGAAGGATTGAAGCCATCACGGGCGAAGCGGCGCTGCGGCAATACCAGGAATCGAGCGGGGCGCTGCGGCGGATCACGGAGCTGCTGCGGGCGTCCGAGCCGGAACTCGTCGAACACGTGGAAAAGCTGCTGGTGACGGAGCGTGGCCTCGCGAAGCAGGTGGAGCAGTTGAAGGAGAAGGTGGCGCAAGCGGCCGCGGGGGGCCTGGAGGCGCAGGCGCGCACGGTGAAGGAGGCGCGCGTGCTGGCGGCGCGGGTGGACGGAATGGACCGGCAGCAGATGCGGTCGCTGGTGGATTCGCTGCGCAACAAGTGGAAGAGCGCGGTGGTGGTGCTGGCCTCGGCCGGCGATGACGGCGTGGCGATTGTGGCGGCCGTCACGAAAGATTTGACGGGCAAGGTGCAGGCCGGCAAACTGGTGAGCGCCGCGGCGGCGGCCACCGGCGGCAAAGGCGGCGGGCGTCCCGACATGGCGGAAGGCGGCGGCAAAGATGCCGGCGCGCTGGATGCGGCCCTGGCAGCGGCGTATCTGGACGTCGAGAGCAAGCTGTGAGAGCGATCGGTTGGCAGGCGAAAGCGCCTGCCCCACGGAAACGCAGGCGCTTACGCACCAAAGTGGGACAGACGCTTTCGTCTGTCAACTCCTCTGCTCACCGAGGCGTGAAATGACGGAATCCTGCGATGCGATAGTGGTGGGAGCCGGGCCGACGGGCCTCGCTTGCGGCATCGAACTCAACAAGCGCGGCGTGAAGACAGTGTTGTTGGAGAAGGGTTGCGTCGTCAACTCGCTCTACAACTATCCCACCCACATGACTTTCTTCACGACGCCGGAGCTGCTGGAAATCGGCGACATCCCGATGACCAGTCTGAACGAAAAGCCGAACCGCACCGAAGCGCTGAAGTATTATCGCCGCGTGGCGGAGCATTACAAACTGGATATCCGGCAGTATGAGCGCGTGGAACGGATTGCGGGCGCCGACAAGGCGTTCCAGGTCTTCTCGACGGACCGGCTGGGATGCGCGCACATTTATCAGACGCGCAAACTGGTGCTGGCAACGGGCTATTACGACGTGCCGAATCTGTTAAACGTTCCGGGCGAAGATCTCGACAAGGTGCTGCACTATTACAAAGAAGCGCATCCGTATTACAACCACGATGTAGCGGTGATTGGGGCGAAGAATTCGGCGGCTATTGCGGCTTTGGAGCTGTGGTGGACGGGCGCTCGCGTCACGCTGATCCATCGGGGCCCAAGAATTTCGGACCGCGTGAAGTATTGGATCCGCCCGAACATCGAGAACCGGATCAAGAACGGTGAGATACCGGCTTACTTTCATTCGCGCGTCGTGGAAATCCGTCAGGATTCGATTCTGGTCGAGACGCCGCAAGGGGAAGTCACGCTCAAGAACGATTTTGTGTTTGCGCTGATCGGCTACCGCCCCGATCTGGAATTCCTGAACTCTGCCGGCATTACACTCGAGCCCGAGACCCAGCGCCCGCGCACCAATCCGGAGACGTTGGAGAGCGAATGCCCCGGCGTTTATCTCGCCGGCGTGATTGTGGCCGGCATGCACACGAACGAGATCTTCATCGAGAATGG
>PLZX01000171.1 GCA_003152325.1 Bryobacterales bacterium | reverse complement strand
CGCGCTTTTCCGCCGAGGAGCAAAGGGTGATCACGCGGCTGGCGGACGCGTGGCTGCCGCCGTTCTGAGTATCTTGAAGGGCCATCCCGCCGTTGCATGAGTTCCTCTGTGCAAGGTACCTTGGAAAAGACGGAAGGCGGGAGCAATGGCGGACAACAAAACCAAGCCGACCAAACTAAGTGTTCCGGCGTTTATCGATGCCCTCACGGACGAAACCAAGCGCGCGGATGCCAAGGCGCTCGTCAAGTTGATGCAAAGCGCAACTGGCGAAAAAGCGAAGATGTGGGGGCCGTCGATCATCGGCTTCGGCAGCTATCACTACACCTATGAGAGCGGGCGCGAGGGCGATATGCCGCTTGCCGGTTTTTCGCCGCGTAAGGCCGCAACCGTTGTCTACGGCATGATGGGGTTCAGTGAATCTGAGGCGTTGCTGGCTAAGCTCGGCAAGCACACCACCGGCGGGGGCTGCCTCTACATCAAGAAGCTCGCCGATGTGGATCAAAAGGTGTTGGAGACGTTGGTCTTAAAATCCGTCGCAGCCAAGCGAGCGCGGCACCCGAACTAAGAAACGCGAAAGAAGCTGGAGCCTGTTGCGGCTCATCCCGTGTAGATTACACGCAACACGCTGCGCACGTATTGCTCGTCGGTGATGCCTTCCAGGGACTGCTCGGGAAATTCAACTAAGGAACGGAAGTGGGAGGAGAGTTCTGCGAAGAGCTCTATTCTGGCGATGGGGTCGTAGCCATCGCGTAAGGTGACGGCTTGAATGGCGATGGCGGCGGCTTCGGGAGTCACCAGGCTGCGCAGACGCGCGGCCAGGTGCGGATAGGCTAATAGGGAATTGTACTTGGCGGGCGCGATTTCGTCGAGATCGGGCTCTTCCGGCTTGCGCTCGCGAGCCACGATGGTGTTGGCCGCCAGATCGCCCAGGCGCTGGGCGTTGCGGCTGAACAGGCAGGCGATGCCACCAACCAGGTAAAGCGCGGGCAGCGTATCGACAAGGCGTAGCAGATTCCGGAGCACGATCTGCGAAAGCTGCAGGCGCATGCCATGGATGTCGAGGACGCGCAGCCCGAGGGCGCGCTTGCCGACGGTCTGGCCGCGCCAGCGCCATTCCAGCAGAATGCCATAGACCACCGAAATCACGAAGTAGAGCACTGTGGACACGGCGGTGGCCCCATCGCTGCTGAGTATGTTGGCGGAGGAACAGACTCCGCCGACGACGGAGCAGGCAGCGGCAATGGCGGCCGCGTCAATGGCCCACGCCAGGGCGCGCGAAACCGGTGTGGCCAGCTCGAAGGAGAAGACCACGCCTTCGGGCGTTTCGATGGAGAGACGGGAGTGGCGCGCAGCTTTCATTCGCGGCCCGCCCATCCCAGGAATGCCGTGAGCGCCGCGAGCTCGCAAGCGCCGAATGCGATTTTGAGGCTATAGGGCAACACGGGCTGATGGTATTGCGAGACAAACGCTTCGATGATGCCGGCCCAAATCAGGAGGGCGGCGGCGCCGGCAATGATGGCGAACAAGTCCGGTGTGACGGCGCGGAGGCGTTCGGTGCGCGGCATCTGCCCGCCCCACCCGATGAGCGCGCCGGCCAG
Source organism: Bryobacterales bacterium (assembly GCA_003152325.1). GTDB lineage: Bacteria > Acidobacteriota > Terriglobia > Bryobacterales > Bryobacteraceae > PALSA-129. The sequence goes on along the minus strand of PLZX01000171.1, from coordinate 2,623 downwards.
AATGAAGCCGGCTTGGCCGCCGAGCAGGATGGCGGGAATCTCGATGGAGCCATGGGGCAGCAACCAGGCGGTGAGGAAAGTGCCGAACCCGGCGCCGACGTAATCCGCGGCAACCGCTCCCAAGATGATGCCGTTATAGAAAAGGAGGATCAGGGTTCCCACGCCCCAGGTCATACCGAAAGCCATGGTGAGCACGGTCACGTGGATGTTGTGGGTCATCAGCTCGGCGGAGAACGAGGCCTTCTCACCGCGCAGGCGGTCGGTCTTGGCGCTTTCTTCCTTAGCGACACGCTCGGCGGGAGAGCTGTTCAGGCCGGGAAACGGCATGAGCACGGTCTTGACGTGAGGATCCATGCGGATGGCGAACCATCCGAAAGCGCAGCCGAGCAAGGTGGCGCCGAGCGAGAGGCGAAACGCGCTCTGGTGCCGGCGGAAGGCGCGCGGGAAGGCCAGCACCAGTGATTTCCAGCGGACCTTGACGGGCGTGCGCGTCTCGTGGATTTCGGTATAGGCGCGCGCCACGAGCGATTCCAGGAAGGCGCGCAGGTTGGGCTCGGTGGAGAAGGTGTCGAGACGCGCGAGATCCGCCGAACTCCTTTCATAGAGGTAATGCAGCCGCTGGATTTCGGGCAGCGAGAGACGGGCCTCGGGTTCGGTTTCGAGACGCGCGAGCAAGGTCGCGAGCTCGTCCCAATAAACGCGCTCGGCGGCGACGAAGCGGGGAAGGTCGATGATCACAGCATCTGCCTCCGCTTCACTTCCAGGTAGCCGGCGGTTACCTGGGTCTTGATGCGCAGCGAGTCCACGGTGGAAAGGCGGACGCCGCGATTCCCCAGCGCCAAGCTCAAGTGCCGCATGCGGTTGGAAAGCATCTGGCCGGCCAGGCCGGTGTAGAGGGCGTCGAGATCGGGGGCGGGCTCCCCGGAAAACAGCGGCTCGACGGAGGGCCGGGTGACGTTGACCAGGACGACATGACGGCGGGCCAGCAGGGAAACCTCGCGTTCGAAGGTTTCGGCCAGCAGCGCGTCGTCGAGCGAAGTAAAGAATACCAGCAAGGCGCGGCGGCGAAGATTCAACTGGAGGTTGGTAAAGACGTCGCGGAAATCGGGGCTAACTTTGCGGGCCTGGAGGTTGTAGATGGTCTCGCGGCAGAGGCGGAAATGGTTGATGCCGCTGCCCGCGCGCAGGAAGCGGTGGGTCCGGTCGCTGAACGTGACCAGGCCGAAGCGGTCGCCCTGGTGTTCGGCCACCAGGGCCAGATGGAGCGCGGCGTTGACGTAGCTTTCCAGAATGTCGCCGCGTGCGGAGAGGCGCGACGCGTCGATGATGGCATAGACTTCCTGGGCATGCTCCGCACGGAAGAGTTTGACGACCGGAAAATGCCGCCGCGCGGTGGCTTTCCAATAGATGTCCTCGAAGTTGTCGCCGGGCATGTACTGGCGGAGGTTGTCGAACTCGCGCCCTTTGCCCAGGAGGCGGTGGGCGCGCGGACCGGCGTCGGCGCGCTTAAGGAAGAGCGCGGCGGTGGAGCGATCGCGCAGGTTGGGATAGACGCGCAGGGCGCACGCGGCTGCGCGGGTGGCGCGGGCGAGCCACAGGCCGAAGGGCGAAGCGATTTCGAGATGCAGGGCCGCGAGCGGATGATCGCCCCGCGCGATTCCGGTGGCTGGCCAATCGAAGCGGGAAGCGCCGGCGGGCGCGAGGACATCTTCGATGAGAGTTTTGGACGCGATGCCACTGGGCATCACGGCGCTGAGCCGGAGCGCGATGGCCTCGGTCGACCGGTTGTCGATGAACACCGGCAGGAGCGTGGGGACATCCTTGGTGAGTCGGAGAAAGGGGGGTGTGCGCAGGTGGAGCGCCTCGAGGCGTTCCAGCGAGCGAACGGCGTCCGCCGCGGCGGCGGCCGCGAACAACACCAGAGTGATGACACAAGCGAGCGCTACGCCGGGGACGAGGCCGGCGGCGGTGGCCAGCGGCACAACCACCACCGCGGCCACCAGCATCAAGCGCTGGGAGGGAACGATCATCGGGGCACCGGCACCTCATGCAGGATGCGGTCGAGCACTTCGGCGGTGCGGACGCCCTCGAGTTCGGATTCTGGGCGGAGCAAGAGGCGGTGCTCGAGCACGGGCGAAGCGACAGCGCGAATGTCGTCGGGGCTGACGAAATCGCGGGCGGAAAGAGCGGCCCAGGCGCGCGCGGCGCGGAGCAGGCCCTGGCTGGCGCGCGGGCCGGCGCCGGAAAGAATGGCGTCGTCGGTGCGCGTGCGGCGCACCACCTGCACGGCGTAATCCACCAATTGATCGCTGACGTTGATCTGCGCCAGGGCTTCGCGCATGGAGACCAATTCGGTCTCGGTGAGGCACTGGCTGACCTCGCCGCGCGCAAAAACGGCCTCGGGCGCGGAGTCATCCAGGCTGCGGCGGGCGAGCGACAGTTCGTCTGCGCCGGAGGGCCACGTCATCGGAATCTTGAGCATGAAGCGGTCCTTCTGCGCTTCCGGAAGCGGGTAGGTGCCTTCGGATTCGATGGGATTCTGGGTGGCGAAGACGGTGAAGTTTGGAGAGAGCCGGTGGGTTTCGCGGTCGATGGTGACGGTGCGTTCCTGCATGGCTTCGAG
>PLZX01000144.1 GCA_003152325.1 Bryobacterales bacterium | reverse complement strand
TCGCCTACATGGAAGAACACATCCTGCACTTTTATTTCCTGGCGGGCGCCGACTTCCTGTTGGGTCCGGATGCCGATTATTCGGTGCGCAACGTCATCGGCGTGTTGCAGGCCGCGCCCGAGGTGGCCCGGCGGGTGGTCCGCGTGCGGCACATGTGCGCCAAAATGCTGGAGATTATCGCGGGCAAGGCCATCCACCCGCAGGCCGCGGTTCCNNGACGTGGTGAAGTCGCTGGGCGTGATCACCAGCGGGTTCATCGGAACCGTCAAGGAAAACGGCGCTCTCAATCTCTATGACGGCAAGCTGCGCCTGATGGCGAGCGACGGCTCCTTCGAGGATTTCGCTTATGACCGGTACACCGAATTCATCGGGGAACACATCGAGCCGTGGAGCTACCTGAAGTTCCCCTATGCCAAAAAGCGCGGCGCCTTCTCGCTGGAAGATAACGCGCCCGGCCTGTACCGCGCCAACACCCTGGCTCGCATCAACGTTTGCGATTTCATCGACACTCCGCTGGCGCAAACCGAACTCGAGGAATTCCGGCGCAAGTTCGGCCGCCCGGCGCAGCTCACCCTGCTGTACCATTGGGCCCGCCTGATCGAGCTGCTCTATAACGCGGAAAACACCATCCGCCTGCTGGACGACAAGGACATTACCAGCCTGGAAACGCGCGTGAAAGTGACGCCGCGCGCCGCCCGCGGAGTCGGCTGCACGGAAGCGCCGCGCGGCACCCTGATTCACGATTACGAGACCGACGCCGACGGCATGCTCACCAACATGAACCTGATCGTCGGGACTACCCATAACAACGCCCCCATCAACCTGTCGGTGACGCAGGCCGCCAAGAGCCTGATCCACGACGGGAAATACGATCAGGGCGTGTTGAACACGGTCGAGATGGCCATCCGCGCCTACGACCCGTGCCTGTCCTGCGCCACGCACCGGCTGGACGGAAAGATGTCGGTGAAGCTGGACATCTTCGATGCCAAGGGTAGCTTGCTCGATACGCTCGCAAACTAAGGCCGCGCCATGCCAGAAGCCGTCATGCCAATTAGGGAAGAAGACGCTGTTCCAGACTTTTGCACGAAGCCGGTGCTGATTCTCGGCGTCGGCAACGTTTTCTTCGGCGATGACGGCTTCGGGTGCGCGCTGGTGGAACACCTGGAGACGCACTTCGACGTGCCCGCCGGCGTTTGCATCCTGGACGCCGGAACGGGCGTGCGCCTGCCTCTGTTCACGCTTTGCCTCAGCCCGGTGCGTCCGCGCCGGCTGTTGATTGTCGACGCGGTGGATGTCGGCCGGGAGCCGGGCGAGTGGTTCGAACTGAACCCGGCCGACATCCCCGTGGTCAAACTGGACGATTTTTCCATGCACCAGTTGCCCACATCCAACATGCTGCGCGAGCTGCAACAACAGACCGGGGTCGAAGTGCGGGTGCTCGCCTGCCAGACGGGCCCCTTGCCCGAAGAAGTCTGTCCCGGGTTGTCCGAACCGGTTCAGCGCGCGGTGCCGGAGGCCGCCCGATGGGTGGAGCGCGAGTATTTCAACGCGGCAATCGGAGCCGCGACCGTAAGGGAGCGTTTGCCGGCCTGACGCATAGACCTAACGCTCCCTAACGGTCGCGGCTCCGATTGGAGTCACACATGGACCGTTCCGGATTGACTTGCGCCCGGCAAGTTGTTTAACTGAAGAAAAGATTTCCAGATAAAAGGATCTGTATGACGCGCGACCGCAGCTTGAGAGAGATCGACGATTTCCTGGGAAGTGCGCATGTTTTCGCCTCGGCCGTCACCGATATTATCGAGCAGCGGCTGCTGGACAAGGCGACGGAGGGGCAAGTCACCCCCTCACAGATGAAGCTGCTAAAGCTGGTGGCCATGACGGATTCCTACACGCTCGGCGATGTGGCTTCGTTTCTCCGGGTCAGCAACGCGGCCGCCAGTAAGGCGGTGGACCGCCTGGTACGGCGCGACCTGCTGCGGCGCACCGAGGACCAGAAGGATCGGCGTGTCATGCACCTCCGCCTCACCCCGGCCAGCGGGCGGCTGCTCACGGCTTATGAGAGCGCCCGCCAGCGCAAGCTCCAAAGTATCTTCGTCCAGTTTCCGCCGGAAGAGCTGCGGCGCGCTTCCGAACTGCTGGACCGGCTTTCGGCGGACATCGTGGACCAAACTTCGAATCCAGAGGAACTGTGCCTCAAGTGCGGTATCTATTTCCGGGAACGCTGCCTGGTGCGTCAGCTCGTCCCGCGCAATTGTTTTTACCAGCCGGCGCCAAATGCGTCCCGGCAGCGGCCCAACCTGGGCAATAACGGAAAGGAATAAATCATGTGTCTGGCAGTGCCGGGTAAAATCATCGAGGCGGAAGAGCGCGACGGCGACCGCATCGCCAAAGTGAAGTTTGGCGGCATTTCCCGCGAGGTTTTCTTGAACTTCGTTCCCGAAGCCCAGGTGGGCGACTACGTGCTGGTTCACGTGGGCTTCGCCATCAGCCGTGTATCTCCCGAGGAAGCCGCGCGTACCTACGAATTGCTGCGCCAAATTCAGGAAGCAGACGAGGGCGCGCCGGAGGAACGGCTGTGAAATATCTGGACGAGTACCGCGACGCCGATATCACTCACGCCCTGGCCGCGCGCATCCACGCCCGGGTCACCCGGCCCTGGGTGCTGATGGAAATCTGCGGAGGGCAAACCCACACCCTGATGCGCTACGGTCTGCCGGACCTTTTGCCGCCCGAAATCGAGTTAGTGCACGGTCCAGGGTGTCCGGTGTGCGTCGCGCCGCTCGAATTCGTCGACCGTGCGATCGAAATCGCCTCCCGGCCCGGCGTGATTTTCGTCTCTTACGGCGACATGCTGCGCGTGCCCGGCTCGCGGTCCGATCTGTTCCGGGTCCGCGCCGCCGGCGGCGACGTCCGCATGGCCTATTCGCCCCTCGAAGCTGTCAAACTGGCGCAGGAATACCCCA
>PLZX01000192.1 GCA_003152325.1 Bryobacterales bacterium | reverse complement strand
CGCGTGGTAGCCGATCTCAAACTGGTGCACCAATGATCCGACGGGGCGCACAGGCCCTGCTGCCCGTGCTCGCGCTATTGACCCCGGCATTGCCCCAAACCCATACCATGTCGGAGGGTGCGCACCGCATCGAGTTGATGCTCGAACGCCTCGATGGCGCCACCTGGCGCACCATCGACCCCGGCCTCGTTCTCAACCGGGGCGATCGTGTCCGCTTCCGGTTCCGCACCAACTTCGATGGCTATCTCTACGTCATGAACCAAAGCACTTCCGGTAAGTACGAACAGCTTTTCCCCCGCGAGGAAACCGGACAGGATAACCGCATCATGGCCTCGACGGACTATCGCGTGCCCGCCACTTCCACTGTGTTCCGCGTCGCCGGCCCCGCCGGCCATGAAGTGGTCTATTGGCTGGTGACCCCGGCGCGCCTCACCGATGCCCCGCCCCGCCTGGCCCCGCCGCCGCAGAGTAAGCCGGCGCCCATCATCCTGATTCCCCGCTGCGACGATACCATCCTGCGCGCCCGCGGAGATTGCATCGATACCTCTGCCGGCCCCAAGCCGGTTCCACGCGGCGCAGACCTTCCCCAGAACATTGCCGCCGCCGCCGGCGCCGGCAGCCGTGATCTCCTCTTCATGCGCCAGAAAGATACGGCCGTGATTTCTTCCCCCGCGCCGCTCAACGGGCCGGTCCTTTACGAGTTTCACCTTGCCCACCGGTGATCCTATGCTGCTGACACGCTATCTTCTGCTGGCACTTGCTCCTCTCGCCCTGGCCTTCGCTCAGCCACCGAAACAGCAGCGCGACCTCAAGCTCGAAAAAATCGAAGATCCCACCTTGCCCGCTAAACTCTCCGGCCACAGCTACGCCGTGGTCGTCGGCATTTCCAAATACCCCAACCTGCCCGCTGAGAAGCAGCTTCAGTTCGCCGAGCGCGACGCCCAGTCCATCTACACCATCCTCATCAGCCCCGAAGGCGGCAATTTCAAAGCGGAAAACGTCAAGGTTCTCACCGGCGCCCAGGCCACNNATCTACTTCGCCGGCCACGGCTTCATGTATCGGGGCAAGGGCTATCTGGCGCCTTCCGATTTCAAACTCGACAAGGCCGACACCACTGGCTATCCCATGGATGAACTCGGCGCCGTCATTGGATCCAAGATACACGCCAAATGGAAGATCCTCCTCACCGACGCCTGCCATAGCGGCGCCATCTCCCCCGAAGACACCCAAAGCCTCAACCAGACGCTCTCTACCCTGAACCAGTCGCTCTTCTCCCTCACCGCCAGCCGCGACCGCGAACAATCCTTCGAAAGTCCCGACCTTCAAGGCGGCCATGGCGTCTTCACTTACTATGTTGTGAAAGGTCTGGAAGGCGAAGCCGATTTTTCGCACGACGGCATTGTTACCGCCGACGAACTAGCCGAGTACGTCCGCACTGACGTCCGCGAAGCTACCCATGGCCAGCAGAATCCCACTTCCGACCGCGGCAGCTTCGATGCCAACATGTGGCTCGCCTTTGTGCCTTCGACCGCGGCTCCGGCCACCCCGCCCGCGCCGAAGTTCGGCTCGCTGATCTTTACCGCCAATACAGATGGCGTCGAAGTCTTCGTCGATAACAAATCCATCGGCGTAGTGCCCAAGGGCAAGCCCTTTGCGGTGCCCGGCCTGGCGCCTGGCCAGCACACCGTGAAAGGCGTCAAGATGGGCTACGAGCCCGATGGTCCCCGCCAGGAGACCGTTTATCCCGGCACCGATTCCGCCGTCACCATCAAGATCCTCATCCTCCGCCACCGCGACAAGGCCGCCTCCGACTCGCTCGATAAGGGCATCGAATACTATCAGAAAGGCGACGCGCCGAATTACTCGAAGGCCGCCGGGCAACTTGAGAAAGCCTTGCAGCTCGATCCTACTTACAGCCAGGCTGCTTATTATCTAGGTCTGACTTATAGCGCCCTTTTCGATGAAGACAAGGCCCAGCAGTATTACAAGAAGGCCGTGGAAATCGACCCCGACTATCTCGAAGCGCACGCCAATTACGCCGGCATGCTTCTCGATATCGGCGACGTGGATGAAGCTATCCGCCAGATCAACATCGTGCTGGTGCGCCAGCCCGATCATGCCGTAGCACTCACCATGCTAGCCCAGGCCGACCGGCTCAAGGAGTTGTACCCGCAATCCATCGATGCCGCCCGCAAAGCCATCCGCCTCACACCTAAAGATGCCGAGCCCCATCTCTGGCTGGGTGACAGCCTGCGCCTCACCGGCGAACTCGCCGACGCTCAGTCCGAATACGATCAGTATCTCGCCTTGAGTAACTTCGACAGCCACCTGGCCGGCCAGTTGAATTACTATGTTTTGGGGTCGCTGTTCGGTATGGGCAAGAAACACCACGCCGGTACGCGCGATATCTGGAGGGAATTGCGCAGCCTGGCCCTTTTCGGCCTGTGCGATTGTGAATACCGCCAAAAGCAGTACGATTTAGCCATCGGTTATTGCCAGAAGTCTCTCACTTATTATTCGAAAGATCCCTACGCGCATTACGCCTTGGGTCTTTCCTTTATGCACAAAGCCGTCGACACCGGCACCATCGCGACCCTCGGCCCGGCCCTGGTTCACTTTCAAGAAGTCCTCGCCATCAACCCTGACATGGACGAAGCCAAGATCGCCCGCCAGAGCATCACCACGATTCAGAAGTTCCTGCAGCCGCATTAAGCGAGTTCAACAGGAGTCGGGAGTCGAGGAAGTCAGAATGAAAGACACTTGTGGTGTGCGTGTGAGGAAGAATATAGATGGCGTTGCGGCGGCCGGGGCTCTCGGACTTTTCGCCGGGCGTGTCTCCGGATTTTCTCGGACCCAATTACGGGCGGCCGCCAGTGATTTGAACCGCAACTTCAGGGTTAACGACGCTGGATGGCGCCCCGCTCCCCGATTCGTTGCATGATTCTCTGAAAACCGTACTCAGACAGGGCACGAATGCCGGCCTTTCGGGATTGTGAAACCGCGATCTCACGTTTCTTCCGTCGACCCCCATCGGTTAACAGCCCCGGTGACGGCCGCAAGGTTTCAAGGCCTCCGGAAGGTTCAGCACCACCGAAGTGGCAACGCTTGCTGGCCAGCAAGTGGGTTCGAAAGTTCGCGACTGGCGCTCTTCCTTACCCGACTCGAAGGTAGCACGAGGGCTGAGCGGTCTCTTGGGAGTTCGGATGCAAGGGGCTGAAAGCAAGCAGAATAGAGCTCAAAGATTCTTGTCACCGACGGGGCGTGCTTTATGAGGCTGGTTAGGCCAGTCGCTGCTTCACCACCGCCGCCGCTTCGCCCACAGCCACATCCGCCGCCTGCCGCGTCTTGCGCTCCACCAGTTCCACCATTCCGCTCGCGAGCTTTTTGCCTACGACGATGCGCCACGGCACGCCGATCA
>PLZX01000252.1 GCA_003152325.1 Bryobacterales bacterium | reverse complement strand
TTTGGGTAAGACCTTCGAAGTAGGCGAGCTCAATGACCTGCCGCTGGCTGGCGGAAAGTTTTTCGACAGCCGCCTTCACGCGCCGCGCGCGATCGGATGCCAGGATTCCCTGCTCCATGTCGGTGAACAGGGAAGGATGGTCGGTCTCTTCGAACTCCACGCTGTTACGTTCACGGCCGCCGGCGGAGCGCAGATAATCGATGGCGCGATTGCGCGCGACGGCCAGCAGCCACGGGCCGATGGAGCCCTTCTGCGCGTCGAAGGCCTGCGCGCGGGTCCAGACGCGGAGAAAGGTTTCCTGCACCAGGTCTTCGGCGGCGCCCACGTCGCGCACCACGCGCAGGATCAGGGCGTAGGTGAGGCGGCCGTAGCGGTCATACAGCTCGGCGAGCGCGCGGGGATCGCGGCGCTGCAGGCGCAAGACCAGATCGGTATCGCCTTCAGCGGCGCCAACAGCCAGGAGTAGAGGAAGCAACCACATTCGAATCGGCGTCCTATTGTATATACGGAACCAGAGAGCAATCAAGATTTGGCGCGAACTGTTTTTTCTCTCCGAAGGCGGCGGAAGGCGCAACCCGATAGAGGCCGAAAGCGGGGGACCGATTCATTTTTTTCTTGACTTTCGGCGCGAACCACCTTATATATGAATCACATTGCGATTTTTGAATCGCAAAATTTGATGTTAGGGAGAATCAATCGATGAAGACTGCAACCAAGAAAGCCGCCCCCAAGAAAAAGGCTGCTCCTAAGAAAAAGAAGTAGTCAGGGCGCGCCCTGCATAAGGGCAAGCTAAAAACAGGTTTTACTCCAAGGCCCCGGTTTTCGGGGCCTTTTTCATTGTTTCAGACTAATTACTCCGATTCATTTCTCTTCTCCCTTGGACAGCAGCAGGACCCGAAAAGTCTCACCCATTCCGAACAACAACGTCTTGAGCTGGAGGCGGCGGCGCAGGTCGCCGGTGGAGAGCGCGGCGGCAAATTGGTCGGGCTCGCCGGCGGTAAGCAGCATTTGCGCCAGCGTTTGAAAATTATTTTTTCGCAGGCCGCAGCGCTCGCCGCACTCTTCGAGCGCGGTGAAGTTGACATGCGCGGTGATGTCCCGGTCACCGGGATCTTCGAGCACATTATCGCGAGCGGTGTGGCGGCGGTACCCCATTAGCGTACCGGCGGGGAAGCGAACAGCCTCATTGCGGGTGTAGCCGTAGTCGATGGTTAGCATGTAGCCGGCTTCGAGCGAGCGGCCGATGCGTTCCATCCAGCGAAGGGCTTCGAAGTTCACTTCGCACCAGCGGCCCTCTTCGGGAGCCGGAAACCAGCGTCGCAGGTAATCGGCGGTATCGGCATCCACCTCCAGGCCTTCGTGCCACACGAAGCGTTCACCGTCTACGTTGACCAACTGCCGGCGGAAGGCGCCACCGCGGTAGACAACTGCTTCGACGGGCAGGGCGTCGAAGAACTCATTGGAGAAGACGACGCCGCGAAAGCTCGCCGGCAGCGCGCCGGAATCGATATCGATGGGCAGGTAGCGCCATTCGGAGAAGGCCTCGGCCATCTCACCGCGGCCGGCGCCGAGCTCGACGACGGCGAAATCGGCGGGCTCGCCCATCTGGCGGAAGAGCTGGCGGACACGCGCAGCCACCAGGATGCCGAAGACCGGCTGGACCTGTTCGGCGGTGAAGAAGTCGCCCTCTTTGCCGAAGGGATCGCGGGGGCGGCGGTAGTAGCCATGCTCGGGATGGTAGAGCGCCACTTCCATGAAGCGGCGGAAGGGAACGGGGCCGGAGGCGCGGATTTCGCGCGCCAGCAGCTCGCCGGCCGCAGTCATGGGCGCGGGTCCCGGCTCTGCGGCGTGTGAATGAACATCTCGACGAGGTAATCGTGCATGCAGTCGTAGAGGTAGCGTTGGAAGGTCCAGGGGAACTGCGAGTGTTCGATGTCGCGGGCGTGGACGGGCGCATAGTAGGTGTGGAGGCCCAGGCCGCGGTTCTTGAGTTCGATGACCAATTCGACCGAGCCGTTGTGCTCGCGCGCCGAAAAATCGAGCAGTGCGTGCTCATAGCGCGCGGTTTCCGCGAGCACTTTTTCCAGAGGGGTCACGGACTTATGCTAGCGTGAAATCAAGCCATGGCGTTACCGCAGACGGTCCGGGTAAAGCTGAGTTCGGAAGAGGCTGGAGCCATTTCCATCACGCCCGTAGTGGTGCAAGAACTGCCCATGCGCGATCTGGTGGAGCACCTGCTGGGGGTGACCGGCAAGGACGAACCGCGCATCCGCGACCTGCTGCGGCGGGGCACGCTGGTGAGCGGCGGGTCGCGGTTTCGATGGGTGGGGTGGGAAGCCGATTCGGAAAGCGTGATGGAACTGCTGGCCAGCTTTCCGGACGCCGACCCCACGCGTCCCTTTGCCGCCGAGCGGTGCGTGCGCGCGATTCTGCGCGGCGGCGGGCGGGTCTGCGAGATTACGCGGGAGGTGGGCTCGCGCAAGGGCCTGTGGCAGCGCACCAGCTTCTGGAGCCTGCTGATGGAAGTGGCCGGCGCAGCAGATGCGGCATACGCCGGGTATTCGTACAAGGACCGCGCCGATCGCTACCTGCGCGAGCTTGCGGCGGCGGAAGCGCAGCGACTGCGGGCTGCGAGCGATTTGGTGAAGTACAGCACGCTGCGCGATCAGTTGCGCGCGGCGGCGTTCGCGCAGGTGGAACTGTACGGGGGAAGGTGAGCTACTCCTCTTCGGGCAGTTCGCCGGTATCCTCAGCGCGGTTTTCGAATTTGGTCTGGGCGTGCAGGAAGACCAGGTTGACGGTGCCTACCGGGCCGTTGCGCTGCTTGGCGATGATGAGCTCGGCCAGGCCGCGCAGGTCTTCGCGCTCGCGATGGTACACCTCTTCGCGGAAAATGAAACCGACGACGTCGGCATCCTGCTCAATGCTGCCGCTCTCGCGGAGATCGCTCAACTGCGGCCGGTGGTCGCCCTGTCGCGTTTCGACGGCGCGGCTCAACTGCGAGAGCACCATCAGGGGGACGTTCATTTCCTTGGCGAGCTGTTTCATGCCGCGCGAGAGGGCGCTGACTTCCTGGTTGCGGTTTTCGTAGCGGCCGCGCGCGCTCATCAACTGCAGGTAGTCGACGATCACGAGGCCCAGCTTGCGCTCGGCTTGCAGGCGCCGCAGCTTGGCGTGAATGTCCATCATGTGGATGCCGGGCGTGTCGTCGATGTAGAGGGGCGCTTCCACCAGCTCATGCAGGGCGTGGTTGAGCTTGCGGCGTTCCTCCTGGGTGAGATACCCGGCGCGGAAGCGCTGGCTATCGACGCGCGCGGCCGAACAGAGCATGCGGGTGAGGAGGGATTCGCGCGACATTTCGAGCGAAAAAATGGCTACGGTCTGTTTGAGCTTGAGGGCGACGTGCTGGGCGATGTTGAGGGCCAGCGCGGTCTTGCCCATGGAGGGGCGCGCGGCCACGATGCAGAGATCGCCGCCGTGGAGGCCACCGGTGTACTCGTCAAACTTGGCGAAGCCGGTGCTGATTCCCTTGATGCGCTTACTGGGGTCCAGAAAGGCGTTGATGCCGCCTTCATAGTCCTGCAGGATCTGGCCGGGATCGAGCAGGCCGCTTTTGACGCGGGCTTCGCCCAGCTTGAGGAGGGTCTCCTCGGCGCCGGAGAGAATCTCGTCGGGCTCCTCTTCGCCGAGCAGCGCGCGGTTCATCATGTGCTGCGAAGCGAAGATGATGCGGCGCAGGACGGCCTTATCCTTGACGATGCGAATGTAGGCGTCGAGGTTGGGAATCTGCGGAAGGCCGTCGTCGAGCGAGACCAGGTAGGTGATGCCGTCGCAGGCTTCCAGCTCATTGAACTTCATGAGCTCATTGGCGATGGTGATGCGGTCGATTTTTTCGCCGCGCTCCTGGAGTTCGCCCATACGCCGGAAGATGCGGCGGTGTTTGTCTAGGCTGAAGTCGTCGGGTTCGAGTTCGCCGGCCGCCTGGATGTAGAGTGCGTCGTCGAGCATGATGGAGCCGAGCACGAAGCGCTCCGCGTCCACATTAGTGGGAAGACCCTTTTCCGTGGCATTTACCGCTGACATGGCGAATTACCTACCGTAACCTCGGAAGCCGCAGGCGTCAACGTTTCCGAGTCGAATAAAACAGAGCAGGGCGAGAATACCTGTGGACGGTGCAAGTGGCGCGGAATGAGCCGACGCGCCGGGGATTTCCACACAGATTCTCAAATATTCACAGGCTTTCAACCGGCCCTCCAAAACGTGCATCGCTATATTTGTTTTATCAGATTCCGGCAAATCCGGCATAATCGGCATGGGAGGAAAAGAGCGATGCCCGAGTGGGTCTTTTCGAACGGCATGTGGAACCAGATTTTTGCGGTAGGCGTCCCGGTGGCGGAGAAGATTCTGCGGCCGGTGATTGTGTACGCTTTTCTGGTCGTGATTCTGAGGGTCTTCGGCAAGCGGGAGCTGGCGCAGCTCAATCCGTTCGATCTGGTGGTGCTGCTCTCGCTCTCCAATACGGTGCAGAACGCCATCATCGGAAATGACAACTCGCTCACGGGCGGCCTGATCGGCGCCTTCGCGCTGCTGGGAATCAACTACCTGGTGGTGCGTTTCCTATTCCGTCACCGGCGGCTCGACCAGGTTTTCGAAGGCAAGCCGACGGTGCTGGTGGACGAGGGCAAGATCATCAAGAGGGCGCTGTCGAAAGAGATGCTGACGCGCTCCGAGCTGATGGCCGTGCTGCACCGGCAGGGGTTCGGCTCAATACTGGAGGTGGAGCGGTGTGTTCTCGAACCGGGCGGCGTGTTTTACGTTCAGGGGAAGACTCCGCCGAAGGGGGATATCGAGCATGCCGAAGTGGTGCGCAGGCTGGACGATCTGAGCGGGAAGCTGGACCTGCTGCTGCAACAGAAGGGCAGCGCGTGAGCGGCGCCGGGTAGTCTGAGGGCGGGCCGCATATAATAGGTAGTGGAGGAATGGCCGAGCGGTTGAAGGCGGCGGTCTTGAAAACCGTTAACGGGGTGACTCGTTCGGGGGTTCGAATCCCTCTTCCTCCGCCAAGCCCCACCTGGTAGAAGACGCCTACACTGACCTTTGAAGACGCTTGGCCCAACCGGAACCAATCGACGTTCGGTGGCGTGACGGCCTGGTTCATCAGCCGGGCCGACCTGATCAAGAACAAGCGGACTTCGGCCCGCCATATCGACCTCCACGACGCCGAGCTTCTGGAGTAGCACTCATGGGCAGCTTTGGAGCTAAGCTGGAAGATCCCGAAGCGAGGGAGGCATGGCAGACTTCATTGGAGCGATCGATCAAGGGACCACCAGCACGCGGTTTCTGGTGTTTGACCGGGCTGGGCGCATCGTCGCCAGCGCACAGAAGGAGCACCAGCAGATCTATCCGCAGCCCGGATGGGTGGAGCACGATCCGGAGGAGATCTGGTTCCGGACGCGGGAAGTCATCGCGCAGGCGATGGACCAGCGGGGATTGAAGCCCGGCGACCTGGCGGCGTTGGGCATCACTAACCAGCGCGAAACCACGGTTCTGTGGAACCGCAAGACCGGCAAGCCCCTGGCCAACGCACTGGTCTGGCAGGATACGCGGGTGGCGGACTACATTCCCGAATTCTCGCGCGAGGGCGGTCCGGACCGGTTTCGCGCGAAGACCGGGTTACCACTGGCTACCTATTTCAGCGGGCTGAAGATCCGCTGGCTGCTGGAGCATATTCCCGGCGCGCGCCAGCAGGCGGAAGCGGGCGAGATTCTATTCGGCAATATCGATACCTTTCTGTTGTGGCACCTGACGGGCCTGCATATCACGGACTGCACCAACGCCAGCCGCACGCAGTTGATGAACTTGCAGACTCTCGACTGGGACCCCGAACTGCTGAGCGCGTTCGCGATCCCGCGGCAGATTCTGCCCGAAATCCGCTCCAGCAGCGAAGTCTACGGAACGGCGACGCTCGACGCGGTGAAGGGCGTTCCGGTGGCCGGAATTCTGGGGGACCAGCAGGCGGCCCTGGTGGGCCAGACCTGCTTCGAGGCGGGCGAGGCGAAGAACACCTACGGCACGGGCTGCTTCCTGTTGATGAACACGGGGCGCGAGATCGTACAGTCCCATTACGGGCTGCTGACCACGGTGGCGTTCCAGCTCAAAGGACAACCAGCGAACTACGCGCTGGAGGGAAGCGTGGCGATCACCGGCGCGCTGGTGCAGTGGATCCGGGATAATTTCGGGCTCATCACGACGAGCCCGGAGATTGAATCGCTGGCGCGGCTGGTGGAAGACAACGGTGGGGTTTACTTCGTGCCGGCCTTTTCGGGACTGTACGCGCCGTACTGGAAGCACAATGCCCGCGGCGTGATTGCGGGGCTGACGCGCTATTCCAACAAGAGTCACCTGGCGCGCGCGGTGCTGGAGGCTACGGCATTTCAGACGCGCGAAGTGGTGGAGGCCATGGAGAAGGACTCGGGCGTTCCCTTGGCGGTGCTGCGGACCGATGGCGGCATGGTGGAGAACGAGCTGTTGATGCAGTTCCAGGCGGACATTCTGAACCGCACGGTGGTGCGCCCGGCGGTGAAGGAGACCACGGCTTTGGGAGCGGCGTACGCGGCCGGCCTGGCCACGGGTTTCTATGCGAACGTGGAGGACCTGCGTGCGCAGTGGTCGGTGGACCACACGTGGAAGCCGCAAATGGATGCAGAGCGGCGGGAACGGATGTACGGCTTCTGGAAGAAGGCAGTCACGCGGTCATTCGACTGGCTGGAGGAATAAATGCCAAACGGAGTCTTCGGAGAGTTCATGGGGACCATGGTGCTGATCCTCCTGGGTAATGGCGTGGTGGCCAACGTCCTGCTGAAAAGATCCAAGGCCGAAGGCGCCGGGTGGATGGTGATTGCCACAGGGTGGGCGCTGGGGGTGATGGCCGGCGTGTTCACGGCGATCGCCTGCGGGAGTGAAGGCCACCTGAACCCGGCCGTGACCCTGGGGGCTGCGATCCGTTCGGGGGATTTCAGCAAGGTTGGCTGGTACATTGGGGCGCAGATGGTTGGAGCCATGGTGGGAGCGTGCCTGGTGTGGCTGCATTTTCTGCCCCACTGGAAGGTGACGCCCGAGGCCGATTTGAAGCGCGCGTGCTTCTGCACGGCTCCGGCGATCTGGAGTCCGATGGCGAACCTGTTGAGCGAGATCATCGGCACGTTCGTGCTGGTGTTAGTGGCGGGCGCGATTTTTTCCAAAGCCGTGGCGGCGACCGGACCGGCGGCGGGGCTGGGACCCTACCTGGTGGGGAGCCTGGTTTGGGGCATCGGCCTGAGTCTGGGTGGAACCACGGGGTACGCCATCAATCCGGCGCGCGACCTTGGGCCGCGCATCGCTCACGCGATCTTGCCGATTCCGGGCAAAGAAGGGTCGGACTGGGGATATGCCGCGATTCCGATTGTGGGGCCGTTGGTGGGTGGCGGGTTAGCCGGGCTACTGGTGCGGGCGATCCACTTCTAACTTAGAGAAAGCTCCTACCAGAAGTATTGCTTCAGGATTTTCGGTGAGCTGGGCGCGCCGGAGATCACCTTCACGTGCAGGACGAGCTGCAGGTTCTTTTTCTGCCAGTCGGACGGAGCGCCGCGCAACGCTTCTGCCATCAGGTCGGGATTCGTGACCAAGTCGGCTGCGGCGTCGGTGCCGTATTGGGTGATGCCGGCGAGCTCGACCAACATGGCGTGCGTATCGGGATGAAAGACGCGCGAGACGATGGCGTAGTCCTCGGTGGTGCGGCGGTCGCGCGGGAGGCTGGGGAGCACCCACTCGGTGGGTTTTCCATTGTCGGTGATTCCGGCGGGGCGGCGGAAGCCGTCGACGAAGAAGCGCATCTGGTTGCTGATCTGGTTCCACTTGGTGTACGAGAACCCGACCAGAATGGCGGGGCCGGAACGGAGGTCGGCGAAAGACACGTCGTTGCCCAGCTTGACGCGATACGGACGGCGGAGCCGTGTGAGCATGGCGGCGAGGCGGGAAGTGGCGATGAGATCGCCGCCGCCCACGAACTGGTCGGTGAGGAGCGTGAAATCCTCGACGTGCGATGGCGGGGTGATGGACGGGTCGATATCGACGCCATAGACGGGCACGTAGGCGGCGCACAACTGCAAGGGCGATGAGCCGTTCAGGACGGGCGCCCAGAACTGTTCGAGCGGCGTGACGCCGGGGCGAGAAAAGAACCAGAAGGCAACCGCGGCTGCGAGCAGAAAGATGCCGGCTAGCGCAACGCTGCGAGGTGTCAGGGTCACCAGACGCCGGGGAGCCGCGGCCGGAAGCGGCCGGGCCGAGGCGTCAGCGGGGCGGTCTGCAGCAGGCGCAGCCGGCGCGTTCACCAAGTGAAACTCGGGGACATAGGTGCCGGAAGGCAGTTCGATGCGTACCGGGTTATGAGATCCCTGATCGGAATAGTAGATGCTCAGCCGTTTGCGAACCTCGCCGGCTTTGACGCGGACCGTGGCGTCGTCGCTGGGGTCGTAGCTGGTAGGCCGGCCGAAGACTTCGATGCCGATGGTGCGCTCCTTGAGCATGTCGCCATGGCCCTGGATGGTGTTTTCAACCACGTAACGGAGGAAGTCCTGGCTGCGTTTGCTGGTACGGAATTCGTGGCTGGCGAGGGCGCGACTCAGTTCCTCGCGGACCTGTTCTTCGGTGACGGAGGCGGCTTGGCCCCCGTCCGGCGCCGGCATTGGAGGAACCCCCTCGGACTGTCCTTGCGACATCAACCCACACTTTAACTGGATTACTGGTCCGATTCTACCAGAACCACCCCAATGCGCCGGGCGCGCTGAAAACAAGAGCGTTCGATTGCGGTAACGAACGGGCTGGAACAGCTTCGCAACCGTTCGGAACTGGACAGCAGCCTGTCGATGGTTCAGATTCAGATCTGAGCAATATGTCAAAGATGCTGGAAGAGACACGCCAGCAGCCTGAAGCGCTGGCGAAGACTTTGGAGGAGGGGGCCGGGGCGCTGCGCGAGCTGCGCAGGCACCTGGAAGCCAACCGGCCGCGGTTGGTGATTCTGGTGGCGCGAGGCACGTCGGACAACGCGGCACAGTTCGGCCGGTATCTGATCGAGATCTCGACGCACATCCCGGTCTCGCTGGCGGCGCCGTCGGTGCTGACGTTGTATGCCAGCCCGGTGGATTTGCGGGAGGTGCTGGTGGTGGGGATTTCGCAATCGGGCGAATCGACCGACACCAACGCGGTGCTGGCGGACGCGCGCAGCCGTGGAGCTACCACCCTGGGGATCACCAACGAACCCAACAGCACGATGGCGGAGATTGCGGCGTTCACTCTGCTGGCGAGAGCCGGCAAGGAAGAGAGCGTGGCCGCGACCAAGACCTACACGTGCCAACTCCTGGCGCTCTACCTGGTGGCGTATGCGCTGGGCGGGGAGGTGTCTTTCGATGTGCTGCGCCAGTTACCGCAATGGATTGAGGACGTGCTGGAGATCGAAGAGCGCGTGGGCGAGATCGCGGAGCGCTACATGTTCATGACGCGGGCGGTGACCGTGGGCCGCGGCTTGAACTACGCCAACGCGTTGGAGTTAGGCCTGAAGCTGATGGAGACGTGCTACGTGGTGACGGAGCGGTTCTCGTCGGCGGACCTGATGCACGGGCCTATCGCGCTGGTGGAGCACGCGTTTCCGGTGTTCGTGTTCGCTCCGGCGGGTGTCACGTGGCAATCGATTTCCGCGGTGGTGGATATGCTCGAGGAAGTGAAGGCCGAGACGCTGGTGATCACCGATGAGAACAACAGCGAGGCCTGCGCCAAGCCGGCGCGGTTGATCCGGCTGCCGATTCCGCGCGGCAATTGGGGCGGTCCGGAGGATTTGTACACGCCCATTCCGTACATCGTGCCGGCGCAATTATTCGCGGCGCAACTGGCGGAGATCAAGGGGTTGAACCCGGATCGGCCGCGGATGCTGCACAAGATTACGAGAACGATGTAGGGCCTCCCGACGGCCATCGGATCGCGCTGGGCTAGGTAGCAAGCCACGACTCGAACCAGCGCAAAAATGTCTCCGCAGCGGTGCAGTTGACGTCCACATAGTTCCGAACCACTGCATGGGGCATGCGAGTGCCTGGATATTCTTGCCAAGCCAACCAAGTGTGAACCTTCGCCTTGTGGCTATGGGCGGCGACGAACCGTCTATCCTCCTCTGGTATTCCGTCAACGCATTCCTGAGCGCGGCCCCAGAGTCTATCTGAAGGATAGATCATACTGGCAAGGAAGTGCTCAATATAGCCTGATCGAGTGTTATCTGGCATAAGCCAAACACCAACAACAGGTCTGTCAGGCTCCCTCACAATGAGGCCGTCCGCTGCGAGCGAGTCGGGCAAGGCTGTATATCCGGCCTGTCGAAGCGCGGCGCTAAGGCTGCCCCACCGGGCATGTGGGTCGGAGTCAGCGTCAACAATCGCAGCCAGCCGTCGTAGGTGCGTGGGTGTCAACTCCATCTGTACGGTCCTTGCGAGGTTGTCGTAGCCTTCCTTATCTTTCAACTCAATCCGGTCATCCACTCCGGCCCGCTCGATTGCATAACGCTCAGAGGGAACAGGCTCTGCTCGCTGAAACCCATGGCGGTGGAGCAGGTGAAGCAGGAAATGAAGGTCATCGGTGCCTTCGACGAGCAGAACATTCGGGGAACGCGTCATCTTACTTCGATTGCCTCTGTGGAGGCGATGTTAAGGTCTGATCCGTCAAACTGATGCACCTCAATCCTGCCATTCCTCTCCTCTAGTCTTGTCAGAGTCCCATCTGTTCGACCTGATTTGCTATTGGCCCAAGTGAATGCCCGAATTGCATCCGAACTATGGGTGGTCGCAAACACCTGAACCCCCAGGCGCTGGGATGTCTCAATTAGAAAGCGCCATAATTGCGGCTGGACCGAGTAATGGATTCCGTTTTCCACTTCATCGATGAGAAGCAGCCCGTTCCTCGCGCTTACGAGTCCCAGAACTATCCCAAAAATTCGGTTGACCCCTTCCCCGAGAGACTTCAGCGGCACCGGGTAGTCCGAATTGCCGAGTTTAGCTCGGGCGATTCTGGTTCGCTCGTCTTCACCTGCAGCCAAAGAGATCCGCTCAAGGCCCGGGTAAATCATTGCCAGCGAAGATGTGACCTCAGCTTCGAGGGGCGTCAAGGTGACTTTGTCCCATAACCTGGCGATCTCTGGGGCAGAAACACCGGCTGAACTGACGTAGACGCACTCGCACTCGGAGCCTAGCGGCTCGCTTCGACCTCGAACGTACCGACGATTGAGAAAAACCCGACGAATGACCGACTCGGCATCGCGGACCTCTAAAACAGCTCTCAGGTTGACGAGGTCATCTTCTGCCGGATCGAGTACCCTTTCTATTCGGTAGCCCTGCTCACCTTCGGAGATTTCCCGGTACCATACGAACTCGACCGTAAGTGTGCGGCCTCGTGTCCGAATGATTAAGGACGCTTCTTGAGCGCTTGAGCGACTATAGAGGTTCATGAGCCCGTATTGATCAGCTTTGCGCGTTACGGCGCGGCCAAACGCCTGTGCAATCTCATCTCTTGACGAAATGATGTCCCAAAGCACGTAGGGTGAAGCCATGCTCGCGAGAATCCGTAATGCTTCAAGCAGACTCGTCTTTCCGGTATTGTTCTTGCCGACAATCAAGTTGGCGCGGCCAAAGCGCTCGAACAGCAGATGCTTGTAGAGCCGAAAGTTCTCGATCTCAAGCTGATCCACCAGCAAACCGCTGCGCTCGGATTCTTGATTCATATGGATGCCACCATTATGCCGCAATGGGTCGGCACCGGCGGTAGCGACCTGGCAGTCGCCCATCCTGCGACTGTTGCAGACCAGCAGCCCCATTGAGCTCACAGCGTGTTCACCACGGGTGGGGCATGCTTCAGCTTGGCCAGACCACAAGGAGGGGCGTACCTTCCATTTTCAAATCGCGCACCGCAGGTCAGACACGAATCAGCCCATTACCACTTGCACGCGGTATATGCTTCCGGCGGGCTGCGGAGGAATCGGGCCCGTCTGCTCGCAGCCGTT
Source organism: Bryobacterales bacterium (assembly GCA_003152325.1). Taxonomy (GTDB): domain Bacteria; phylum Acidobacteriota; class Terriglobia; order Bryobacterales; family Bryobacteraceae; genus PALSA-129. The sequence goes on along the minus strand of PLZX01000252.1, from coordinate 12,637 downwards.
CAGCATCACGCTCTTGACGCCCTTTTCGACGCCGTCCGGATTTATGACCGTGATGTGGAAGGTGGCGCCGCGCCACTGGCGGGTTACCTGAAACCGGGTCCAGGCGGCCGGGATGCACGGGTCGATCACCATTCCTTCAAAGCTCAGCCGTACGCCCAAAATCCAGCGCGTGGCCGCGGTGTAGTTCCAGCCTCCACTTCCCGTCAGCCATGGGTGGCGGGCGCGGCCGTAGGCGGTGTGGTCGCGGCCCATCACAAACTGGCAATAGGAGTAGGGCTCGGCTTCGCGGGTCTCGATCTGGTCGTTCTGGTTGTAGGGGAGCAGGGAGTCGTAGAATTTCATGGCCTGGGAGCCGCGGCCCAGTTTGCACTCGGCGATCACGGCCCAGGGGTTGGGGTGGCTGAAGATGGCGGCGTTTTCCTTGATGCCTTTGTACACACGGGCCACGAAGCCGATGTCGTCATTGGGCTTGGAGAAGGCGGGCCACAAGAGATGAATGCCGTATGGGGAGTAGAGATGCTGGTCGACGGCATCCATCGAGGAGCGAGCGCGCTCCGAAGATGCGGCATCCGAGACCACGGCCCAGGTGTTGCTTTCGATGAAAATTCTACCTTCGTCGCTCGAGCGCGTGCCGATTTTGACGCCTTTGGCAGTGATGCCGCGGATGTACCACTCGCCGTCCCATAGCTCCTTTTCGCAGGCCGCTTTTACTTTTTCCGCGAGCAGGCAGTATTTGCAGGCGTCTTTGCGGCGGCCGAGGAATTCGGCGGCTTCGACGAACGCGCGGAGGGCCCAGTGATGCAGGAAGGAGACCATGGCGCTCTCGCCGCCGCCGAGATTGAGGCAGTCGTTCCAGTCCGCTCGGAGACCCTTGCAGATGCCGGTGGGGCCAACCTGTTCGGCGGAAAAGTCCAGCGCGCGTTTGAGGTGGTCGTAGACAGTGGCTTGGCCGGCATCGGCGAAGGGGACGATCTGATCGAAGAGCGCGAGGTCGCCGGTCTCCTTGACGTATTCGCAAACGGAGACCACCAGCCAGAGGGCGTCGTCGGAGCAGACGTCGGCAAGCCCGTGGATGAGGCTCTTGCGGTCGGGCGTAGGAGTGACGGTGGGGGATTTGAACTGGGGGGTTTCCTGTTTCTCCGGGTCGAACCAGTCGGGGTCGAAGAGGTGGAGACCGTAACCCTGGCTCACCTGGCCTTGCAGCAGTTCGATAATGCGCTGGCGGCACTTCGCGGGATTGGTGTGGACCACGCTCATGATGTCCTGGGACGTGTCGCGATAGCCCAGGCCGGTGCGGCCGCCGACTTCGATGAATGACGCGAAGCGCGACCAGACCACACAGGTTTCCGCCTGGTAGAGAGTCCAGGTGTTGATCATGGTGTCGAGGCCGGGGTGGGGCGTCTGGCACTGGAAGACGGCCAGCTTGTCCAGCCAGTACCGGCGGAGGGCGTCGAAAGCATGGTCGATGTTGGCGGGGATGGAGTACTTCGCGCGGATCTCCTGGCCTTGGGCGCGCGGGCCGACGCCGAGCATGAAAACGACGCGGGCTTCCTCATCAGGAGCAAGCGATAGACGCTTATGGAGCGCGCCGCAGTGATTGCCGCCCAGTTCGGTGCTATTGCCGCAGTGGCCCTGCTCTACGGCGATGGGGTTGGTCTCGGTGCGGTAGGGACCGAGGAAACTGTCGCGCAGGGAGTCGAAGCTGTCGGGTTGGAAACTGGCGGCGAAGTAGTGGAACGTCCCGGGTTCGTAGAAGAAGTCGTATTCGATGATGCCGTCATCGTAGCTGGAGCCGCTGGCATACAGGCTCATCTGGAGGTTCTGGTTGTCGATTTCAATGTGGTGGAAGGAGAATTCCAGGTAAGAGAAGAGGCTGAGCCGCCGCGGAGTGGAGCCGGTGTTGCGGATACGGACGTCCCAGAGTTCCACGTCATCGCCGAGCGGGATGAAGATGGTCTGTTCGGCGTCGAGATCCTGGTAGCGGCAGGAGAACTTAGAGTAGGAGAGGCCGTGGCGGCATTCGTATTTTGCGCGCGCCAGATCTTTGCCTACGGGCTGCCAGGAGACGGACCAGAATTCGCCGGTATCGTCATCGCGAAGGTAGACGTAATGGCCGGGACGGTCGAGTGGAACACCGTTGGGGCGGAAGCGCGTGACGCGCTGGTGCTCGGCGTGTTTATAGAACGAATAGCCGCCGGCGTTGTGGGAGAGAACGGTACACAAGTTCTCGACGCCAATGTAGTTGGTCCAGGAGACGGGGACGTTGGGACGTTCGATGACGTACTCGCGGGTGGTGTTGTCGAAGTGGCCGTAGCGCATGGGGATTCTCAGGCCTTCACAAACCGGCGGAGCCATTGGAGTAGCTCGGCGGCTTTCTCGGGGGAATCGGCTTCGACGGCGAGCCGCAGGACGGGTTCGGTCCCGGAGAAGCGGAGGAGCACCCAGTTGTCGTTTTCGAGGTACAGCTTGGTGCCGTCTATCTGCGAGATTTTCAGGACGGGGTATGAGGCGACGCGGTCGCTGGGAGCCTCGCGCAAGCGGCGCGGAATGGCGATGCGCATCTCGGGGGTGGCGGGGATGCTCTCTTCATCCTGGTAGAGGCGGCCAGTAAGGGAGTAGACGCGTTCGCGAAGTTGGGAAATCTTCTGGCCGGTCTTGGCCAGCATTTCCACCACCAGCGCGCAGGCGAAGATGCCGTCTTTGCCCAGGATGTGGCCGCGAATGGTGAGGCCGCCGGAGGATTCGCCGCCCAGCACGGCGTCGTGCTCGACCATGGCGGCGACCACGTGCTTGAAGCCCACAGGGACCTCGTAGCACTCTTCGCCCAGGCGGTGAGCGAGGCGGTCGAGCAGGTGCGTGGTGGATAGATTGCGGACTACGCCGCCGTGGTGGCCGCGCACTTCGTGGAGATACCAGTAAAGAAGCAGGAGGATGTCGTTGACGGAGATGTACTCGCCGCGTTCGTCGACAATGGCGATGCGGTCGGCGTCGCCATCCATGGCGAGGCCCAGATCACAGCCGTCATCGCGCATGGTGGCGGAAAGGAGGCGGAGGGCATCGGCGTCGGGAGCCGGCGAGCGCCCGCCGAACAAAGGGTTGTGGCGCTCGTGTAAGAAGGAGACGCGGCAGCGGGCTTCGGTGAGAACGATGCCGAGCGTAAGCTGGCCGACGCCATACATCAGGTCGACCATGAGCTTAAGCCGCGCCTTGCGAATAGCCTGGAGATCGATCAACGACTCAACGGCATCGACGTATTCGTTAGTGAAATCGCGCCGCTCCGCCAGGCCGGCCCGCAGGGCGAGATTGAGATCCAAGGCGAAGACATCGCCAACCGAAAGGGCGTTGGCCTCGGCTTCGATCGAGCTGGTTTCTTGATCGAGCAGCAACGAGCCGTCGGTCCGAAAAACCTTAAGGCCGTTCCACTCCGGCGGGTTGTGGCTGGCGGTGAAGACCAGGCCATAGGCGGCGCCGCGCAGTGCGGTCGCGTAGGTGATGAGCGGAGTGGGCGCGTCTTCCGTGAGCAGGATGACGGGGATCTGGTTGCCGGCGAAAACTTCAGCAGCGGCCTGGGCGGCCTGGCGGGAAAGGAAGCGGCGGTCGAACCCGATCAGGACGCCGCAAGATTGCCGATCCTGGCGCGCGATCTCATTGGCGAGCGCCTGCGTCATCCGGCGGACGTTGAGCAGCGTGAAGCCCTCGCCGATAAGGGCTCGCCAGCCGCCGGTGCCGAAGGCGATCTGGTTCTGCTCCTGGCAGCGGTGTCCGGAGACGTTGGATAGCAAAAGGTCAGGCATGCGCGGGTTGTTCCTCGGGCTGTTGTTGAACGGCCCGTTTTCCGATGGGGATGAAACGCGACAGAATGATCGCGGGGACCGAGGAGATCAGTACCCATACGAAGAACTTCTGGTAGCCGAGCGCCATCTGGATCTTCCCGCTCACCGCTCCCGGAATCATGAGCCCCAGGTTCATGAGGGAATTGGCGAACGCGTAGTGTGCGGTCTGGTATTTGCCAGGTGCGATTTCCTGCATCATCAGGAGCATGACACCCACAAAGCCAAAACCGTAGCCGAACATCTCCACGCTCATCGCCGAAGCGATCAGCACGTGATTGGTGGGCAGCGCCGTGCTCAAGTACACGTAGGCCAGGTTGGGGAAGTTCATGGCGCAGATGAGCGGCAGCAGCGCGCGCCGCAGGCCGAGCCAGGACGTGAAGTATCCCCCCAGGACCGTGCCGGCCAGAAACGCCATGGTGCCGACGGTGCCGTAGATGGTTCCGAACTGGTCCATAGTGAGGCCCAGGCCTCCGGCGGCGCGTTTGTCCACCAGGAAGAGAGGCCCAATGGTGACTACCTGGCCCTCGCCGGCGCGGTATAGAAGGATGAACAGCAGCAGTAAATAGATGTTCGGCTTCTTGAGAAAGCTGACCAGCACATCCCAGAAAGTGTCGGCGATTTCGCGGAGGCTTCCGGAATGGCGGGCGGCGCCGCCGGTGGGTAGCGCGCGCGCGTGATACAGGCTGAGCGCCACAAGAATCAGCCCCATGGTGGCGAAGATGGCCATCCACGCGTGGGGCAGGTCCATGCGCGCTTCGAGGTACCCTGCCAGGATGATCAGGCCGCCTTGCGAGAAGAGGCGCGCCACGCTGTAGAAGCCGCTCTGCCAGCCGGCGTAGGCGGCCTGTTCCTTAGTGGAGAGGCTGGCGATGTACAGGCCGTCGGCGGCGATGTCGTGAGTGGAAGAACAGAAGGCCACCACGGCGAAGAGGCCGATGGTGTAAATGAAATATCCGGGCAGGGGCAGGCACAGAGCGATCAAGCCGAGACTGACGCCGCCCGCGAACTGCAACAGGACCACGAAATACTTCTTGGTCTTGAACATCTCCAGCAACGGGCTCCACAGTGGCTTTAACGACCACGGGAGCAGCAGCAGTTTGGTGTATAGCGCGATGACGTCGTTGCCCAAGCCGAGACGTTTGTAAAGGATACCCGCGATTAGCGAGACGGCGAAGAAGGGGATGCCTTCCGCGAAATACAAGGTAGGCACCCATGTGGCGGGAGGATAGCGGCGGGGATTTCCTTGGTCGGTCATCGCACTGGGCTGAGGCAAGACTAAGCCGGAGAGCCGGACCTGTCCAGTTCACAACGGTTGCGACGATGTTTGGTGCGGGCGGGAACGGAGCGAGAGCAGGGGAGGGCGCGCCCCGGTGGTGGCAGCGATCGAGACCCTGAGGGCTGGGGATACCGGGAGAGGCGCCCTACTATCTGATTGAATTCAGTAACGTTCGCTCGCGTAACGAACCTGCCGTAACCAATCAGCAACCGTTGTGAACTGGACATTCCTTCGCGAGGGGCACAGTATGACCGAGAAGTTGTTGCTTTTGGGCAAGCAGCGCTGGCCCGGGCGGCAGATTCGCCGCCGGGCGCCAGAAACAGGGAGCGCCCAAAATAACGTGTGGATGAAGGGGTCCTAGAGGCGAATATGAAAACAAGCGAATTCCAGTCACGAACCCGGCTCGGGTTTGTACTCATCCTGGCTGTGGCGCTACTGACCGCGCTTGCGCAATCTGGCTTCGCGCAGGAAGCGACGGCGGCGATCACCGGCAAGATTTCAGATCCATCCGGCGCGGCCGTGGTGGGCGCAACGGTTACCGCCAAAGACGCGGACCGCGGCACCGTGTGGCAGACCAAGACGAACGAGGAAGGCACTTACAACCTGCCGCGGTTGCCCATTGGAAGATATGAAGTGCGCGTGGAGGCGACCGGTTTTCAGACAGCAGTCCATCAACCGTTTGCCCTGGATTTGAACCAGACCGCAAAGATCGATATCGCACTGACGATCGGCCAAGTCTCGAGCACCGTGGAAGTGACCGGCGCCGCTCCGGCTCTACAGACGCAGACCACCGAGGTCAGCACGGTGATGGAGGCAGACGCCATCGCGAGCTTGCCGCTCGAAACGCGGAACTATCAACAGTTGGCGCTGCTGGTTCCCGGTGCTGTCACCATCAGCCCGGCGTCATTCAACACCGGCCAGAAAACGTTCAACGCAGCGCGGCCGAACCTCAACGGCAACCGCGAACAAGCCAACTACTACCTGCTGGACGGAGTGGAGAACACGGAATTCGTCGACAACAACGTGGCGTATTCACCGAACGTCGACGCGATTCAGCAGTTCAACGTCATCACCAACAATCCCAACGCGGAGTTCGGACAGTTTCTGGGTGGGGTGATCAACGTCAGCTTGAAATCCGGCACCAACCAGTACCATGGCGTGGCTTTCGAGTACCTGCGCAATGACTTCTTCAACGCCAACGAATGGTCCAACAACTTTAATGGACTGCCCAGGGCGCGAGAGCGGTGGAACGAGTACGGCGTCACCTTCGGCGGTCCGATCAAGAAGGATAAGCTGTTCTTCTTTACGGACTTTCAGGGATCGCGTTTCGATCTGCCTGCCACCTCCACTCCGAAAACCACCTTCACTGCATCCGAAGTCGGCGGCAATCTTTCGGACTTAGGTATTACGCTTCACTATCCGGGCACCACGGTCGCCATGCCGTCCAATCTCACGCAAGCCGCCATCTGTGGAGCCGGCCAGAAAATGGGAGTGAATCCGTGCATCACCGGGCTCAGCGCCACGGCGCTGAAGATCGCGAGCGCCCTGCCGAAGCCGAATCTTACCGGTCTCGCGAGCGGTACCGTCAACAACCTGAACGATCTAGTGCAGAACTACACTCACGGAAACCAGGGAGACGTGAAGATGGATTGGTCGCCCACCGACAAGGACCGCTTCTTCGCGCGCTACTCGCAGCAGCACATCGATAACCCCATCGTGAACAGCGAGGTGTTTCAGTACAGCGGCGGCGGCAGCAACGTCTTCCCGCTGCAGTCGTCGGTGTTGGGCTACACGCGGATCGTCAGCCCGTCGCTGGTGAACGACCTGCGCCTGGGGATGAATTACTTCCCCGCCGAAGCGAGCACCCAGGCCCTTTCGACGACCGCAGGCGCCGGGCTAATCCCCGGGCAGCCCACGCAATACCTGCCGGGTCTCTCGTTTGCGAGTTCCAAGTTGGGCGGCCAGTTGAACGGTCCATTTGCCTTCGGCACCACCGACGGGCCTGAGATCTTCCACCAGACCTCCATTCAGGTGTCGGATTCCGCCATCTGGACGAAGGGAGCTCACACGTTGCACATGGGCTTCCAGCTCATTCGCTATCGCAACAACTACGTTCCAGCGACCAGCAATGACGGCGCCGCGGGACAGATTTCCTTCAACGGAACCTACACGGGCTACTCCGAAGCCGACTTCTTCCTCGGGCTTCCCGCCTACATGGGGTATGGTCTGGGATTCGCCGGCACAGTGGGGCAGCGCAACTCGGCGCTGGGCGCATTCGTCCAGGACGACTGGCGCATCAGCAGCAAGCTCACGGTGAATTTCGGCGTCCGCTGGCAGCTCTTCACGCCGATCTACGAAGTGCACGACCGCATGACCAATTTCGGCATGTACTCCGGGCAGATCATGCTCGCCGGGCAGAACGGCAACAGCCGCGCCCTTTACAACCAGTACAACGGCATTGCCAACTTCCTGCCCCGCCTGGGACTGGCATACAGCCTCGATGACAAGACGGTGGTGCGCGCAGCCTTCTCCCGGTCGAGCTTCCAGGAAGGGACCGGCGAATTCAACCGGCTGGCCACCAACGCTCCCTGGAATGTGGACCTGGTGGGCCAGTGGGGCGGCGTCGGCTCGAACGGCGCCATTCCCGCCAACCAGGTGACGCTGGATCAGGGGTTCGGAGCGCTCGGCGCCACCAGCGGATGCACGGTTGCCAACGTGACTTCCGCGCCGGCGGCCTGCTTCGCCGGCGTCCGGCTGCATGCCACCGACCCCAACTACCGCCCGGCGGTTTCCAACGGGTGGAACATTACCTTGCAGCGCCAGATCACCAACAGCCTCACGGTGCAGGCGGGCTATGTGGGCCAGCACACCGACCACATGGCGGCCATCTATAATATGGGCCAGAACGTGCTCCTGGCGAATGGAACGTCGATCCCGGGTCCGTACCTGGGTGGCAATCCGACGCTGAAGAACGATGGGACCGGCCAGCAACGGCTCAACACCAGCACGGCGATCCAGAACTACAACGCCCTGCAGGCGGTGGCGCAGCAACGCCTCGCCAAGGGGCTCACGTTCCAGGTCAACTATACCTGGTCGAAGTGCCTGACCAACAACCAGGGCTATTACGGTCGGTATGGCAACGCCGCGGCGGCCCAGACCACGGCGGACGTTGCGTTCCAATCTTATGTCTACAACATCAAACTGGACTACGGCCTGTGCGATGCCGACGTGACCCAGGTGTTGAGCGGCTACATGAACTACGACCTGCCGTTCGGCCGCGGCCGGGCGTTTGGCGCCAGCGCTTCGAAACCGGTGGATGCGGTACTGGGCGGCTGGCATTTCGACTCCATTCTGACGGTTCATGGCGGTCTTCCGATCTCCATGATTCAGTTCGGCAGCGATCCGACCGGCGCGTACTTCCAGCCTCGCCCGGATTGCAATTCGCCTTCAATCGCGACGCCGTTCAAGAATTTCGCGGGCGGCGGCTACGTTTGGTTCGACCCCACCACCATGTCGATTCCGGCGGCCGGCAAGCTCGGCAACTGTCCTATATCGAGCGAGCGCGGTCCCGGGTACCGGCAAATCGACATGAGCCTTTCGAAGAAGTTTTCGATCACGGAGAGTAAGTACCTGGAATTCCGGTTCGATGCGATCAACGCTTTCAACACGCCGATCTTCGCGGTGGGCGGCTACTCCACCGATGTGTTCCCAGGCGGCGGAATCGACAAGACCAAGTACGGCACGGACCCGAACTACACTTCGAGCATCCCGTCCGGAGTTGTGAACACTTCACTCGGCGCGCGCAATCTGCAGTTCGCGCTGAAGCTCCACTTCTGACCCCGGCCCACAACCGGCCACCGCAGGGGCGTTCCGGCTTCGGCCGCGAACGCCCCGTTTTGCGAGGGCTACTTTCGCTTCAGGTCTTTTGTAATCTTGTCGCCGGGGCGCAGGTCGATGCTTTCGGCGACATCTTCATAGTCTTCCAGCGCTACGCCGCGTTCGTAACGGTTCGGATTGAAGTCGGCGTCAGTGGCCGCCAGCGTGTACTTGCCGGGCGGGAGGGCTACGAACGAGTAAGTTCCGTCGGCTTTGACCGGCGTGGATTGCAGGCCCCGGCCGCCACCCGCCTCGGGCACCAGAACGACGCGTATGTTGGCGGCCGGGCCGTTCGAGTCGTACACGGTTCCGGAAATCTGGCACATGAGAGAACTGACGGCGATGGTGACGGGGCCGGCGGGGCCATTGCAGACGTCGAGGATGTCGCCTTCGGTCTCGGTCGAGCCGATGCGAACCGATCTCACATAGGCCGGTCCCCAGGACAGCAGCACGTGGAATCGGCCCGGCAGCACGTTTTCCAGAGTGAAAGAGTCATCCGCGCCGATTTCGGCGGCGAGTGCGTCCCCCTGGAAGCCCAGGACAGCCTTCAGGTGGATCTGGCGTGGGGGTACGGCCGGCTGGGCGGCCGGCGGCTGGCTTTGTCGGGCAGGCCGCTGCTGCGGCAGGCGGGCCCGTTCGTCGTCGAAGCGCACCTGGCCGGGAACTTCGAAAGGCGGGATCATGCGCAGCTCGATGTGTTCGAGATTCGTGCCGGCGACTTCGATTTCCACCGGCGCCGATCGCAGGTTGTGCAACGGGCTCCGGCCGTAGCTGACGGCGGCCAATGTGTACTTGCCAGGGTCCATGGGCGATATGGTGAAGCTTCCATCGGGCTTCACGGTGCTCTGCGGCCCGCCGTAACCGTTCTCCCCCTCTCGTGTCATTTCGATGCCGGTGGGCGTGACGCCGCCGGGCATGCCGGACACCTTGCCGCTCACAGAGAGGATGCCCGTGCGGACCAGGCGGATGTCGATGCCGCTCAGTTCGGCGGCCGGCCCCACGTCAAGCCGCCGGGCGGAGGCGCGCGCCAGCGAGTCGGGATAGTAGGTGCTGGAGTAGTGGAGGTCCTCGCTGCCGTCGGTACGGACTTCGGATGAAAACTGCGAAGGGCGCGGCGAGGCGTGAAGGCGATACTTGCCGGGGCGCAAGCCGCCGATGCGGTAGCGGCCCTGTTCGTCGGTGGCGGCGGTTTCGCCGCCTTCGTTCCCTTCCGCCTGGACTAGCGCGTTGGCCACCGGTTCGCCGGCGGCATCGAGCACCCGTCCGATGATAGCGCCGGCCGGAGTGAGAATGAGATTGAGGTCTTCTTTCTTGTCGCCGGCGGCGAGCGGGAAGTTGAAGTTGAGCGCCGACACGGTTTTGGGGAGCATGACGANNAGCTGTGGAGCACAACGTGGGCGCGCAGGACCGGCTCTCCGGTGAGGGAATTGGTGACCACGCCGCTGACACTGGCCGGCGCGGCGCCGGGGAGCACGAGCTGCGCGGGAAGGGAGGCGCACAGGACTAGCAGAAGGGAGGCAAGGGCNNTGAAAGGCGGCGGCAGCCAGGATTGGCTGCCCCACAGCTATTGCGAAGCATGCGGTTCCTTCCCCGGGAGCTTGTCGATGGCCTTCAGGTCTTTCATGACGCGGTCGCCGGGCTTGATTTCGATCTCTTCCGCGGAATTGAACAACATCTTCATCAGCTCGTCATCGTCGGAGTTTAGGTCAAGGGCGTCTGAAGCGAGCGTCAACAGATCCAAGGCGAACAGACGGTACTTGTCGGGGCGAATGGCGTTGATCGAGTACTTGCCTTCGGTGGCTCTGTGCGGATTGTCCGGTTGCATCTCCCGCAACTGCTTCGGATCGGTCGCCAGGAAAATCATGACCAGCGGGCTAACCAGTGGTTGTCCGTCTTGGTCGAGCACCGTGCCGGACACTTGGGCGCCATCGCGGCTCACGGTGATTTTGATGTGCGAGCCTTTGACTCCGTGCGAGAAATCCAGGATGTGATCGGGCGCCGGCGTGTTATCGAGCGTGACGGACTGGATATAGGCGTTCTCCGGGAGTGGGTCTACTACCGGGACGAAACGGCCGGGAGCGACGTTGCCAATGCGGAAGGCGCCCTTCGCATCGACCTCTCCGGGAGTTGTCTCGGGGTTACCGGATGTGTCGAAGGGGGGGGCCGGATCGAGGCGCACGGTGCGCTTTTCCGCCGGTGCCGCGCGCGTCGCGTCGCCGGCGATTTCGAGCATCCCGGTGATTTCTTCGGCGGGCGCGAGCACCAGTTGCAGGTTGGTCTGGTCGGAACTGCCGAGAGTGAGATCCATGGGCTGGCTCAGCAGGTAGGTTTTGCCAGACGAGTAATGCGCGAACACGCGATAGGAGCCCGGCTGCAAGCCGCGGAAGGCGAATGTGCCGTCAGGCCGGGCATTGCCTCCCTCCGAATCGCCCATCTGGCCGGGGCTTTCACCATGGTGAAGGAAGACACTGACCATGGAATTGTCGGGGGCGCCGGTGACGATACCGCTGATGGTGAAAGCGCCCGCATCGCCGGCGGCTGGCGCATGGCGCGTGAGCCGGATCTCTAGGCCTGCGATATCCTGGCCGGGGGCTGCCTGCACGATGGATGCGGCGCTGGCACTGGCCGCGCTGGGATAGTAAGTGGCGGCGTAAGGCGCAGCGGTACTGCCGTCGGTTCGAATCTCGGGAGCGGATTCTTGTGGGGAGAAAAAGTTCGGTGCTTTGAGATAGTAACGGCCGGGTGCGGCGACCAGACGGAACTCTCCCCGGTCGTCGGTGGAGTTGCCCTGCGGTTCGGTGAACGGATCGATCTGAGTGCCAGCCACGGGCTCCAACTGCACGGCGACGTGTGGCACGGGATCGCCGTACTCATCCACGACGCGGCCCGAGATGGTGGCGTGGGGCGTCATTTCGAGCTTGTAGCCGGCGAGTTGCTGGCCGGCCCTGAGCGGGACGAATGTGACGGGCATGGCCGGCTTGGCGGGCGACGCTGCAACAAAGCCGGCGCGCTCCGGGATCACCACATAGATCCCGGGCTTCATGTTGGTGACGGAGAAGTGGCCGGCGCGGTCGCTGATGGCGCCATAGACGATCTGACCATTGCCGCTGTCGCTGAAATCGCCGGTTACGAGGCGGACATGGACGCCGGCGAGCGGTTGCCCGGTGGCCTGATTGACCACGGTGCCCTCCAAGCTGGCTGGCTGCGCGGCCAGGGTGGCGCATAAAAGGAAGCCAAGAAGCGCGGGCTTCATGTGACCGTAAGGATAGCGCACGGAGCGATGACGCGCCCCAGGGCGGAACCTCGTTGTACAATTAACTAACCAGGACACCCCAAGCCGGAGTGTCGGAATTGGCAGACGAACCGGACTCAAAATCATCTGTATCCAACTTTTCATCCATGTAAAGACGCCTGTTTTCAGCTAGATACCTAAAATCTTGACCCCTGTGATACACTTACACAAGCGTTGCACAGTTTGGCTTTTACCGCAGCGCGAACCTTATGCCGGAAAAACACACGATCCTGGGCGGCAAGGTCCACGTTTACAGGCGCGACAACAGCAGCCGATGGCAGTGCGCCACCTACCTTGCAGGAAAGAACAGGCGGGTTTCCACCAAGGAAGACGGTCTGGCCAAGGCCAAGGACTTCGCCG
>PLZX01000304.1 GCA_003152325.1 Bryobacterales bacterium | reverse complement strand
CGCCAACGGCTGGAATCCGGTGGTGTATGCGGTCGAGGAATTTCACGAAGACGAAGCCTATCTGGACGCGGTGGTGGAAGCGGTCCGCACAGCACTCGCGGGCGCAGACAGCCGCGAGTTCGATTTCGTATTCAGCGCCCACAGTGTGCCGGTGGCGGTGATCGACGGGGGCGATCCGTACCAGCGCCAGATCGAGCGGACGGTGGAACTGGTATGGCAGCGCGGCGGATGGCAGGGGAGGCGGCACCTCTGCTACCAGAGCAAAGTGGGGGCGTCGAAGTGGCTGCGGCCTTCGATGCACGAGACGGTGGCGCGCCTCGGGGCGGAGCAGCGCAAACGGATGCTGGTGGTGCCGATCTCATTCGTGTCGGATCACGTGGAGACGCTGCATGAAATCGACATCGAACATCGCGAACAGGCGCGCGGCCTGGGGATCGAAGACTATCGGATGGCGCCGGGGCTGAACGATTCGCCACGGTTCATCGCAGCGCTGGCGGGGCTGGTGCGGCGGGCGCTCACTCGCGGGGCCGGGGCATGCTGAGATCGGTCTCGTCTTCGGCGTGGTGACGGACGTCGATGCCCTTCACCAGGAAGACCACGTCTTCGGCGATATTGGTGGCGTGGTCGCCGATGCGCTCCAGATTGCGGGCCACGAAGATGAGGTCGACGGCGGCGGGAACCACGCCGGGATCGCGCTGCATGGTGGCCAGGAGATCGGCGTAAACGGCGTCGCGCAAGTTGTCCACTTCATCGTCCGAGAGAAGCACGTTGCGAGCCATTTCGGTATCGCCGTTCACAAAAGCGTCGAGGCACTTGAGAAGCATGGACTGCACCAGCGAGGCCATCTTGGGGATGTCCGTCATGGGCTTGACGAGCGGATGGTGCATGAGCGACAGGGACCGCTCGGCGATGTGCTGGGCGAGATCGCCGATCCGTTCCAGATCGGTGTTGATTTTGAGCGCGGAGGTGAGGAAACGGAGATCGCGCGCGACGGGCTGGTTGAGGGCCAGCAGGCGGGTGACGAGGCCGTCGATCTGCATTTCCATGCGGTTGATGGCGGGCTCGTCGCGAATGACCTGTTCGGCCAGCTCCTTGTTCTGTTCCACCAGGGAACGGACGCTGCGGTGAATGGCGGATTCCACCATGCCACCCATCTCCAATAACTTGTGATTCAGCTCCTCGAGCTCGACGGTAAAATGGCGCAACTCACTGACCCCCTTGTCTAACCAAACCTGCCGGTGATGTAATCTTCGGTTTCTTTCTTGGCCGGATTGCGAAAGATGACATCGGTCAGATTGTATTCGATCAATCGCCCCATTAGGAAGAAGCCGGTAAAATCCGCGACACGCGCGGCCTGTTGCATGTTATGCGTGACGATCACCATGGTGCACTGGTCCTTTAGGGTGAACATCAGCTCTTCGATCTTGGCGGTGGCGATGGGGTCGAGGGCGGAACAGGGCTCGTCGAGGAGGAGGACTTCGGGATCCACCGCCAGTGCGCGCGCGATGCAAAGGCGCTGCTGCTGGCCGCCGGAGAGCGCGTAGGCGGAATCGTGGAGCTTGTCCTTCACTTCGTCCCAAAGAGCCGCGCGCTGCAAGCTGCGCTCGACTTTGTCCCGCAGATCGGAACGGGTGGCCATCCCGTTGATGCGCAGGCCGTAGGCGACGTTGTCGAAGATGGATTTGGGGAACGGGTTGGGGCGCTGGAATACCATGCCGACACGGCGGCGGAGGTTGGTGACATCGACTGCGGCGACGTCCTCATCATCCAGCAGGATTTGCCCTTCCATGTGCGAATTGCGGATGGTGTCGTTGATGCGGTTGAGGTTCCGCAGAAAGGTAGACTTGCCGCATCCGGAAGGGCCGATCAAGGCCGTCACGCGATTGGTCAACATGTCCAGAGAGACATCGTACAAGGCCTGGAACGAGCCGTAATAGAAGTTGACGTTGCTGGCCCGCAGTTTGGGGCCGGGCTGCGGCGCGGCCGGCGGCACTGGAGCCGCTTTTTGACCCTGGGCCGCCTTGGGCTGTGAAGCGAATTCGGGTGCGTTGCTCATAGATTTTGGAGTGCTAGCCACGTGGAACAGAAACCCCCTTTGCCAAAACCAGACGCGCCAGGATATTGGCGGTTAAGACCATCGAGATCAAAACGAGGCCGGCTGCCCAGGCCTGCCGGTGCCAGTCTTCGTATCCGGAAAGGGCGCGGAAGTAAATCATCACGGGTAGCGAGGCCGTCGGCTGGGTGATGCCCCCGTTCCAGAACTGATTGTTGAAGGCGGTAAACAGCAGAGGCGCGGACTCGCCTGCAATGCGTGCCATTCCAAGGATCATTCCCGTCAGGATTCCCTTGCTACCGGCGGGGACAGCTACGGTAGCGATCATTTTCCATTTGCTGGCGCCCAGCGCCAGGGCGCCTTCCCGAAGGGAATTGGGGACGTCCCGCAGAAACTGTTCCGTTTGCCGGGCCACAACCGGAATCAACATGACGCTCAACGCAATGGAACCGGCGACGGCCGAAAACTGCTTCATCGGAACCACCACCAGACTCCAGGCGAGAAGCCCCACCACAATGGAAGGGATCCCATTCAGCAAGTCAGCCACATACCGGACCAGCGATGCGAACACCTTGTCCTCAAACTCAGCCAGGTAAACGCCGGCCAGAAATCCCACGGGAAGTCCAATCAATCCAGCCAGGCCGACGATTTCCAAGCTGCCGACGATCGCATTGGCCAAACCGCCGCCCTCTTCCCCCGCCGACAGCGGCAACTTGGTGAAGAAATTCCAGTCCAGCGAACGGCCTCCGTAATAGACCAGGCACCCCAATATCAGGAAAAGAGTGGCGACCGTGATGAAGGTGAAAACGCCGGTAAGCGTCAGCATCACCGCGTTGACGGCTTTGCGCCATAGCAACCGCTTGCTCATGCCCGTTTGGAGCCCTTTCTAGTAGTCGCCATGATCATGAGGCGCGCCGCTCCGTTGATGATGATGGTCAGAAAGAAAAGAACCAATCCAAGCTCGACCAAGGCTGCCGGGTAGATGGTTCCTGTGGCTTCCGTGAACTCATTGGCGATGACGGCGGCGATCGAATAGCCCGAGGCGAGAAGCGAGGCGCTGATTTTCGGATCGTTCCCGATGACCATGGTGACCGCCATGGTTTCGCCCAACGCCCGCGCGAGGCTGAGGAAAATGGATCCGAAGATGCCAAGCTTCGCGTAGGGGATGACTACCTTCCACGTGGTTTCCCAGCGGGTAGCCCCTAACGCCAACGCAGCTTCCCGTTGTTCCCGCGGCACGGCCAAGAGGGATTCGCGCGATACCGAAACAATAAACGGTAAGGTCATGAAGGATAGAACTATGCCCGCGGTCAGAAAGCCGACGCCGTAGGCGGGGCCCTTGAACAAAGGCAAAAAACCGAGTGCCGATTTCAGAAACGGTTCGCCGTACAGCCGCATGAGTGGAACCACGGTGAAGAGCGCCAGCAACCCATAAATGACACTGGGAATGGCCGCCAAGAGCTCTACCAGAAACGTGAGCGCACTCGACAGGCGCGCCGGCGCCAGTTCCGCCAGAAAAACCGCGGCGCCCAACCCCAGCGGAACCGATATGAGCAGCGCCAGAATCGAAGTGACCACGGTGCCGTAAATAAAGGGCAGCGCTCCGAATTCTTCGGTCACCGGGTTCCATTGCGAGGAAAAGAGGAATCCGAATCCGCTCTTATGGCGGGACGGCGCAGAAGTGGCCCAAAGCTGGTACACCACGAGCACGGTCACCAGCAGGATGGTGGCCGCAAATAAAGTAACGACCCAGCGGGCGACAATGTCGCCCGTCTGAGTTTGTCGCCGGATCACCGGATTTTCTACAACTAACGGCGTAGCCATGCTTGCTGTCGTACCGCGTTATTTGGTCTTCGCGTTGATCTGCTCGATCTGCCTGATCTCCTTGGCGACCACTTCCTTCGGCAGGGGAGCGTAGTAGAGGCCGGCAGCGTATTTTTGGCCGTCAGCCAACATCCACTGAAGAAATGCCGTGATCGCTTTGCTCTTGGCTGCATCTGGAATCTGGTTCGGGATCAACAGGTAGGTGAAGCTGGAAATGGGGAAGGCTTTCTTTCCCGGAGCGTTGGTAATCGAGATCCGGAAGTCGGCGGGGATCTCTTTGGCAGCGCCGGCCGCGGCTTCGGTCACGGAATCCACGTCGGCCTTCACGAAGGCACCGGAGGAGTTCTTCACCAGGCCAATCGTCAGCTTGTTCTGGGCCGCCCAAACCAGCTCCACGTAGCCAATTGAGTCGGGCGTCTGCTTCACCAGACCAGCGACTCCCTCGTTTCCTCTGCCGCCCAGACCCACGGGCCAGCTCACGGAGGTATTCGCCCCTACTTTGCTCTTCCATTCGGGGCTGACTTTGGAGAGGTAATCCGTCCAGACGAAGGTGGTACCACTGCCATCCGAACGGTGCACCACCACGATGTCGTCTTTCGGAAGCGCGATGCCGGGGTTGTCCTTTACCAGGCGCGCATCATTCCACTTCGTGATGGCGCCAAGGAAGATGCCGGAAAGAGTCTCCGGGGTGAACTTGAGATCCGCCGCAACACCCGGGATGTTGTAAGTCGGAACCACCGCTCCCAGTACGGTCGGGAAGTGGAAGGCTCTCACCTTCAATTTCGATAGCTGGTCGTCGGTCATTGGCATATCCGACGCCCCGAAGTCCACCGTACCGCCCGTTAATTGGGCGATTCCGCCGCCAGAACCGATCGATTGATAATTAATCTCGATGCTGGAATGCAGCTTGTGGAATTCCTCGAACCACTTTTGGTAGATGGCCGCGGGAAAGGTAGCACCCGCGGCGTTGATCTTCTGCGCCATCGCGACGGTGGCGCTCCCCATCAGCAGGCCAGCCAAGGCCAGAGCTATTCTCTTCATATTTGTCTTCACCATAATTTTCTCACCCGTAAGTTACAGTTCGGTTAATTGATGTTACGGTTCCGTGAATTGTTGACCGGACCCGTGAGTTACTTCATGCTCGGCGCGCCACCGGGCAGCGTGTAGCGCAGGTTCAGGTAGATCGTGTTGTCGTGCGTGCCTTTGCCACCGGCGACAGCCGCGGCCCAATACCAGGGGGCGCGCATGAGGTATTCATACTGAGCCATGAAGTTGAGGGCGCCATACTTGGCGTCTTTCCAGATGGTCTGGTTAAGGCCGAACGTGATTTCCTGGATCGAGCGGTTCTGGCTGTTGGCGGCGCCGCGGTAGCCATAGCCGACCAGACTGGTGCCGTTGGCATCAATGGCGACGTCGCGGCCGATGTAGATTGCACCGTAGTAGGCGTACAACAAGGTGTTCTTATTCACTATGGCTTCAAAGCCATCCACCGTGCCGCCCGAGTGAAGCGGGCTGACGCTGCCATCGGAGCGCACCACCAGGTCCGGCGCCTGGCCAAACATATAGCGGCCACCGCCATCGCTCCAGTAGTTGTTGGTGATGAGGCGGAAGTTGGGCAGGATTTCGAAATTGCCGTTGAACGAGCCGCCGGCGCCGGCTTTGGTGGAGTACTGGCCGGAGGCCGGCTGGCCGGTGGTGGTGTTCCAAAGCTTGAAGGTCCGCTCGATGCCCGCGATCTCGAAGTGGACGTGCGAGCTGGAATCAAAGGCGATCTTGGCGATGATGTCGGGGTGCAGATTGGGAGTGGTTTGAACGTTGGCAGTGCTGTCCAACTGCGTGCCTGCGAGGCCGCTCAGTGCGGATGGAAGCGTAATACTGGAGCCTCCGCCGGAGCCGCCGATATAGGCATCCGGATTCTCTAACGAGAGGCCCACGGTCACCTTATCGCTCGGATGATAGAGGAAGCGAACGCCCGGCTGGCGCGTCCAGGTGAGTCCCGCCATGTAGTTCACGTCTACGACCTGGCTATAGAAGAGGTCGCCCGGCAGCGCGGAGATGCCTTTGCGGTTGGGCGTCAACATGCTCCAGCTCTGGCCGGCGAGCATTTCCCACTGGCCCTTGCGGACGTCCACCCAGAAGAGGCGGAGGCGCGGCACGAAAGCGCCGTTGGTGACGCTGAGGTTGGTAGCGCCGCTTTGGCCCAGGAAGTCGAATTCGTTGTACGCGAGGAAATGCGCGCCCTTCCAATTGCCATCGATGCGAAAGCCGATGCGCGAGTTCTGCGGGCTAAAGCGGAACTCGGAGAGCTTGGAGGTGGCCGCGTTGTTGTACGGAACGCTACCGAAACTGCTGCCGAGGCTGCCGCCGGCGTTCTTGTCTTTCCAATCCGCCGTGAGGTCCATGAATCCCACCGGCATGATGGTGGTGTCGCCGATCTTGATTTGTAGAGGTGACGAGGCTTCTGCGGCGGCGGCTTGGGGAGCGGGCGGCGTGAAGATGCGGGGAGCGGCGACGGCGGGGGGAGCAGGCGGCAACATGGGAGTGGTGGAAGCGATCTCGCCCAGGCCGGCTGAGCGGGGCGGCGCCGCGGCAGGAGCAGTGTTGGCCGCCATCTGATCCAGCATCTTCATTTGGGATTGCAAAGCGGTTTGCAACTGCTCGATCTGTTTCTGCTGCGCCGCGAGCTGGACTTTCAGGGCGGCCAGTTCCGCGGCGGCGTCGGTTGCGGTCTTGGGCTTGTCCGCCGGATCGGCCGCGAAGCCGGTACCGAGGAACGCCACTGTCATCAGGGCTAATGCGAATGCTGCTGTGCGTGATTTCGTCATTGTTCCTTCCCGAGAATTGGAGATGAATGCAACTTGAATTGAAGAGCTAAGGCTTGAGGTTAGCGAAGCGATGTTACCGTACGATGACTGAGAGATTAAGACTCACTTACCAGTATCGAATTGCGGCAGGGTAATGGTAAAGCGGGTACCGCTTCCCAGGCGGCTCTCGACGGCGATGGCGCCGTTCATTTGTTCGATGGCATGCTTCACGATGGAAAGACCCAGGCCGGTGCCGCCCACCTGTCGGGAGCGCGCCTTATCCACGCGGTAGAAACGCTCGAAGACGCGCGACAGGTCCTCCGGTGGAATTCCCACGCCAGTGTCGGAGACGGAGATTTCGACGCGGCTATCGGGCACCGCGCGAACTTCCACGCGCACCTCGCCGTTATCGCGATTGAACTTGATGGCGTTGTCCAGAAGGTTCAGCAAGGCCTGTTCGAAACGAATTCCGTAACCGAGAATATATACGTCGGGGATGGACCCGGCGCTCAGAGCGAGGCCGCGCAAGCGCGCCGCCGGTTCGACCGCGTGTATCGCCCCGTACACGGCGTCGCTGACCGGAATGGGCCCGGGGTCAGGCTCCGGCCGGCCCGCTTCGAGCTCCGACAAGGTCAGCAAATCGGCCGCGATGTTGTTCAGCCGCACACCATTGGCCTGGATGATTTCGACAAACTTGCGGCGGTTCTGATGGTCCTCGAGGCCGCCATCGAGCAAGGTCTCGGCGTAGCCGCGAATGGTAGCGAGGGGCGTGCGGAATTCGTGAGAAACGTTGGCGATGAAGTCGCGCTTGACGCGCTCCAGCCGTTCCTGTGGCGTTACGTCATATAGGATCGCGATGGCGCCGCGCGAAGTGCTGTTGGAGAGCGGCGCCGCGCAAACCTCAAAGGTGCGGGCTTCGGTGGCCGACAATTGCAGCCGCTCGCGCAGCGTCTCGCCGGAATCCACCACCTGCTTCAGAACGCGAAAGAGTCCGGGGTCGCGCACAATCCGGATCAGGGGGACGCCTTCGGCGGTGTGGTGGTCGCCGACGGCCTGCTGGAAGGAGTGATTGCAAAACGTAACGTTCAACTGCGCGTCGACCGCCAATACGGCCTCGGTCATGCTGGCGAGGACCGCCTCGCGGCGCGTCAATTCCACGCTGAGGCGGCTGACCAGTTCGGCAATCCGCGGAGTCATGCGCGAGAGCGAGCGGGCGAGCGAGCCGAACTCGTCGTCCCCGGTTTGCAACTTTTGGCCGGCGTCGCCGTGATCCAGCATACCGTCCACGAAGGCGGCAAGCCCGTTGATGCGGCGGGCGGCGGCGCGCGCGACGAGCCACACGACTGACAGGCCACTGAGCGCCACGACGACCGACAGGATGCGAACTTGCTGGCTGGGAACCCAGACGAAGATGATGAGCAGCAGGGGCGCCGCCGCGGCCGCGGCAATCACGAGGGCCTTACGCGAGATCGAGTCCCTCATGGGCGGCCGGCTACTTTCCTAATTCAGCCTCGGCTTGCGCGGCGGAGGGATAGATACTCAACAACCCATCCACTCCGGACACTTTGAACAGGGTCTTGAGCCGGTCCGACACNNGCGGAATCCATGTAGGGCACGTCGGCGAGGTCAATAATGAGGACGCGCGGCGGGTCTTTGCGGACCTCCGCCTGGAACTCGAAGACGGCTGCGAGGGTGAACGGGCCCGTCAGCTTGAGAATCCGCACATCTTCCCGGCTTCCCTTTGACCACTGCGACGTGAAATTACTCATCCAGGAAAGTTTACTACGCCATTTGAGATCCGGCAAGGTAAGTCGGGTAAGATGCGAAGTAAGTTAATTACGGATTGATGACAAGGGTTCAACGCGGAGGCGGGGAGACGCGGAGGGAATGAGGGTTACGCCAGGGGAGTGTGGGAGCGATAGGATAGAACCTGTATCGCCTGGTACATATGATTTCGATTGGTCGCAATCGCGCGCTGGCCGCCAATAGCCGCCTGGTCCTGATGGCCGGCTTCGGCGGGCTGCTGTTGCTGATGGCCTTCGCCGAATTCGACGGCATGCAGGCCCTCACGGAGATTCAAACAAGCAATGACGAAATCCGCGAGGACTTTCTGCGGCGGACGCGGGTACTCGACCGCATTCGCGCCGATCTTTACGTTTCCGGCACATACGTCCGCGACTACCTGCTGGAGCCGGAAAGCGGCAAGGCGGAAGGCCACCGCTATAGCCTGCTGGAAAGCCGCAGTGACATGGACGCGGCGCTCAACGAATACCGGAAACTGGTGAAGGGCGCGGAAGCCGGGCCATTCCAAGTCCTCACGCAGGATCTGGCGTCCTATTGGGGCGTGCTCGAGCCGGTCTTCGCATGGAGCGCCGCCGAACGCGGGCGCGACGGCTACCTTTTCCTGCGCGACGAGGTCTTCCCGCGACGCACGGCGATGCTGGGGCTGGCCGACCAGATTCGCGCGCTCAACGAAGCTCAACTGAACGCCGGAAAAGTGAGGGTGGAGGCGACATTCTCGCAGTTCCGGCGCCGTCTCACGTTGATCCTGGGACTCACCATCGGGCTGGGGCTGCTGCTGGCGGCTTCGAGCATGCGGCGCATCCTGGGCCTGGAGAACCAGAGGGCCGCAAACCTGGACGAGATTGTGCGGGCGCGGGAAGAACTGAAAGCGCTCTCCGCCCGGCTGGTGGAGGCCCAGGAAGAGGAGCGGCGTTCGATTTCGCGCGAGTTGCACGACGAAGTGGGCCAGGCACTGACGGGAGTGTTAGTTGAGATGGCCAATCTCTCCACGCTGATTCGCGAGGGAAACATGGAAGCCATGGCGGAAAAAGCCGCCGGGATCAAACACGAGGTGGAGAATTCCATCAGCGTGGTGCGCAACATGGCGCTGCTGCTGCGTCCTTCGATGCTCGACGACCTCGGCCTGATTGCGGCGCTTGAATGGCAGGCGCGGGAGGTTTCCAAGCGCAGCGGTGTGTGGGTAAAGGTTTCGGCCGACCAGGTTTCCGAGGAACTTCCAGAGGAGCACAAAACGTGCATTTATCGCGTCGTGCAGGAAGGGCTGCACAACTGCGAGCAACACGCCAGCGCGCGGCACGTGGAGGTGGCGGTGCGGCAGGAACAGGACCGCCTGCAGCTCTTGATCCGCGACGACGGCCGCGGGTTCGACACACGCCGCGAGCGCGGCATGGGGCTGCTGGGCATCGAAGAGCGAGTCAACCACCTGGGCGGCAGCGTCACGGTGGATTCGACGCCCGGATCGGGCACGTCGATTGAAGTGGTGCTTCCGCTAAAATGAAGACCATTCGCATTCTCCTGGCCGACGATCACACGGTAGTGCGCAAGGGCCTCCGCCTGCTGCTCGAAAACCAGCCNNGCCATGCCGGCGCTCAACGGCATCGAGGCCGCCCGCCAGATCACCGCCAAACAGCCCCAGACGGCGGTGGTCTTCCTGAGCATGCATTCCGACGAAGGCTACGTGCTGAAAGCTTTGAAGGCCGGCGCGCGCGCTTACATCCTGAAAGATTCCGCGGAACACGACCTGATCAACGCGGTGAAGGCGGTGAGCGAGGGCAAGGCCTTCTTCAGCCCGGCGATCAGCAAGATGTTAGTGGAAGACTACGTGCGCCAGATGCAGGAGCGCCAGGTGGAGGACAGCTTCGAGCTGCTCACCACCCGGGAGCGCGAGGTGCTGCAATTGCTGGCCGAAGGCAGGAGCAACAAAGAGGTGGCGGCGATTCTCAACCTGAGCCTCTATACGGTGGAAACGCACCGCAGCAACATCTTACAGAAGCTGAATCTGCACAGCGGGGCGGAACTGATTCTGTACGCGATTCGCAAGGGAGTGATCAGTTGACGGGGGCGCCTGTTAGTGCAGGGCGCCGGTCTGGTAGTCGACGTTGATGCGCTGCGCCTGGTAGTCGTACATGGCGGTGGTGTTGGCGATCTGCGCGGAAGTGAGGTTGAGCTGCGCCTGACTCAACTCCACGATGTCGGAGAGGCCCAGTTCGTAACGGTTCTGCGCCAGGTCCATGGCCAGTTGCGCCTGTTTGACTAATTCCTGGGTCAGGGCCATGCGCTCAAAGGCGGTGTTGGCGTTCACGAAGGCGATGCGGACATCGCGGATGACGCGGTTCTGCAGATCGTTGACGTTTTCACCGGCGGCCTTGGCCTTCAGTTCGGCTTCGGTCTGGCGGGCCCGGAAGAGTCCTCCGTTGAAAATCGGGACGGAGATATTCAGGCCGATGGCGCCGTAGCGGCCTGGGATCTGGGCTTCGGCAGCGGGGGCAAAGCCGGCGGTGCCCAACACGCCGACGCTGGGAAAAAACAGGGCATGCTCGGCCTTGGTTAAGCGCTCCGCGGCGCTCTGCTGGAGGCGCAAGTCCTTCAACTCAGGCCGATTCTGAATCGCAGCGTCGATCAGGCCCTGGACGCGATCGGGTATGGCGGGAGGCATGGGTTCATCCGCCAGCACGAAGGTTAACTCACCAGGCAGGCCCATGGCAGCAGCGAGGCGGGCTTCAGCGGCCTTCAGTTCGTTCTGGGCCTGCACCAGAAGCAGCTTGGCGCCCGACAGGTTGACGTTGGCGAAACTGAGGTCGAGTGTAGACTTGCGTTTGGCTATCTCGACGAGAGCGGTTACCTGGTCCACCACAGTCTGACGAGCCTTCACGGTTTCGCCGACGACTTTCAAAACGGATTGGGCGCTGAGGACGGCGAAATAGGCGCTGCTGGTGGCCAGAAGAATGTCGGCGCGAGTGGTTTCGGCGACCTGATCCTGGGCGGCGGCTTGCAGTTTGGCCATGCCGATCAGATTGCTCGTGCGGCCGAAATCCGTGACGAGCTGGCTGATGGTCAATCCGGAGCCTACGCGGTCATAGATCACCGGGTTATTCAGGGCGCCGGCGGCGATACGGCTTCCGTTGTCAGCGCCCACGCTAGTGAAGTTGCCGGAGAGGTTCGGCAGCAGATTGGCCTTGTATTGATTGGGTACCTGGTTGGCGGCGGCGGCGGTGAACCTGGCGCCGGAGAACTGCGGGTTATTCTGGATGGCCAGGCGCTGCGCTTCGGCGAGGGTGAGACGCATGGTCGGTTGGGCCTGCGCCACGCCGAAAGCAACCAGAGCAAGGAGAATTGAGGATCGCATATTAGTGTGACCTGTCATAGACCAGCACGTAAGTGGCTGGGACCAGGAAAACGGTGAGGGCCACGGACACGCTGAGACCGCCGAGAATAGCGCGCGCCAAGGGCGCGTAGGCCTCACTGCCGGCGCCGAGCTTCAACGCCATGGGAAGCAAGCCGATGATGGTGGCGAGCGACGTCATGAGCACCGGACGCAAGCGGACGCGGCAGGCCATCGCGACGGCGTCGCGCACGTTCATTCCATCGGAGCGGAGGTGGCGCGTGAACTCCACGATCAGGATGCTGTTGGAGACGGCGATGCCGACGAGCATGACGACGCCCATCAGCGACATGACGTTGAGGGTGGTGCCGGTGAGGTACAGAGTGACGATAACCCCGGCCAACCCGGGCGGNNGACCCTCGGGCTTCTTGGTATCGGCGATGATGCCGTCGATGGCGTTGGCGATTTTGCCGAGATCCTCATTGAGCGGTCGGACATAGACATCGGTGGTGCGGCGCAGCGCGTAGTGATCCACCTCGGTGGGCGACAGAATGCGGGTGACGTTGCTGATGGCGTCGAGACGGGCGGATGCCGCTCCATTGGGCCCACGCAAAGGGATGGCGCGCAGATCGTTCAAGTTCTTCACCTGGCTCTCGGAATATTGCACGGTCAACATATAGTCGTTGCCGTTTTTGGGATCGATCCAGTAGCTGGGCGCGATCATGCCGTTGGAAGTGAGCGCGGTGATGACGTTGTCCACCACTTCGCGCTGATCCAGCCCCAGTTCGCTGGCGCGGGTGCGGTCGATATCGAGGCGCAGCGCGGGGTAGTCGATGTCCTGCGGAGTGTAGACGTCGGCCACGCCGGGAATTTTGCGAATCCGCGCGGATAGTTCGACCGCAAGATCGTGCGATTTCTGCATGTTCAAGCCATCCACCTGAACGTCGATTGGCGCGGGCATACCCATATTCAGCACGGCATCCACCAGACCGCCCGACTGGAAGTAGGCGGTGAGTTCGGGAGCTTCCCGGGACAGCTTTTGTTTGACGCGAGCCATGTAGTCGTAGCTGCCGACCTTGTGATCTTCCTTCAAGCTGACCTGTACGAAGGCGGTGTGCATGGCCGAGTTGGTAGTGTAGATGGCGGAGAAATCGGGTGTGGTACAGATGTTGGAGAAGATCATCCCGAGGTCCTGCGGGGAGCCCACCTGGCGGATGAGATCTTCCACTTTGGCGACTTCATTCTCCGTAACGATGAGGCGAGTGCCGGAG
>PLZX01000157.1 GCA_003152325.1 Bryobacterales bacterium | reverse complement strand
CCATCAACCGCGTTCCTCCCAGACCGGACCGGAAACGGCGTAGCGGCAAGGACCGCGAACAGACGCCCCGCAGCGCCTTTGCGACTGAGCTGGCCAAAGTTCTGTAGTCCCCGCCCCACTTTCCCCGAGGTGCGGCCCCCCTTTTCGGTCGGGCTGCACACCTGTGAACTACCCGCACATCAGCCTCTGAATTATCCCCTTTGGTTGCAATGGTCTGCAATTGGTGTCCAGCGTGCTTTCCACCGCGGCATGAGATACGCCTGGCTCGGCTGCCTTCTGCTCTGCAGCCTCCTCGTCGCCGCACCGCAGGATGCCGATGTCAATGTCAACGCCCGCTATACGGTCGAATCCGTGATCCTCTCCGGTAAGGGATGGACTACCAACCTCCGTTCCGAAACCACCGACAAGATCAGCCTCGGCCTGCGTCATGAATTGGTCGCCCTCATCGGGCAGAAACTCAACCCCGCGGGCCTCGATTCGCTCGCCGCCAATCTGAAAAAGGAGTTGAGCGCCCGCGAGGTCGTCCACCGCGTCGTCCGCGGCCAGAACCCGGAGGAGGTCCGCGTCGAATTTGAAGTCAAGCCCGCCAAGATCTCCGCCGATCTCAACCTCGATCAGTTTGTCTACGATTCCAAGCAGGGCTGGAGCGGCAGCGGCGCGGCCGGTCTCACTGTCGGCCCCCATTCCTTCTCCTTGGGCCTGGTCAGCGACGGCGACTGGCTCGACGAACGCTACGCCGGCTTCCGCGCGCACTACGAAGACAAGCGCCTCCTCAGCGATCGCATCAGCTTCCGCTTCCAAGTCGAAAGCTATCACGATCAGTGGGACACCAGCACCATCGCCGCGCTCGCCGCCCATCCCGACCTCACCTCCGGGGCCTACCGCGCGCGCCAGAACTTCCAGCCTTCCGTCACCATCACGCTCGCCAAGCCTCTCACCCTCGAAGTCGGCGCGCGTGTGGAACGTTTCGAAAATGAAGATCCGGCCGCGGGTACGGTAGCCTCCGACGCTCTGATTACTACTCTGCGTTATCATCGGCGCCTGGGGGATTCCGACAGCCAGCAGGATCTGGACGCAGATTGCTCTCTGCACGCGGCCACCAGAGCTTTAGGTAGCGATTTCGTCTACTCCATGCGCACCGCCGGCGTGCGCTACCAGTTCCGCCACGGCAAACATGTGATCACTGACAATGCCTGGACCGGCATGATCCTCGGGCGCGCGCCGCTGTCTGATCGCTTCGTAATGGGCAATACGTACTACTTGCGCGGCTGGAATAAGTACGAACTGGACCCATTCGGCGGAAACCGTGCCGTCCACAACTCCGTCGAATACAGATATGGCCCGCTCCAGGTCTTTTATGATGCTGGAGCCATTTGGGACGCCGGCCAGCAGGCGACCCCCAGGCAATCGCTCGGGTTCGGTCTGCGCGAATCCGTCTTTTCTCTTGCAGTTGCTTTTCCGGTGCGTTCCGGCCATGTAGAACCGATTTTCATGATGGGCATTCTTCCCTGATGGCAGAACCCTCGCGGGGTTCACAGATTAGCCGACGTAGCTGGCTGTTGGCCGGCTTGGCGGTCCCTCTATTCCGCGCGCGGGCCGCTGACTCTTTAGCCGTTTCCTTCGATGGAGACAACCTCCACATCTCCTCGCCCGACCTGCATTTTCTTACCGGTAAGCCGCTCCAACGCTTAACAGAGGGGGGAACTGTCGTCTATTTCGGGCGCCTCACCCTCTTCCGCGATCCTTTCCTCACACCCTTCCGGCGCACCGACGCCCGTTTCGTGGTGAGCTACGATATTTGGTCAAAGGACAAGTTCTCCGTGTCGATGCCGGAACCTACCCCGCGCACGGTTCTC
Source organism: Bryobacterales bacterium (assembly GCA_003152325.1). Classification (GTDB taxonomy): domain Bacteria; phylum Acidobacteriota; class Terriglobia; order Bryobacterales; family Bryobacteraceae; genus PALSA-129. The sequence goes on along the minus strand of PLZX01000157.1, from coordinate 1,626 downwards.
CTGCCGGCCTCCGCTGCCGAAGCCTGGTGCATCGAAAACCTCGCCATCAACGCCTCCGGATTGCCCCCCGACCGCCCTTTCTGGCTCCTTCTCGACCTCAGAACCGTTCCGCGTAAGGATCTCTCCCAAGTCCTCGGCGATTCCGGCATCAGCATTAAGAGCTTTTTCATCGAGTTCTTCAGCCGCCAGCCCGGCACAGACGATCCTCAGTGGACCAGGCCCGCCGGTCCCTTTCGCCTGGTAGATCTCGTCCGCACGCCCGGCCGGGGGAAAATCGGATGAATCGCCTGCGCAACAAGCTCGTCCTGATCTTTCTGGCGGCCACCCTTGCTCCTCTGGCTGCCACCATCTGGTTCACCGCCTCCTTGCTCGAACCCACCGGCCTGATCCGTGCCACCGCCGAAGTCGACACCCTCTCCCAGTCCCTCCTCCACACCAGCCAGGAGTTCTACCATCGCGCGTGCGACGATCTCAGACGCGACGCCCAGGGCGGCGGTGCCCCACCCACCAAATACAACGCGGCCTTCCGCACCACCTGGCCAGATCCCATCCGCTCCTTCGCCGAATCCGCGGAGACCGAACGCTTCGTCCCGTCCGGCAATGAGGGCGACCACCTGCTCTATCTGGTGCGCCACGGCGACCAAATCTGGTCCTACTCCGCATCCCTCGGCGCAGTCGCTACCGAACGCCTCAAGCGTGAAATCGGCATGGCCCGCGATATCGCCGACGCCTCCCAGGAGCGCGATCTCCGCCGCGGCTTCCGGCTCACCTACATTCTCCTCGCCACCGCCTTCTGGCTCACATCGCTCGCCTTGCTGGTCTACATGGCCCACCGCATCAGCCGCCCCATCCAGCAATTGACCGCCGGGCTCTCTAAACTCGCCGCCGGCGACCTCGCCGCCCGCGTCCCCGCTCCTGGCGACGACGAGATCGGCCGCGCCATCCAGGCTTTCAACCATATGGCCGACAAGCTCCAGGAAAGCACCGAGCGCCTCGTCTACCTGCGCCAGCTTGCCAGTTGGCAAACCCTCGCCCGCAAGATGGCTCACGAGGTCAAGAATTCTCTCACCCCCATCCGCCTCACCGTCGAAGAGATGATGGCCCGCTACGACGAAGCCGACCGCGCTTTCGTCGAACAGGCCGCGCAGATCGTGGTCGATGAGATCGAAACCCTCGAACGCCGCATCCGCGCTTTTTCCCAGTTCGCCGCCGAGCCCCCCGTGCAGCCCGGCGAGCTGGACGTAAATTCCCTGCTCCAGGAGCGCATCGCCTTCCTCCGCTCCGCCCATCCCGAAGTGGCCTACGACTGCCGCTTGTCCGGCGGCGTCCCGCGCGTCGTCGCCGATCAGGATCTCATCAAAGGCATCCTCACCAATCTCCTCGAAAACGCCGCCGAGGCCGCCGGCGTTGGCGGCCGCATCCTGGGCATCACCGCGGAGCAGCACGGCCGCGTTGCNNAGCGCGCTGTTGTCGGGCGGTGATATCGAACTCGTGAAAGGAGAACTGGGCGGCGCTGGATTCCGCGTGCTGCTGCCCGTTGCTACCAATGGCTTCCAAACGTTTGCTGATCGTGGATGATGAAGAGAATATCGGCCGCTCCTTGCGCATGATTCTGGAGCGCGAAGG
>PLZX01000374.1 GCA_003152325.1 Bryobacterales bacterium | reverse complement strand
GGTCTGGGAGGAACGCGGTTGATGGGTGCGCCGGCGACGGGTGGTTGAGCTCCGCGCGGAGGAGCATCCTTACCCTTAGGCGGCTGGGCGGGATTAGCGCGCAGCAGGCGGTCTTCCAGGGGAGCCCGATCGAACCGGCGGATGATGGATTGCATCTCGTCGCCGGTGGGCGCTTCGACGAAAGCGAAGCCTTTGGACTCCTGGGTTTCGTGGTTTCGGATCACCTTTACTGAATCGGCCACGAGATCTTCAGCGGCCAACCATTGTTTGATGTCATCGGCGGTGACCCAGGTGGGGAGATTGCCAAGAAAAACGGTAAAGCTCATTCAGTTGATATTTTACTCCGTAGGATGGATGTGCGGCACTTCAAAGGAGAGAATTCCGATCTGCCAACTAGATGGTATCAGAGAGGCCGAGAGGATTGCAAACGGAAGATGGGGCAGGGGGGATGGGAGGCGGGCGAGTTCACCTCAGCAGGTCTTTCGTGGCCGGCGGCAGGTCAAGCGGGAATCCGTGATCGACCATCCTGGCGAAGGCGAGGGCGATCGGACCTGCCGATCCGATGAACTGGAACCCGTACCTTAATTCTCGGATCGGGCGCCGGTTTGATGACGATTTCGACTTGATTGCCGAGCGCCTTGGCAAACCCGATCAGTTTTTCGAGAGAGAAATCAGCCAAGCGCCCACGCTTGAGTTGGGACACTCGGGGCTGGCCGATTCCCAGAAGTCTTCCAGCTTCCAGTTGGGTTAAGCGGCGCTCTGAGACGATCCGATTGATTTCGCGGGCCACGTCAGCCTTGGCAAGGGCCTCGTCTGGATTCGGAAGCCCAATGTCGGCGAAGACATTATCGCTTCCCTCCTCGACTTTGGTCGCTCGCCGCACGTTTTTTTTCATCCCTCTCCCGCTCTTTGTGATGCTCTTCGGCATCGCGAAGGCGCGCTCTAATCAGATTCAGATCGCGCTGTTGGGTCTTGATACCGATTGTCGATTTCTTCTGGAAGCAATGGAGGACGTAAATGTATTCCTTGATTTTGGTTGTGTAAACGCCCCGGAACGTATCGCCGTCGAAGTCCGAAACGATCTCAACCGCATTAATACCCCGCATCGGCTTTCGCGGATGGATGGCTCTCACCGAACTGTGCCTGGCGCAAAGCAGAACCAATTTCATACCGGACTTCTTCGGGAAATCCTCTTAGGCGATCTTTCGAGTCGCCCATCCACGCGATGCGCTTGCTTGCTTTTCCAGTTTCCATGGTATTACAGTTTTGAGATATCCGTCAATCGGAATGTTGGCGCAGCTGGCCGTTGACGCCCACGGAAGTGGGCATGATCAGATTATGGCGTGGAACCGACCGCAATATTGCGCCTCCCTGACGGTAGGCTCACCCTCTCAATAGATCCACAGCGAGCACTTTCAGAAAGTGAGCTACGCGAAGAGCTAGCAGTCACAAATAGCCGTATCGAAATTATCGAGGACATCGTTCATCGCGCCAAGCAGGTGTGGTGACCATGGACAAGCTTCGTATCGCAAAGCTGCGAGTGGCCTTGAGCTGTGGCTCCACTGCCGACTTTGACTCAAAACCACCCAATCCGCCAGCAACTCACCTTTAGGACGCTACCCCCGGTTGCCCCCGGTGTTGGCTGTGCGCTATGCTGGAGACTCGAATACTCTGTAAGGAATCCAGTCAGCACAAGATGGCAAACACTTATTCCGCGTTAAAGCGGGTCCGCGAGACCGAACGTCGTACGGAAGTCAACCGCAAGAACAAGACCCGGTTGCGTCACCAGATTCGCGCCATGCGGCGCGCCCTGACCGAGAAGGATGTGAAGGCCGCGGCCGAACTTCTTCCGAAGACTTTTTCGATGATCGACCGGTCGGCGAAGACCGGGATCATCAAGATGAATACGGCGGCGCGGTACAAGTCCAACCTGCACCTGAAGGTGAAGGCGCTCGAAAAGTAAGCGGCCGGCTCGCCGTCACNNTCGGCTTCGAAGATCCACTCCATGGCGCGCTCCAGTTGCGGTTTGCCGAACTTGGCAACCGTCTGATAAACCTGGTCGGCGCGCGATCCCCACATCGGAACACCCATACGGGAGAAGTGTGCCTGAATCTGCGAGGCGCTTTTTAAGCCGGCTTCGCGCGCGGCCAGGGCGAGGCGGAACTGCGTGGATAGAAAGGCCAGCGCCAGGGGCAGGTATTCGCCTTCGCGGGTGAGGGTGTCGAGGATTTCGAGGGAGCGGGCACGGTCGCGGCGGCCGAGGGCGTTGACCAGGGCAAAGATTGTGGCGGCGCGGGCGTCGGGAACGAGCACCGCGATGTCGTCAGTGGTAATGGCGCGGGAGCCGGCGAAGAGCGCGAGCTTTTCGATCTCGACGGCGATGCGGGCGATATCGGAGCCGAGGGCCTCAACCAGGAGTTCGAGGGCCGCGGGCTCCATGCGAAAACCGGCGCGGCGGACCAGCGATTCGGCTTCGGCGCGGGCCTCGTGGGAAGCGAAACGGCGGAGTTCGACGACATCCGGAACGGCGGAGTAGAACTTGCGGACGCGGTCCTGCTTGCGTTTGTCGTCGCCTTCGAAATCGAAGCGGGAGGCCTCGAAGACCAGAGCGACGCCGGGAGTGGGGTCCTTCAAATAGCCGGCGAGCGAAGAGGCATCGGAAGCAGATCCGGCCGATTCGGACTCCTCATCGTCGGCGCGGCCCCGCGGGAGAGCGGCTTCGGCGTTGACGACCCAGATGAGGCGCTCGGCGGCGAACAGAGAGAGGGCGCGGGCGTCGTCGAGGACCTGGACGAGCGAGAGCTCGGCAAGGTCGTGGCGGGCGATGGCATCTTCGGGGAAGACGGCGGTGAAGGCTTCTTTGATGCGGCGCCGTTCGTAAGCCTCGGGGCCGAGCAGGAGCACGGCGGCGGGGATGTCGCGCTTTTTGAGACGGGCGAGAAGCTGGGCCGAGGTCATGGCCTCAGAAGGCCTCCAGGATGGCGCTGACGACGCTATGCGCGACGTCTCGGGCCACGCGTTGAATGGCGGTGCCGCTCTCGTCGAAATAGACTTTGGGGTCGGTAGCCACTTCGTAGCGCTCACGGAATTCGTAGCCGGGGTGCGAGTAAAGCACTTTGCCGGTGTGGCGGTCGGTGAGGGTGATTTGCAGGGTGACGACCACCTGGGCGCTGGAGGCCCGGCCGGTGGCGGGATCGGTGGTGGTGCCCATGGAGCTGAAGTTGGTCAAGGCGCCGGTCAGGACGGCGTCGGCCTGGGCGGGATCGGAGACGATGGTGTAGCGAGTGCGGGTGTGGAACTCGCGGGCGATGTCGGCGGGGAGCAGGCGTGCCAGAGTGTTGCGGACGGTAGAGTTGCCGAAGGCGGAAACGGAGATGGTATGGACCGTGTCGGGGATGAGCGAGGCGCGGCCGCCGACATGATAGCCGCAGGCGGGCGCGAGGAGCATGGCGGCGAGCGCTAAGGAAACGAAAGAGGGTCTGGTCATACGAGTTGGCGGGCGACAGTAACGCCGTTTTCGGCGGTGAGCCGCAGGTTGTCAGCTACGATCCAGAACCAACAGGCTTCGGGATGATTGCGGTCAGGCTGGATGGCCCCCACGGCGATGCCGCCCTGGCCGGCCTGGCCCACGTTTGTGGGCGGTTCGACGTCGATGGAGCGGACTTCAATGGAAGCAGTGGCGAGGCTGCTCTCCAGGGTGTCGACCCCGGGGTTGGATTCGAACTCCACCCAGGCGCTGAAACTGTAGCCGTGAAAGACGGGCGCCTGGAGGAGGCGCAGCGAAGGCATGGGAGCGTCCTGGCCCTCGCCGGGCAGCGCCAGCAGGGAGGCCAGGTGGCGCTCAATGCGCAGTTCGGCATCTTCGAGCGGGACGGGTGCTTCGTCGCCATACTTGGCGAGCAGGCTAAAGCTGAGTTGGGTATCGAAGATGGCGTGGGGCATCGGCTTGAAGGACAGCAGGCTGATGGTTTGATTCTGGAGTTCTTCGACGCCGGGTGCGCCGTGCTCGCTGGCGGGAGCGAAGACCTGGATGACGGAAGAGCGCACGGGCTCCTGGGCATGAAGCCGTCGCAAAAACAGCGCGAGAGCGATAGCGGCCGGGTGCGCGATGACGTGGACGGGGGCTTGGATGGGGGTTTCTGCGTCGGGGTCTTCCACGAGGGGAGCGCGGAGGCGGGATTCGGAGCGGTCTTCGGCGGCGCCGGTGAGGTCGACGACGGTGGCGCCGGCGGAGTGGTCGAGGAGCTCAAGAGCTTTACGGCTGGATTCGGCGGAGCCGGCGAGGAAGATGGCGCGCGCGTCGATCAGGCTGGTGGCATCGAGCGAGCCGATGACGGTGGGCTCGTCGCCGACGCGGGTGAGCAAGCCGGGCCGCTCGCCGGTGTCGGCGATCAGGCGGAGGTCGAAAGTAGCGGCGGTGGTCGCCACGATGTCGCGGACTTCGCGGCCGAGCAGGGAATCGGAACCGATGAGGGCGATGGTGTTCATGAGGGGCGAAGGCGGCGGCGGATGATGCCGCCCAGGCGAATGAAAATGCCGCTCAAAACGTACGCTGCGGCCATGCAGACGAGCGCTGGCTGGGGCCAGTTCCAGACGGCGAAAATAGCCGCGCCGACCACGATGATGAGAAGCGGCGTGTGGGGCTTGTTCAGGGCAATACCTTTGAAGCTGTAGTAGCGCCAGGTGCCGACCATGAGCAGGCCGAGCCCACCCAGCAACACCAGCCAGGCGATGGAGAGCGGAGCCCAGGCGAGCGGTTGGGAATCGAAGGCGAGGACCACGGTGGCCACCATAGCGGCGGCAGCCGGAATGGGGAGGCCGACGAAGTATTTGCGGTCGGGACGGCCGGGATTTTTGGGAATAGGGTTTTTCTGGATGTTGAAACGGGCCAGGCGGGCGGCGCCGCACAACAGGAAGAGGAAGGCGACGAAGTAACCGGCGCGCAGAATGTGGTCGCGCCAGTTGGGGCCGATGGAAGTATCGACGAACTGCACGCCCCAGGCATAGGCCAGAACGGCGGGGGCCATACCGAAGCTGACGACATCGGAGAGGGAATCCATTTCGCGGCCGAAATCGCTGGTGGTGTTGGTCATGCGGGCGATGCGGCCGTCGAGGCCGTCGAGGACGGCGGCGGCGACGATGGCTTTGGCGGCAACGGCGAAATGTTCCGGTGCGCCGCCCGCGCCGGCGGCGGCGGCCATGGCTCCGCGGAAGGATCTGAGGATAGACAGATAGCCGAGGAAAATATTGCCGGCGGTGAAAAGTGTTGGCAGCGCGTAGGCGGCGCGCCGCGGGCGGCGACCGGCCGAGCGGGGATCGATGAGTTGGCTTTTAAGCCCCATGCGGCTGCTCCCGGTCGCGGCGGCGGGCAAGGATGCTGGAGCCGCCGGCCACGTGCATGCCGGGCTGAACCAGGATTTCCCATTCGGGGCCGAACAGGACGTCGACGCGCGAACCGAATTTGATGAGGCCGACTCGCTCCCCGGCGGCGACGAGATCACCGGGCTTCTTGCGGAAAACGATGCGGCGGGCGATCAGGCCGGCGATTTGCTTAAAGACGACCGAGGTGCCGTCGCCATCTACGGTGACGATGTTCTGCTCATTGGCCTCCGAGCACTCTTCGCGGCTGGCGACGTGGAAGCGTCCCTGCTGGTAGCGGACGTCGCGGATGGCGCCGGCGATGGGCGCGCGGTTGACGTGGACGTCGAAAACATTGAGAAAGATGCTGACGCGGAGGAGCGAGGGGCTTTCGGCCTTCACGGCAACCACTTTGCCATCGGCCGGAGAAACGGCTACGGGACCGGCGGGGATGGCGCGATCGGGATCGCGGAAGAAATAGAGGCAGAACAGCGCCAGGATCCACGCGGGGAGCGCGAAGACCGGGCCTGCGAGCCATGCAACGATTGCGCCGGCGCCGATGAAGGCGGCCGCGTAGAGGATGCCGTCAAGTACGATCACTAACTGCTATTTTCCCATAGGTGGCGATGGCCGGGCGGCCGCCGGCGAATATGGGGGGAGTTTCCCGCCGGACTCCATCGGTAAGTACTGGATCTTTCGATCCATAACTAAGGTCAGCATTGAATTGTTCCCGTTTTGGCGACATTCTCAAGCTAACCAGAGGGAGGTTAATGTTCACTATGTATGCTCTGATTGAATACCCCGCCGGAGTGATCGCAGAAGCCGTCGTCCTGCCGGTGGGCCGAAACCGAGTGCGCGTGATCGCAGCCGGCTCGCCGGACACCTTGGAATTGAGGCGCTCCGGCGAAGACTGGCTGGCCGATACCGGCCAAAAGGTTACGTTTGAGTTTCTGTTGTCCGAGGCACCTGAAGAGAAAACTGTCGCCCTTCCCGTACCGGCGCTGGTCGCCCGCGCCGCCGGTTCCTACGCAATCTGATTTGCGGGTTGAAGTGAAACTCGGCATCCGGCTCGATTCGCTCCCGCGCCGGATGCCGGTCACAAGCGATTGTGTTTTTTCGCACTATTGCCGCCCCCAACTCAGCGCCGGAAGGCGGCACGCCCGGCAAAGCGCGAGTGTCCATGCAGGCGCTCTTCAATGCGAAGGAACTGGTTGAATTTCGCTACACGCTCGCTTCGGCAGCCCGAACCGGTTTTGATGTGACCGGCGCCCGTCGCAACCGTCAGATCCGCAATGAAGGTGTCCTCGGTTTCGCCCGATCTGTGGGAGACGAAGCACCGGTAGCCATTGCGCCCCGCCAGTTCCATCGTATCCAGCGTCTCTGTCACGGTTCCGATCTGATTCAACTTGATGAGGATCGCATTTCCGATTCCCTTGTCGATTCCTTCTTGAAGGATCTTGGGATTCGTGCAGAAGATATCGTCTCCCACCAGCTCGATTTTGCTTCCGAGAGCTAGCGTCAAATTTCGCCAGCCGTCCCAGTCGTTCTCCCCCATGCCATCCTCGAGGAGGACGATCGGGTATTGCTTCACCCATGACTCCCAGATTTTGATGAGCCCATCGGAGGTAATGGCCTTCTTGGTGGATTTGAAGAGCACGTACTTCCCGTCGTCCCACATTTCACTGGCGGCCGGGTCGAGGCAAATCGAGATATCGGTGGACGGCTTGTAACCGGCTTTGGTGATCGCTTCCAGAATCAGCTCGACCGCTTCGTCGTTGGACTTCAAATCGGGAGCGAAGCCTCCCTCATCGCCCACGGCGGTGCTGTATCCTTTGCCGCGCAGCACCTGCTTGAGTGCGTGGAAGGTCTCCATGCCCATGCGGATGGCTTCGGCGAATGACGGCGCTTGGTGTGGCGCAATCATGAACTCCTGGAAATCGACCGTGTTGTCGGCGTGCTTGCCGCCGTTGAGCACGTTCATGCAGGGCACGGGAAGTGTGCAGGCGTTCGCGCCACCAAGATATCGGTACAGAGGCAGAGAGTGAGCGCTCGCCGCGGCGCGCGCGGCGGCCATCGAAACGGCGAGAATCGCATTGGCTCCCAGTTTCCCCTTGTTGGGCGTCCCATCGGCGTCGATCATGGCTTGATCGATGGCACGCTGGTTGGTAGCGTCCTTGCCTTTGACGGCAACGGCCAGTTCCTTTGCAATATGGCCGGCCGCCTTGGTGACGCCCTTCCCGCCATACCGCTTCTTATCGCCGTCACGCAGTTCGGCGGCTTCCTTTTCTCCCGTCGATGCTCCCGAAGGAACAGCCGCAGTGCCGACCGCGCCACCCTCGAGCGAAACTTCGGCCTCAACTGTAGGATTGCCGCGGGAATCGAGAATCTCACGACCTACAACGCTTACGATTTTGGTCATCTATGACTCCTTGTGTCTTGCGAATGAGTAGTAAAACGTAGACCGAAAATAAAAAGCTCCTACCAGACGGTAGGAGCTATCAGAACCGGCTGCCCGGAACGGTTAAAGGTGAGGCTCCATCACCTATGTTTTCGAAGCTCGACTATAACTCATGGCATCGGTCAGGGCAACGCAGAGGGATTGCAGCGTTCCGTGGTTTGCTGTATTCTCTGATCAGGCGGTGGAGTTCGCCAAACCGCCGCTCTCAAGCGGCCAATGACTCCTGCGGCAAGAACTGCTGTAGGGGCTTTCCGGCCGAATCCCTACAGCAGCTAAATCTGAATATCGGAGACTGAGATGGAACAGGTCTGGTTTTCCGCGGCGTTGTGGCTGATTCTGGCGTTGATCGCCACGCTGCTTTCGATTTGGTTCAGGATCTCGACGGCGCTCTCGGAGATCGTAGTTGGCACGGTGGCGCAACTCATCATCGGCGCGCTGATCGGCACGGAAGTGCTGGGAGCGAAGTCGGCCTGGGTAGGCTTCCTGGCTGGAACGGGGGCGATCGTGCTCACGTTTCTGGCAGGGGCTGAACTAGATCCGGGAATATTCCGGACGAAGTGGAAAGAGGCCATGGTCGTGGGATTGGTCGGGTTTTTCGCGCCATTTCTGGGAGCCGCGGCCGTAGCGCACTTCGTGTTGAGGTGGTCCGTTCCGGCAAGTTGGCTGGCCGGCGTCGCCCTGTCCACCACCTCCGTTGCCGTCGTGTATTCCGTCATGCTCGAACTTGGCTTGAACCGGACCGATTTCGGCAAAGGCATTCTCGCGGCCTGTTTTGTGAACGATCTCGGAACCGTAATCGCGCTGGGCCTCATCTTTGCCCCGTTCACGATGCGGACACTGATCTTTGTCGTGGCGAGTGTCCTTGTATTCGCGGCGCTGCCGTTTGTCACTCCATGGTTCTTTCGAAAATACGGAGGACGGGTTTCGGAGCTCGAAGCGAAGTACATTCTGTTTCTGCTGTTCGGCATGGGCGGTTTATCGGCGTGGGCGGGTAGCGAGGCGGTTCTGCCGGCCTACATCATCGGGATGGTGTTGGCCGGATCGGTAGGAAAGGATCACATTCTAATCCGGCGTCTCCGAACCCTGACCTTCGGACTGCTGACGCCCTTTTACTTCATTCGCGCGGGATCGCTGGTTTCCGTGCCGGCTCTCATCGCCACTCCGTTCGCCTTTCTCGCGCTGTTCGCGGCCAAGATGGTGAGCAAAATGGTCCCGCTGGTTCCCACCGTCCGAGCGTTCAATCATGAAGGGCACCAGGGGTTGTATTACTCTCTGATGATGTCCACCGGACTAACGTTCGGTACCATCTCGGCCCTGTTCGGCCTCAATCATCAGATCATCACTGCTGCGCAGTATTCGTATCTGGTGGCGACCGTGATCGCCAGCGCTGTGATACCGACGGCGATCGCTAACGCTTGGTTTATGCCCAAACACCTGCTACCGAAGGCAGAGCCGGCTGTTCGGCCGATGGCCGAGGAAGCCGGCGCCGGTGAATAATATGCTCGAACGAATCCTGATTGCACACGACGGCTCCGACAGCGCCCGCAAGGCATTCGATTTCGCCGTCGAACTCACCGCGCGTGTCGGCGCGCGCCTTCGCATGATTTGCGTGGAGGAGGAGATCCCCCGCCACGCCGAGGTGATCGACGAATTTCGCGAAGAGAAAGATCGCGCCGACAGTTACTTCGGGCAGCTTGCCGGGCAGTGCCGGGCGCGCGCGGCACTGCACGCCGTGGACCTCGAGACCGTGATTGCGCCCGGACATGCCGTCAAAGTAATTGGCGATTTCGTCCGGGAGAATGCCATCGATCTGCTGGTCGTCGGCTTCACGGGACATTCCCGGATTTACGAGCATATCTGGGGTGGCACGGCCCACAACCTGACAAGCACCGTGCGCTGCAACGTGCTGGTCGTCAAGTAGCGGGGCTGCTTGCATGGAACCGGACCTTCCTCTGTAGGAGTCATCTTCCCCGAGGGGCCGAAGACCGGCAATCGGTCAACGCAGGTTGCGGGTGGGGACCAACAGCAAGAACAACGCTCCGGCCAGCGTGAGCACGGCGGCGTAACCAAACCCGGCGGCGATCGATACGTGGGCCCATAACAGCCCCACGATGATGCTCGACAGAAGATCGCCGAACGAGTTTGCCGTGGCCAGCGCGCCGTAACCAACGCCACGTTGCTCGATGGGCAACAGGTCTGCTGCCAGCGCACGCTCCATGGCATCCACGATTCCGACATAGACTCCGGCAAAGATGAACAGCAATGCGAGCATCGGAATGCTGGTCGGATTGGTGAGAAACAGCAGACACATCACACCGAACATAGCGTAGCCCGCGGATAGTAGAGTCTTCTTGTTCACGCGGTCCCCAAGCGCTCCCGCCGGATACGAGACGGCAGCGTACAGAACATTGTGAAGAATGTAGAGGGCGATCCCGTAACGCCCCGCTACGACTGACCCATACTGAGGCGTGAGCAGAGACACGGCCCGCAAAATCAATAGGGTGTGAGCGAAATTGCCCAGGCCGAATACTCCAACGGCGCCTACGAAACGCCAGAACATGGGGGGCAAATCCCGGAGGGACGCTAGCAGGCGTAGATGCTCCTGCGGCTTCCTCGGCGTGTCCTGGACCACAAACCACGCAAGGAAGACCGTGATCGCGCCAGGAATAAATGCAATCAGGAAAATATGCCGAAGAGCAATGACGCCGACGAGTGACAGGGCAATCGCAGGTCCCAGAATCGCGCCGAGTGTGTCCATTGCACCCTCAAATCCGAAAGCCCGGCCGTGGGCCTCGGGCGGTACACTCTCTGACAGGAGTGCATCGCGGATCGGCCCACGCGCTCCCCGTCCGATCCAGGCAATCGCTCTGATCACCAGCAACTGCCACCACGCGGTGACGAACGCGAAGGTGCCCATCATGGCCGTGACCAGATAGCCCGCCACGAGAATCGGTTTGCGCTTCCCCACGCGGTCCGAGTAGTACGACATCCAAAGCTTCAACAGGCTCGAAGCGGCATCGGAAACCCCCTCGATGATTCCGAGCGCCGCCGCGCCGCCGCCAAACGTGGCTAGAAAAAGAGGGAGCACCGCAGTCGTCAGTTCGTGGCCCATGTCCGAGAACAGACTGAGTGCCCCGATTGCAACAACATTGCGGGTCAACCAGCGAACATTACTCGTCGTATTCATTTGCCGATAGCCGAGTATATCCAAGTATTTTGCCAGTATAGAGCAAATGCCGCAGCTTCCAAGAGCGGGCAGAAAGAAGNNCCCGCGACCAACGGGACATTCCATTCCCCGGATATGCCGGCCAATTCGCCGTCACCACTGGCGCTGGTAGGGGAGGTGGCGGCGCGATACGAGATTTCCGCGCTCTCCGGCCTGCTCGCAAGCACACGTGCATCGGAAGGACAGGACGAGATCAGCGTAGCCGTGCTGGGGCGATTCAAGGCCGGCAAAAGTAGTTTCCTGAACCATTTCATCGGACGCAACATCCTCCCAGTGGGTGTCGTGCCAGTTACGGCGGTGGTCACGGAAATCCGCTACGGCTCGCGCGTTGAGGCACGCGTTCACCTTCGGGATGGGCGCGACCCGGAGGTTCCGCTCGACCAGATCGGCGGCTACATCTCCGAGAAGGAAAATCCGGAGAACACCAGGCAAGTCGACCTGATTAGTGTGGAGTTGCCGGAGTTGCGGCGGTTTCGCGGCCTGAAGTTCGTCGATACGCCGGGCCTCGGGAGCGCGCTATCTCACAACACGCAAACGTCGTTGGACTGGCTGCCGAATGTGGGGCTCGCGTTGGTGGCGGTCAGCGTGGACCCGCCCCTTTCACAGCGTGACATCGACCTGCTGAAGAGCCTTTACCAGTACACGCCGAAGGTCGGCGTACTACTCGCCAAGGTCGACCTCCTGAGCGAACAGGAGCTTGAAGAAGTGGTCGGGTTCGTGCGCGCTCAGCTTGCCAGGAACTTTCCCGGAACGCCGCAGGTCTTCCCTTATTCCACGAAGCCTGGGTTTGAGAGGTTCCGTCGGGAGCTGGAAGCCGAGCTGGTTGCGGGAACATTGGAGCGTTTCGCCGAAGAGCGCGAATCTATTCTCTTCCGGAAAATGGACACTCTGCTGCGGGAATGTGACGACTACCTGGCCCTGAGTCTCAAGTCGGCGGAAATGGTCCAGTCGGAGCGCCAGGCGCTGAAGCAGCAGGCCATCGGCGAGAAGGAAATCGTCGACGAAGTGAGGTCGTCAGTACGGCTGGTGGTGCAACATGCCGCGGCGGGGACGCGGTCGATGGTCAGCAATCGACTCGAGACCCACCAGAACGATCTGGCGCGCGCGCTGCTGGAAGCCTTTGAAAGCGAATTCCCGAAATGGACTAAGAGCCTTGGCGCGATGCTNNCACCAGGTGCAGAAGCAGGCATTCCGCGCACTTCAACAATTTCGGGATCGCTTGTCGGACCGCACCATGCGGGCGTTCGGCGTGCCGTTGCGCACCACGGAAACCGAGATCCATGTGGTGGAGCCCGGTACACCCGATATTAGAGTCGGACGAGTGTTCGATAGGAACTGGGAACTGCTGTCGCCGCTCCTGCCGGTGTGGATGATCAAAGCCGCCGTTCGGCGCCATTTTGCCCGCGCCATCTCCTATTTGGTTTATCAGAACCTTAGCCGGGTCAGCACGCAGTGGGAAGAGAGCATCAATGACGCGCTGTGGGGTGTCGAGAAGGAAGCCCGGCGACGCCTGGAGGAATTGATGGGCACGGTGGAACGGCTGGTGGAGAGCAGCAGCAATGAACGGGCGCCGCAACTCCGCGCGGATCTGAAGCGGCTTGAGGAGGCGCGGAAATCGCTGGCCGGGGAGACCAGGAATTGATGCAGCGGTTATGCTAGGGTACGTAGCGAAGGAGTTGGTATGCTCCAAAAGGGCACGGCAAAGAAGGTCACGATCTTCGTCAATGAAGACACGCAGCACCACTTTGTTTCCCTATGCGATTCCATTTTGACATTCCTGCTTCACAAAGGGGTGTCCGGTGCTACCGCGACGCGCGCGATGGCCGGTTTCGGCGCCCACCAGGTGATGCACACAACCAAGATCGAGGTACTCACCGAGCACCTGCCCATTCGCATTGAGTTCATCGAATCCGCCGGGAAAGTCGATGAGCTCATGCCCACTCTGTACGACATGGTTACCGATGGCGTGATCGAAGTCCAGGATACGAATGTTGTCAAAGTCGCCAGCTCGGAACGCCCCTCGCCGCCGAAGGGGCCTCATACGGAAACCAGAGGCACCGCCCGGTTGATGCGCATTTACATGGGAGAGTCGGACAAGTGGCAGGGTGAACCGCTTTATGAGGCGATGGTCAAGCGTTTGCGCCTGATGGATATTGCCGGGGCAACGGTGTACCGGGGCATTCTCGGGTACGGAGTGAAGGGGCACACGCATAAGAGTGGACGGCTTCCGTTCTCGCACGATCTGCCGGTCATGATTTCGGTGGTGGACTCAGAGGAGAAGCTAACGAAGGCTATCAATGAGATCGAATCGATGATGCAGGACGGAATCATCGTGCTTTCCGACGTGGATATCATTCGCCTGGTTCGCAGCCGCCCGGCAACGGAGTCTTCGCATGCGAACAGTTAAGAACGCCAAACTCCTCCGTCTGCATTTTGGCGAAAGCGACCGGTACAACGGGAAGCCGTTGTACGAAGCGATCGTGAATCGCTGCAAGGAATTGAAGATCGCCGGCGCCACTGTATTTCGCGGCCTGGAAGGGTACGGCGAGACGGCGGAAATCCACCGCCATCACCTCATCAGGAAGGATCAGCCGATTGTCGTCACGATTGTGGATACGCCGGAAAACCTGCGACGGCTGATTCCCGAGGTCGAGGAAATGATGGATACCGGCATGATCGCCACCTCGGACGTTGAATACATGCGCATCGAGAAGCCGCCAACGGCTGGAACTTGAATCGGCCACCCCGACAGGTTAAGAGCCTTTAGGTGCTCTTCCGCACGAGTGGGTCGCCCGGCTGAGAGCGGATCCGGCAACAAAGCCGATCGCGGCGGCGGCCAGCAGAGAGCCGGTCAGATGCCGGCGACCAAACCTCCGCAAGCTGCTGAATACATCTCTCAGGTCAAAATCTTCGATGTAAGATGCCGTAGCATCCAGTCGATCCGCCGTGCCGGTGGCGAGGTTGTCAATTGCCTCGGAACCTTGGCGTCCTTTTGTGCGAACGGAGGCGGCAGCCGCATGGAGTGCGTCTCCGGTTTCATCTCGCGCGTTATCCAGTTTCCTGCTGGTGGAACGGACCAATTCGTCGATTGACTCTTTAGCCTCTTTGTCAAGCTCCGACACTGATTCCGGTTCTGTCCTTAAAGTAGTCAAGATGTTCCTCCAAAGTCTGGGATGGTTTGCCTGTGCAGGCTCCAACCGGAAACATAAAGCACGTTTGTCTCCATTGCGATGGAGAGGCGGACAAGGGCGACCACGTGCTGAAGCAGCGAAAAGTGCACGATCGGACGCAGTGTCTGCACTTTCTGCCGCTCCGTTTTTCCCGGGCCGAGCCGGGACTTTGGCAGAACGCGTGCTGATTGATTACCTATGCTCGATGAGGGAAGGGCAGGCCCGCGGTTCCGGGCGGCTGTTGTGGAGGCCCATCCCGACGACGAGATGCCGTGGTGCGGCGGCTATAGCCGTTACCAGCGTATATAGCCGCGAAGCTCGATATTCCGCGGACCGTTTCCGCCCATGACCGAGGTGACCTGGCCGAACGTCGTCGAGGTGGGGCTGAAACTCGGCAAGTCGAATTCGGGGTGGTTCAGCACGTTGATGAACTCTCCCTGGAGCGTCAACCGCATGCGATCGTTGATGCGCACGTCCTTATTGATCGACCCGTTCAGGCTCCAAAACCATGCCCCGGTGATATAGAACTTCTGCCCCAAGCTTCCGGCGGTGGTCCACGGCGCGAAGCTAGACTGCACGGAGGTGCCGCTGGCGCTGATCAGCGATGGGTCCGCGCGCGTCAGCGAGAATGTCCCGGCCGGATTGTTACGCGGGCTCTCCAGCAGCATGTTCCGGAATTGCGTCGATGTGAGGCCTTGCAGGTTGACTCCGTTGTCGCCATAGTTGGTCATGGTCTGATAGCCGCCGGTGACCAAACTCTCCGCCCCCGAGACCACCGTGGCGATTGACCCGATCGACCATCCGCCCAAAACCCGGTTCAACACCGGATTCGTGATGTTCACCTTCTTGCCCGAGCCGAATGGCAGCTCGTACGTGCCGTAGAACCGCAAGGCCTGCCGCCGGTCGTTGCTGATGGGCGCTTTATCCAAATTGAAGTTGCGGATGGTGGTGTAGTTCTGCACGTTCCCGCTGGCGGTCGATTGCGTGGGCATGTCGGTGAGCGCATGGGACCAGGTATAGGAGGCCGTCAGCGTCGCGCCGTGGCTCAGGCGCTGGCGCAATTCCACTTGCAGGCCGTTGTAGTTGCCCCAGGAGGTATCGTTGTCCCAGTCATTTTCGAAGACGTACGGATTGGGAACCCAGAAGTTCATCGGGTAGGAGCGGGCACTGGTGTATCCCAGATCGGCGCACGGACCGAAATTGGTGCCCACCAGCCGGCAAAAATAGTTGGGACTGCTGCCTCCCTGCAGGCTCGCCGCCAGTCTGGCGGCCTGCCCCTGCAGAAGATCATTGACAAACGTGCTGCTGGTCCAGGACGACCCGGCGGCCAGCGCTGCGTTCGATCCATTCGCTCCAAACGCCGTCTCCATGATGGGAAGCGGCACTTGTCCGGCGAGACCCCGGTTCTGGAAATTGCTCGTGCCCGCGGCCTGGCTGATGGCGAGATTGTGCTGCGCGTTCTGGAACTCGCTCAGGAACCCGTTCTCAAAAATATTCACTTCCGAAATCGCGTACTGGTGCCATTTGTGGGTGGTCTTGTTGCCAACGTAGCGAACTTCCAGCACGGTCGTCCGGGAGAATTCCCGTTGAATTCCCAAGTTCCAGGTCTGCACGTAAGGGTTCCGCATGGTCGGCAGTTTGCCCGGGCCGTTGGACTGGCCGGCGTTCGTGCTGACGTCGTAGCCCTGGAAAGCGAACTGGTACTCCGAAAAGGGCGGGTTGAATTTCGCGGGCGCCACCAGGAACTGCGGATCGGCCGATTGCAGCGTCTGGCTGCCGGCGGCGAATTGGGAACCCGCCGTGGCCGAAATCTGCTGCCAGTTGCCGGCGTTGGTATTGGTCCAGTAGAACCCGTTCAAGCCTTCGTCAAAATAGGCGATGCCGTAGCTGCCGCGGATTACGGAATTCGTCGAGCCCAGAAGTTTCGCAAGCAGGCCGCCCTGCGGGTGCGGATTCCAGGCGAACCCGAAATTGGGCGCGGGATTGATGCGGTCGGGCGCGTACGTCACGGATCGTTGTGCAATGGCCGGGACGTGGTTGATGTCGGCGAATACACCCGGCTGGAACGGACCCTTGGAAGGGGCGTTCAGATCCTCCACCACCGGGGCCATGAAGGTGTTGCTGGTGTTGGTCATGACGCCGGTAAACTCCCAACGCAGCCCGTAATTCAACGTCAGCGTGGGGCTGACCCGGAAGGAGTCCTGGAAATACGTCCCCCAGGTCGCGTAGTTGGCGCGGTAGATCAGGGGCGAGAATTTCACGTACTGCCGTTGCTTCTCGTCGATATTCTCGAATCCGGAGATGCCCGACACCCGCCCCGTCAGCGTGGCATAAAGCTGGGCCGGCGTGCCCAGGGTCGTGGATACAATCGACGGGAAATTCCCCGCCACGAACACCGAATTGATGGGGTCTACCGTGGCAATTCCGAGGTTGTAGTTCAGCACGCCCGAGAATTGATAGAAATCATTCTCATAGAAGCGCGTGTAGATGCCATTCGCGCCGAACTTCATCGTGTGCTTGCCCTTGACCCAGTTCATTTCGTCCGAGTACGTGTACGCCGGATTCCCGCGGATCAGCGGCGTTGCGTTCGGAATGAACGCGCTGATACCGCTGTTGAAGGTGACCCGCTTATTGTCTTGCGAGGCCCACTGGAATTCCGAATTCCCGATATTGGCTCCGGTGACCGTGCTCTGAATCCCGAACTTGAAGGAGTTGAAGAGCGTAGGCTTCAAAGTCGTATCAAAGCCGTTGGACAGGGCATAGTGCGTTTCCTTGGCCTCGCCGGAGGCGCCCGCCAACCCTGGGTATGAAGGCCCGGTCGGATTTAGGTGGTAGTGCCGGAGGTTCCATGCCACGTGATACGCCACTTTGTTCGTGATCTGGTAATCCAGGCGTGCCGTTGGATACTCGTTGCGCGACCCGGTTGGGAATTTCCAGTTCAGCGTCTGCTGGAAGTAGTTGTTGTTGATGGGCAGCAGCGTGCCGCTGGCGAGGGTTCCGTTAATGGTGGTGAGCGCCGCCTTCACGGTGGGGTCCACCGTGCTGGAATAGCCCGCCCCGCCGGCCAGCGTCAGCACGTTGACGGTGTGCAGGATTCCATCGGTGCCTTTGTAGGTGTAGTCTCCGGTCTGAGCGCCCGGCACCAACACCGTGGCGGTCTTGTTGGCGGCGCCGGGCACCGGGGCATCTTCATAGTTCACGAAAAAGAACAGCTTGTTCTTAAAATAGGGGACGAACGGGATCTTGAGCGGGCCGCCCAGACTGCCGCCGAAATCGTTCAGCCGCTGCTGGGTCCTCGGCAAGCCTCTCATGTTGGTGAAGAAATCGTTGGCGTAGAAGTAGTCGTTGCGTACCTCTTCGAAGGCGCTCCCGTGATACTGGTTGGTCCCGCGCCGCGTGGTGAACTGGATGGTCATCGCGCCGCCGGACGCGGCACTCGACTCCAGCCCCGAACTGGAAACCGTAACTTCCTCGATGGCGTCCAGCCGCAACGCTACCAGCGAGCCAAACCCGTCGGTGCTCTTGTAGCGCGTGTCGTTGACATCCGTGCCGTCCAGGGTGATGTTGAGCGCGCCCTGGAAGAGGCCGTTAAAGGTGCCCGAGGTATAGCCCGCGCTCAGCGATGCAAATTGCAGAACGTCCCGGCCGTCAATCGGCAGGTCTTTGATGTAGTCGTTGCGGACGGTAGTGGCAACCTGGTTCGAGGTGGTCTCCAGCGCCACCGCCGAACCCGTCACCTCCACGGTTTGCGTGATTGTGCCCACCGTCAGTCTGATCGGCAGATCCGTGGTGCGGCCGGTTTCCACCGTGACATGGTCGAAAATGGAAGTCTGGAAGCCGGGTGCGGTTACCGTGACGGCATAGTTCCCGGACAGCAGGTTTGGAACAATGTAGGCGCCATCCCCTCCCGATACCGTGTCGAACGAAAGGCCGGTGGATGTGTCCTTGGCGGTCACGGTGGCTCGCGGCACAACGGCGTTGCCAGGATCCATCACCGTGCCCTTGATTTCGCCCGTTGTCTTTTGCGCGTAAACCGTACAAGCCAACGTCAGGCAGAGAAAGCAAGCGCTCAGTTTCGCTGAAGCGTTTAACATCGATCTTCCCCCTGGGGGGCCGAAACCGGCCCGATACACTGGCAACGACTGTATCCGGATATTGCTGTCAGGTCAAGGAGTTTTCGCGCTCCGGCCGGGCTGCCCACTTCTTCGGGTGTTCCGCTAGCGGGCGTCTGTTTCGGTTAAACGAGGTTAATTACTTCTTTATCATCGACGTCGGCAGTGTGGAGTTTTTGTCTTGATTCTCGTGACAGGCCAGCGCAGAATAGCACCACAGGATGTTCAAAACGGGAATCCTGGCGGAGACCAACGTGCGATCCTTGCTTTTCCTGATTGCCTTTGCCGCCGGAGCCGCCTTCGCCGAGGACCGGCCCGAGCTCAATGGTACTTGGCAGCTCAGTTCCACCCACGCAGGCAGACTCAAGTTCGAAACCCTGCTGATCCAGCAGACCCAGGATGGCGTCAAGATTTCCGAATCCGGCGCCAAAGAGAAACCGGTAGATTTTGCCTGCGGCGTCGACGGCCACAAATGCAAGCTCAAAGAAGGAGAAATCTCCTTCTGGTACGACGGGCCGGCACTGGTGATGATGGAGATGCACCACAACCGCGAACTCGTCACCATGACGCGCCTGGTGCCCTCCGAGGATGGCAAGAGCCTGAGCCTGGAACTGACTCACGTCGCGCCGCCCGGATTGAGCTCGACCTTCACCTTCAAGAAGAAGCCTTAGCAGCACGCAGCCGTACAATGCGATCAGTGGAGAACACGGCCCGCGAGGTCGCAGGGGCGGAGCGCGGATATCCGGCCGCAACCGCCGTAGCACGCTACGCTTGTGCAGGTCGCGCAACGCCGCATTGGTGTAGAATTCGTGCATGAAGTTCGCGGCACAGGCGGGGGCGTGCATTTTATCCAGCATCGCGGCGGCTCTGTTGTGCGCCCAGCCTGGCGCCGTCCTTGAGTGGAACACGCCGGTTACGGAGAAAATCACCGGGGGCCAATCGCGCTCTTACCAGATCGACGTCCAGGCCGGTGAGTACATTGAAGTTGAAATCGTCGAGCAGGGCATCGGCATATCGTGCACCCTGAGCGGGCCGGACGGAAAAGAGCTGTTGCAGTCCCAGACGCCCAACCCGGCAAGCGGATCGCTGTTCGTTTTCCACATCGCGGCGGCCGCGGGAGTGTACCGGCTCGACGCCGCGGCGTATGATCCCGCTGCTCCGGCCGGCGCGTACCAGGTCCGGTGGCTTCGCCGGGGCGCGCCCTCCGCGGAAGATCGGACACGCGTCGAAGCCGGCCGGCTCTATTCCGACGGCGGAACGCTCATCCAGAAGTCCGACGCGGATTCCCAGCGCGCCGCCAGGGACGACTATGCGAAGGCCGCCCGGCTCTTTCACGGCACCGGGCCGGTGTTGAGCGAAATTTATTCGCTGGATCTCGCCGCGGCGCTCTCGCAACGGCTGCGGGACCTGCCGGCGGCGGCCGGCGCATGGGAGACTCTGGTGGACCTCGACCGGCGGGTGAAGGACCGCGGCGGCGAGGCCATTGCCGTTCGCGCTCTGGCTTGGATCTACGACGATCTGGGCGACTCGCAAAAGGCGATTGCCTACTATGAGCAGGCGCTACCGATCGAGCGCGAGCTCAAAGACCGCCGCGGCGAAGGCGCCACGCTCGCCAATCTCGGACTGGCCTACGACAATCTCGGCCAATCCGCGAGAGCCATCGAGTTCTCCCAGCAGGCGCTCGCTGTCGCGCGCGAGACGAAGGACCGGGAATCCGAAGGCACCGTTCTCAGCAATCTCGGCCTGGCCTACGACAACCTCAGCCAGTTCGAGAAGGCCATCGAGTATTACCAACAAGCGCTGCCCATACGAAAGGAAGTGCGCGACCGGCAGGGCGAAGGCGTAACGCTCAACAGCATCGGCATGGCATACGCTCACATGAGCCAGGCGCAAAAAGCTCTCGGATACCTGGAACAATCGCTGGCGATCCGGCGCGAAGTAGCAGATCGGCCGGGCGAGAGCACGGTCCTCAACAATTTCGGCTTTGTGTATGAAAGTCTCAGCCAGGAGGACAAGGCCATCGGATACTTCGAGCAGGCGCTGGCAATCGAGCGGGAGATGCGGGACCGGCGCAGTGAAGGTCCGACGCTCAACAACCTGGGTTTGGCCTACTCCAAGCTCAGTCAACAGGAGAAGGCGCTCGGCTACTATCAACTTTCCCTGGAGATATACCGCCAGGTGAGGGACCGCCGGGGCGAGGCCCGCAGCCTGGTCAACATCGGCCAATCGTACCTTGAGCTGAGCCAAGCCGGGAAGGCCATCACGTACTTCGATCAGGGGCTGGCCATCGCGCGTGAGCTCGGGGACCGGCAGGCGGAAGCCGCCGCGCTCAGCAACCTCGGGGCGGCCAACAGCAGCATCAGCCGTTATGAGGGGGCCCTCGGATATTACCGCCAGGCGCTCGATCTTACGCGTCAGATCAAGGATCGCCTGACCGAAGGCAAGATTCTGAGCAACATGGGCGAGGTCTACAGCAGACTGAGCCGGCAGGAGCAAGCCATCGCTTTTTTCGAACAGGCGCTAGCCATACGCCGCGAAGTGAAGGACCGGGAAGGCGAAGGCGTGACGCTTAACAATATCGGCATGGCCTACCACGCGTTGAGTCAATACGAAAAGGCCATGGGGTACCTGGAGCAGGCGCTGGCCATCGAACAGGAAGTCAAGCACCGGGCCATGGAGGGGACGACCCTGCAAAACATCGGGCTGGAATACCAATATCTGGCTCAATACAAGAAGGCCATCGAGTACTTCGAACGAGGGCTGGCCGTACACCGGGAGGTAAAGGACCGGCGCGGCGAAGCCCAGACGCTCAACAACCTCGGAACGGCTTACCGCGATCTCAACCAGCCCGCGAAAGCCATCGGATACTTCGAGCAGGCGCTGGCCATTGAACGCGAAGTGGGGGACCGGCAAGGTGAAGGCGCCACGCTCAGTAATGCCGGAGCCGCCTGCCAGGACATGAACCGACCGGAGCAAGCCCTTAAGTACTTCACCCAGGCACTGGCGATGGAGCGCCAGGTGAAGGACCGCCAGGCCGAGGGTTCGGCGCTCAACAATCTAGCGGGCGCCTACCTCGATCTTGGCCAGTACCCCAAGGCCCTCGGGGACTTCGAGCAGGCGCTGGCGATCGCGCGCGAAGTAAGAAACCGCCAGTTGGAATCCAAGTCGTTGATGAACACGGGCACAACGCATGTGTATATGGGCCAGGCCGAAAAAGCTCTCGGGTATTACCAGGCGGCGCTGGCTCTCGCGTGGGAAATGAACGACCGGGCGGGGGAAGCAGCCACGCTGGAAAACCTTGAGGTGGCCTGGAAGAAACTCGATCGTCCGCGCATCGCGATCTTTTACGGCAAACAGTCCGTCAACATCCTGCAATCCATCCGCACCGGCATCGAAGGCCTGGCCCGGGAATCCCAGGAGAGCTACCTCAAAGGCCACGAAGCAGGCTACCGGTACGTGGCGGATCTGCTCATCGCGCAAGGCCGCTTGCCTGAAGGCCAACAGGTCTTGAACCTGCTCAAGAAGGATGAATACCTGCAGTTTGTGCGGCGCGATCAAGCCGAAACCAGCGCGCTGGCGGGGCGCGCCGATCTTACAGCCGCCGAGGCCGAATGGGCCGGAAANNGAAACCGAGTTGGACCGGCTTGAAAAGGAGCTCGACATCGGACGCCAGGGATTCGAAACGTTCCTGGGCTCCCTGGCCACCAGTTTCGGCGCCAAGATATCGAGCGGCAGCATTTCTCTGGACAAGTTGCGCGATACCGAGGCACTCGAGGCGCAACTCGGCCGCCTCGGGCACGGCGCGGTCGCCATTTACACCCTGGCCGGGGAAGACACCTACCGAACCATTCTGGTGACTCCGAAAGTGGAGCGCGCCTACGAGTATCCCATCAAAGCCGCGGACCTGAACCGGAAAATCCAGGCGTTCCGCGAGGCCCTGCAGAACCCGCGTTCGGATCCCCGCCCGCTGGCGCAGGAGCTTTTCCACATTCTGATTGTACCGGCGCTGGCGGAGGATCTGCGCCAGGCCAAAGCCGAAACCCTGATGTGGTCGCTGGACGGCGCGCTGCGATACCTGCCCGTGGCCGCGCTCTTCGACGGCAAGCAGTACCTGGTGGAGCAGTATCGCCTGGCGATGTTTACACCCGCCAGCGAGACGCGCTTTGACGCCGCGCCGGCGAACCCTAAACGCGCCCTGCTGGGGCTGGGCGTCACCCGGGCGCACGAAGATTTTCCGGCCTTGCCCAACGTGGCGCACGAATTACAGGGCATCCAGCGGGATACGGCCGACCGTGAATTGCTGGACGAAAACTTTACCGAGACCGCCATGAAGAGAGAATTGCGCCGCGGCTACCCGCTGGTGCACATCGCCACCCATTTCAACTTTCAACCCGGCAACGACACTCAATCCTTTCTGCTTCTGGGCGACGGCAGCCATCTAAGTCTGGCCGACGTGAAAAACACCAATCAACTCTTCAGCGGAGTGGACCTGCTGACGCTTTCGGCCTGCAACACCGGCATGGGAGACGCGACAGCCGACGGCAGCGAAGTAGAGGGCTTCGGCGTGGCGGCGCAACGCAAGGGAGCGAGCGCGGTGATTGCGTCCCTATGGCCGGTCGCGGACGAAAGCACCAGCTTGCTGATGCAGGAATTCTACCGCCTGCTCGAGACCCAACCCGGGATGCTGAAGTCCGAGGCCCTGCGCGAAGCACAGGTAGCCCTCCTGCACGGCAGCTTGCAGCCCCAAAAGGCCTCCGTGGAGGCTCGCGGCGTGGCGGTTGTTTCGCACGCCGCGAACGACGTCCCGGCTGGATTCACGCACCCCTATTACTGGGCGCCGTTCTTCCTGATGGGAAACTGGCAATAGCGGCGCCAGTTAGTCTTGGTCCAATGCCGTTCACGGGCCCCTCCGGTCAGTTCTCGATCGGGATTTTCTCCGCGTGATCCACCACCAGGACATTGGCTTGCCCCTTTTTCTTCTCCAGCTTGAGCCCAAGCTGGTCCTGCAAGGCGTCGATCAGGTTGATTCCGAATTCGGGTCCCGACTCATTCGAGGCTACCGGCTCTGCCGCCCGTCCTCCCGGTTCCATCAAAAAGGAAAGCGCATAGTCGTATCGGCCGCCGAGCCCCGTGGCGTCCATGACCGGTTGCCCCAACTGGTTCGAGAGGAAGTTTGCCAGATCGGCAATCGATTCGCCTTTCCGATCCACACGCGCCATGGTACGGCCAGGCGGTCCGCCCGCAGGCGGCCTCCAAGCTGCCTCGGGCTTCTCGACCGCCGGCTCTTGGGATTCCTTGAGCTTCGGGCCACTCTTGGCCACCGTCAGCTCGTAGACCGTCATGTCCTTCTTCTGGAAGTGCACCTGCAGCCCAAACCGCTCAGCCAGCAGCCTTTGCTGCATCAGTCCGAACTGCCGCCGGTCGGTGCCGGGCGGAATCTTGGCCACGACGTTGTATCGGGCGGTATCCATCCAGGCGGGCGCGGTCAGTTGGAAGCTGCGCAGATTGTAAGCCATCATCACCAGGAAGGACAGGCTGTAATTTTCGCAGCTGAGCGAGCCCGGATCGGACGTGCCCGGTCCGCCGGTGCAGCGGATCCCCCGTGCATCGGGCGGAGCCGGCTTCACCGA
>PLZX01000261.1 GCA_003152325.1 Bryobacterales bacterium | reverse complement strand
CCTGACGGAGCGTCTGAAGCTGAACTTTCGGGCGTCGGCTTTCAACCTGTTGAACAACCCGCAATGGAGCAATCCATCGGGTAGCAGCTCGTCCTCCAGCTTCGGGCACATTACGAGCATTCTGAACACTGGCGCCACAGGTACGGGCGCCCCGCGCCGCGTGGAGTTCATGCTGCGGGCCGAATTCTAGCTCTGGCGGGTTTCTTGGCTGGAAGGCTTATGGCCGGCGCCCCAAAAGGACGCCGGCTTTTTTTCGTCAGTCGTCAACGCTATCCCCATGTCCAATCAACAATCGAACACGCCGCGCTTAAGGCCGATTTTGAAGTCGATCCATATCTGGATCGGCCTCATCGCCGGCACGTTGATATCCGTCCTTTCACTCACTGGCAGTGTGATCGTATTCCAGAACGAAATCGCGCAGGCGACGGCGTTAAGGCGCGCGGCCGCCGCCAATGGCTCCGGCAGTGCCGGGTTGGACGATGTCGCGCGGCAGGTTACAAGCGCCAGCGGACCGTTCGCGAGCAAATCCGGACCGAAGATCTCACGCTGGCGGGCCGTTAGCCGTCGGGCGCGCTGTCCTAGCGGCCGCCGCGCTTGAGCTCGATGCCCACCAACGCGTCCCGGTAATTCACGGTAAGGACCGTGTGGCGCAGTTCCGGGTAGCCAAGAACGCCGATCATCTCGATGCCGTTAAGCCTGCTGACAGTGGCCAGGTCCAGGGCCACCGGATGATCCGCCCTGAGCTCCTGGCCCGCGATCCGGAACCGAATCCCTTGCTCGATTATTTCGCCCACAACCCAGCCGGTCGCGCCTTGCATGTGAAGAGGCTCCACCAGCAAACTCCCCAAGGCCCGAGCCGTCTGCGGAGAGATCCCGGTGTAGGCGGCGCCGGTGTCCAGCAACACGTATCCTTCCCGGGCGCCGTCCAAGACCGCTTTCGTCAGCAGCAGGTTCCGATTGGAAACGGTGGGAAAGAGCCCCACGGACTGGGCCTGCGCGCCATCCGGATACGGGGTGAGCGCGAGGATTCCGGCTGGCAAGTCGAGACGCACCAGAAAGCCGCCGAACAGAGATACGGGAATCACGCCGTCAATACCCTCGGCGACCCGTCCACGCACCACGTCCACCGGACAATTCGCAAACGACACCGGGCCGATCTCAACCCTCTCCGCGACGCCCGTCTCCGCGGCTCTGGTGGGCGAGTCTCCCGCGCCAACCAGAAGGAAGTCCGAGACCGGCCGGAGGGCCGATTTCGCGGCCACCTTACGGTTAATGGCGATACGCTCGGCCCCGCTGTCGAGCAGCAAACGAAGCGCCGGCCCACCGTTGATGCGGGCCTTCAGCAGCACGCCCGCCACGTGGTCGGGCACCGGAACGAAAGAGCTCAAATCGAGGGCATACGCGCGGTAGGACGAGATCAACCTTATGCCGCTCGCGTCTGGCGGGGAGAGACGCGGCGCCGCGGCTGGTTGAGCCTGGCAGGGCGGAACACAAGCCGCCCCAAGAAAGATCCACGCCGGTATCGCTTTGACTTGCCGCATCTCAGGCGCGCCTCTTCATTACAGTCGCGTCACTAAGATATGACGTTATCGTTTCAAATGCAACCGGCGTGATTGACCCGCAGGCTAGCGCAGGCCTATCCCGGTTTCCGCCTACCGCCGCTCCGCCGCGTCGATCCGTGCCTGCGCGCGGTTCACCGCCGCCANNGCGCGGTCCACGTCGATGTCCTCGGCGCGCTCGGCTAAGTCTGCCAGCACGCGGACGTGGTCCTCTAACACTTCGAGAAAACCGCCGTCAATCGCCAGATAGCGACGCTGACCGGCACCTATCGCGTAGCTCAACGCCCCCGCGCCCAGCAGGCCCAGCAGCGCGGCGTGGCCGGGGAGAATCCCCAGATAGCCATCCTTGCCGGGGACCTGCACGTCGGTAACCTGCTCGCGCACTAACTGGCGGTCGGGCGTCGCGATTTCCAGTTCGAGTGAGTCGGCCATGCTACGCCTGCTTCATCTGTTCGGCTTTTTCCAGCACTTCTTCGATGGTGCCCTGCATGTAGAACGCCTGCTCCGGCACGCCGTCGTGTTTGCCTTCGGCGATCTCCCGGAAGCCGCGCACGGTGTCGGCCAGCTTCACGTACTTGCCCTTGTAGCCGGTGAATTGCTCGGCCACGTGGAAGGGCTGCGAAAGGAATTTCTGGATCTTGCGGGCGCGCGCCACGGCCAGCTTGTCTTCGTCGGAGAGTTCGTCGATGCCCAGAATCGCGATGATGTCCTGCAGATCCTTGTAGCGCTGCAGAATCCCCTTGACCATCTGCGCGGCGGAGTAGTGGTCCTCGCCGATAATCAGCGGGTCGAGGATGCGGGAGGTGGAAGCCAGCGGATCGACGGCCGGATAAATGCCCAGCGAGGCGATGTCGCGCGAAAGGTTGGTGGTGGCGTCCAGGTGCGCGAAGGCCGTGGCCGGGGCCGGGTCGGTGTAATCGTCGGCCGGCACGTAGATGGCCTGTACGGACGTGATGGAGCCCTTCTTGGTGGAGGTGATGCGCTCCTGCAATTCGCCCATTTCGGTGGCCAGATTGGGCTGGTAACCCACGGCCGAAGGCATGCGGCCCAGCAGCGCCGAAACTTCCGATCCTGCCTGCGTGAAGCGGAAAATGTTGTCGATGAACAACAGCACGTCCTGGCCTTCTTCGTCGCGGAAATACTCGGCCACGGTGAGGCCGGTGAGGCCTACGCGCAAACGGGCCCCGGGCGGCTCGGTCATCTGGCCGTAGATCAGCGCGCACTTGGATTTCTTGTAGTCGTGCGGATCGATCACGCCCGATTCCTGCATTTCGAGCCACAGGTCGTTGCCTTCGCGNNCGATCTTGCCGCCGCGCAGGTAGGGTTCCAGCAGATCGATAACTTTGATGCCGGTCTCAAACATCTCCAGGCGCGTCGACTGGTCTTCGAACGAAGGCGACGGCCGATGAATGGGGTAATGCAGCTTGGCGTTGACGGGGCCCATTTCATCCACCGGCTGGCCGATCACGTTCAGGACGCGGCCGAGCGTCTCTGGGCCCACCGGCACTTCCACCGGGTGGCCCAGGCTGGTGGCCTGCATGCCGCGCACCAGGCCCTCGGTGGGCTGCAGCGCCACGGTCCGCACGCGCCCTTCGCCGATATGCTGCTGCACTTCGCAGATGATGTCGATGGGTTCGGGGCACTTGAAGCCCTCGCTGGTCACGCGGATGGCGGTGTAAATCAAGGGAATCTGTCCCTCGGGGAACTCGCAGTCCACGGCCGGTCCGGAAACCTGCACGACCTTGCCGATAACCAATGCGTTGGTAGTTGCCATATCTTTATCTCACTCCGCGGCGGCGGCGCCGCTGACCACTTCGATAATTTCTTTGGTGATGCTGGCCTGGCGTACGCGGTTCATATAGAGAGTCAGCTTCTCAATCATGTCGCCGGCGTTGGAGGTGGCCGCTTCCATGGCGGTCATGCGGGCGGCATGCTCGGCCGCGGCCGATTCCAGCAGCGCGCGGTAAAACTCCATTTCGATATAGCGCGGCAACAGCGCGGCCAACATCTCAGCGGGCGGCTGCTCGAAAATGTAGTCCACCGTCGACGCCTGCTCGGGCAGTTGAATCGGCAGCACCCGCGAGAGCACGACTTTCTGCGCCACCACGCTCTTGAACTCGTTGTACAGCAGCCAGACCGCGTCGATCTCATCGTTGCAGTAAAGCTCCATCGCTTTGCGGGCGATGGCGGCGGTATCGTCGAAGATCACTTTGGCGGCCAGGTTGACGTGCTCACCGCTGATCGAGGCGCTGCGCTTGCGGAAAAAATCGCGGCCCTTGCGGCCGATCAGTTCCAACTGCACGGAAGCGTCCGGCCTTTCGGTCATAAACGCCTGGGCGCCCTTAATCAGATTCGAATTGAACGCGCCGGCCAGGCCCTTATCGCCGGTGATCAGAACCAGCAGGATGCGCTGTTCGGGCCGCTGCGCCAGCAGCGGATGGCCGGATGTCCGCTCATCGTTGGCGGCCGCCGCGGCCACGTTGCCCAGCACCTTGCGGAGCAGCGCTCCGTAGGGGCGCGACGAAATCACGCGGTCCTGAGCGCGGCGCAGCTTGGCCGCCGAGACCATTTTCATGGCCTTGGTGATCTGCTGCGTGTTCTTGACCGAGCGGATGCGCCGCCGGATGTCGATCAGGCTCGGCATCTTCTTTTACTTCTTCTCCGCCAGGAAGCGGGCTTTGAATTCCTTGATGACCTCAGTCACCTTGGCGGTGAGCGCGTCATCCAAAGCTTTCTTGGTGCGGATCTCGTCGAACAGGGCGCGGTGAGCGTTGTCGACGAAACGGTACAACTCCTCTTCGAACTTGCGGCACTGCTCCACCGGGAGATCGTCCAGGTGGCCTTTGACGCCTGCAAAGATGATCAGGATCTGCTTTTCGATCGGCAGCGGCTGGTATTGCCCCTGCTTCAGAATCTCTACCAGGTGTCTGCCGCGGTTGAGCTGATCGAGCGACGCCTTATCGAGATCGGAGCCGAATTGCGCGAAGGCCGCCAGTGCGCGGTATTGCGCCAGATCCAGGCGCATGCCGCCAGCGATGGATTTCATGGCTTTGGTCTGCGCGTTGCCGCCCACGCGGCTGACCGAAATGCCGACGTTGATGGCCGGGCGGATATTGGAGTTGAATAGATCGGATTCGAGGAAGATCTGGCCGTCGGTGATCGAAATGACGTTGGTCGGAATATACGCCGAAACGTCGCCCGCCTGGGTTTCGATGAAAGGCAGGGCGGTGAGCGAACCGCCGCCGTTCTCGTTGTTCAACTTGGCGGCGCGCTCCAGCAGGCGGCTATGCAGGTAGAAAACGTCGCCAGGGTAGGCTTCGCGCCCGGGCGGGCGGCGGAGCAACAGCGAGATTTCGCGGTACGCCGCGGCGTGCTTGGAGAGATCGTCGTAGATGCACAGCGCGTGCTTCTTGCTGTCGCGGAAGAACTCGCCCATGGCACAGCCGGAGAAGGGCGCCAGGTACTGCATGGGCGCGGGGTCGGAGGCCGATGCCGAGACCACGATGGTGTATTCCATGGCGCCGTAGTCTTCCAGCGTCTTCACCACCTGGGCCACCGTCGATCGCTTCTGGCCTATGGCGACATAGATGCAAATCATGTCGCCGCCCTTTTGATTAATGATGGTGTCGAGCGCGATGGCCGTCTTGCCGGTCTGGCGATCNNAGCTCGCGCTGGCCGCGGCCGATCGGGATCATGCCGTCGATGGCCTTGATGCCGGTCTGCATCGGCTCTTTCACGGGCTGGCGCGCCACCACCCCGGGGGCCAGGCGTTCCACCGGATTGAACTGGCTGGTGAGGATGGGGCCTTTGCCGTCGATGGGTTTGCCGAGGGCGTCGACCACGCGGCCGATCAAGGCCTCGCCCACCGGCACCGACATAATGCGGCCCGTCCGGCGAACCTCGTCGCCTTCTTTGATTTCGGCGAAGTCGCCTAGCAGCACCGCGCCCACCTGGTCTTCATCCAGGTTCATGGCGATGCCCGCGACATCGTGCGGGAACTCGATCAGTTCGCCCGCCATGACCCTCTCCAGGCCATGGATTCTGGCGATGCCATCGCCCACGGAGATGACCGAGCCGGTTTCGGTGACATCGATCGCCCGCTCGTAATTCTCGATCTCCTGGCGCAGAATGCTGGTTATTTCGTCCGCTCGAATTTGAGCCATAAATCCTTCCGATTACCCTTCCGCACACAGGCGGCGTTTGAGAGATGCCAGTTCGCCGCGAACCGAGCCGTCGTAGACCGTGGAACCAATCCGGGCCACCACGCCGCCGATCAGAGATTCGTCCACCGCGAAGCGCATGCGGATACGCTTGCCGGTCAGTTGTTCCAGCCGGCTGTTGAGCGCGGTGCGCTGCTCGCCGGTGAGTTCGCGCGGGGAAGAGACTTCCGCGCGGGCAAAGCCCAGGCGCTCATCGAGCACCACCTCAAACGTTTGGATGATGCCGGCGAGCGAGGCGATGCGGCGATGATCGATCAAAACAAAGAGAAGATTGCGCGAGATGCGCGAAAGCTCGAGCGTGTCGGCGATCCGGCTGACCACGGCCTTTTTCCGGCTGGCCGGCACCGCGGGGGTGACCAGCGCATTTTGCAGCTCGGGGGAATTTCGGAGGGTCGTCTCGAAAGCCTGCAATTCGGCGAGGGCGATTTCGGGCCGCAAGGGGGATGACGCGGAAGTCACCACATCGGCCAGGGCGTTGGCGTATCGCGAGGCTACGGCGGAAAGGGTCATTGGAGATCGCGCACAAATCCGCGTACCAGGTAATTCTGGGCGGCCGGAGTCATGCGGGCGCGGATTTTCTGTTCGGCCAGTTGCACCGCCAGTTCCCCGGAATAGCGCCGCAGATCCATGCGGGCGGCTTTTTGGGCGGCTGCGATTTCGTGCGTGGCGTGGGCCTGGATCTTAGCGATTTCGGCGGTGGCGTGAGCGGCCAGGCGCTCCGTTTCGGACTGCGCTTCCCGCTTCGATTCGGCGCGCAGCGCGGCGATGTCCGCCCCCAGGTTGGCGAGGCGCCGGTCCACCTCGGCCGCCCGGGCTTCGGCGTCGCGGCGAATCTGCTCGGATTCGGAAATATCTTTAGAGATGGATTGCGAGCGCGCCGCAAAGAAGGGCCCGGCGTTCTTCCCAATCAGGTAGCCGATGCCGGCCGCCAGCAGCAGGAAGTTGGCCCACTTCCAACCCTGCAGGTTGCCGCCGCCCGCCTCGCCGCCTTCGGCCAGACACAGCACGGCGCTCGAACAAAGCAGCGTGGCGAACCGGGCGAGCGATCTCACGCGGCACTCCCCCGCAAGATGGCTTCGGTGATCTCGTTGGCCAGGGCGTCGCTTTCGCGGCCAAGCGTTGCTTTGGCCTGTTCCACGTCGCGGCTCAGTTGTTCGCGCGCTTCGCGCACCGCGGTCTCGGCGGCTTGCCGGGCGGTGGTCAGTTGGGCGGTTTCGCGCTCCTGCAACTGCTGATGCAATATTTCCTGGGACTGATAAACCTCGGAACGGGCGGCGCGCAACGCGTCTTCGTATTCCGCGGTCCGCGCGGCAGCGCGCTCGATGGCCTCTTCGGCCATTTTGCGCGAGCCTTCCGTGGCTTCGTAACGCTGGTGCAGCACCTTCTCCATCGGCTTGAAGAACATGTACTTCAAATAGAAATGGAGCAGCAGCACCAGCAGGAACGTCGGGACGGCGTTCAGCAGTATTTGGCCCAAGGCGTGGAGCGCATCACCCATGTTTTTTGTGGAAGGACCCCGGCGCTTTTAGAGGTTCAGGGTAACATTGTACTGAAAGTTCCGTCAACCGCACCGCAGTGTTTCCGTGAGGTATGGGCAAGGTCTGGCATAAAGTGAAAACGTATTTCCATGTCGACATGGATGCCTTCTTCGTGTCGGTGGAAGAGCTGTTCGATCCATCGCTGAAGGGGAAGCCGGTGGTGGTGGGCGGGCGGCCCAACGAGCGCGGCGTGGTTTCGGCGGCGTCGTATGCCGCGCGGGCGTTCGGCGTGCATTCGGCCATGCCATTGCGTACGGCGTATAAGCTTTGTCCACAAGCCATCTTCGTGGACGGCCACCCGGAGCGGTATCGGGAGTGCTCCCACCAGGTATATGACGTGCTGCGCTGCTTTTCCCCGCTGGTCGAGATGGCGTCGATTGATGAGGCGTATCTGGATATGACCGGGACCGAGCGTCTGCACGGGCCGCCCCTGCGCGCCGCCCACCGGCTACACCAGAAGATGAAGGACCAGACGAAGCTGAACTGCTCGGTGGGGATTGCGGCGTCGCGGCTGGTCGCCAAGATCAGCTCCGACCAGGCCAAACCGAACGGGGTGCTGTGGGTGATTCCGGGCCAGGAGGCCGCGTTTCTGGCGCCGCTTGACGTGCGCAAGGTGCCGGGAGTGGGGAAAGTGACCGAGAGAAACCTGCACACGCTGGGCATCCGCAGGGTGGGCGACCTGGCGCGGCTGGATGACGCATTCCTCGAACAGCGTTTCGGCAAGTGGGGGATGGCGCTGGCTGGGAAGTCGCGCGGTCTGGACTCGGGCGGCTGGTTCGACAGCGAGATCGGCGCCGAGGAGGGACCGAAGTCCATCAGCCACGAGCACACCTTTAACGAGGACACGGCGGACATGGCGCAGATTGAGCCGACCCTGGCGCGGCTCTGCGAGATGGTAGGCCGCCGCTTGCGCGAACACGGCCTGCACGCCCGCACGGTACAGCTCAAGCTGCGGTATTCGGATTTTTCCACGATCACCCGCGCGCATTCCGTTGCGCGCGCCACGCAACTCGATACGGAACTGTTCGCAGAAATTCGCGAACTGTTCCGCCGCAATTGGAAGGCGGGCGCAGCCGTGAGGCTGCTGGGGGTCCACGTTTCGGGATGGGCCGATGGCGAAGAGCAGTTGGACCTGATGGACGAAGGCCGCCACGAGAAATGGGAGCAAGCGCTGGCCGCGGCCGACCGGATGCGCGACCGCTTCGGAGAATCGGCGGTCTCGCTGGCGGCGGGTCTGCGCGGCAACTTCCGCGAGCGCACTCACGAGAACCCGGCGGGGCTGCCCGGAAAGAAGAAATAGCTTTCCGGCAGATATCGGCGCGTATTCGGAAGTTAACCCCCCGGTACTTGTTAGCCGAATGGTCTATAGCGGCAAGTCGGCGCCCGGACTTACCATCGAAGAGTAGAGGGAGATAGCGCTCTCTCGAAAAGGCAAATATGAATTCTTTAGTGAATATATGGCGCGACGAACAGGGCCAGGACCTGATCGAGTACTCGTTGCTGATGGCCTTCGTCGCCATCGCCGTAGTTGGGCTGTTTGCGGGGGCCGGCAAGAGCGTAAAAGGCGTCTGGGCCAACGCCAACACCCAACTGGCACTGGCCAAAACGACGTCTTCGTAGTTCGCAGCGCAATCCTACCGCGTGGAACCGCTGCGCCACGCAAAAAAGCCGATGATGGTCTTGGCGTCGACGATGGCTCCTGCGCGGATCAGCTTGGCGATTTCCGCTGTGGTGAACCAACGGGCTTCGATGCGCTCGTCGTCCATGGGCGTGGCTGTGCCTGCGGTGAGGTCGGTCGCCAGATAAATGGTCATGCGTTCCTCCACGTAACCGGGGCTCACGAAAAACGAGGCCAGCTTGCGCCAGGTGCGAGCGCGATAGCCGGTCTCCTCAATCAGCTCGCGGCGGGCCGTCTGCAACGGCTTCTCGCCGGGGTCCACGGTTCCGGCCGGCAGCTCCCACAAGTACTTGGCGGCGGGCAGACGGTATTGCCGCACCAGCAGGATACGCTTCCGATCATCCACGGCCATCATGACGGCCGAGCCGCCGTGGCGTACGACCGAACGCTTGATCTCGAATCCGGTTTTGGGATCGACGGCACGGTCTTCGGTGACGTGGAAGATCCTGCATCGATAGACTTCGCGGGAAGAAGTAATTTTCATGGTCTTGTGCGCAGCGCGGCGGCGAACTGATCGGCGGGCAATGTGTTCCGAATGTCGGCAGGCCCCAGCCATCCGCGGCGCGCCGTCAGGACGCCATAGCGCATGTGGGTCAGGTGCTTGGGATGGTGCGCGTCGGTGGAAATGGTGAAGGCGGCGCCCTTGGCTTTGGCGGCGCGGATGAGCGGGCCGTGCAAATCCAGCCGTTCGGGGCTGGCGTTGATTTCGAGCCACACGCCGCGGCGGGCGGCTGCCGCGGCCACGCGGTCGAAATCGAAGGGAAAGGCATCGCGTTCCAGCAGCAGGCGGCCGGTGGGGTGGCCCATGATCCGCAAGTGCGGGCATTCGAGCGCGCGCAACAGGCGGTCGGTCATCTCCGCGCCTTCCTGGTTCATGTGGCTGTGGACGCTGCCGATCACGAGGTCGAGCTCGGCGAGCGCGTCGTCGGCAAGGTCCATGGCGCCGTCTTTGAGAATGTCGCACTCGATGCCGGAGAAGACGCGGATGCCAATGCCTTCGTGGTTGATCTCACGCATCTGGCGCGCGAAGGCCACCACGCGCTTCTCGTCGAGACCGTTTGCCATCGCGAGCGCCTTGGAGTGATCCGTGATAGCGATGTATTCGTAGCCTTGGGCGCGCGCGGCTTCGGCCATTTCCAGGAGCGTGGCGCGGCCGTCGGTTTCGGTGGTGTGCATGTGGAGGTCGCCGCGCATCTGGCCGAGTTCCACTAACTCCGGCAGGCGGCCTTCGGCGGCAGCTTCGATTTCGCCGGTGTTCTCGCGCAACTCCGGAGGAATCCACGGCAGGCCCAGGGCTTCGTAGACGCCGGCTTCGGTCGCGCCCGCCACTTTGGCATCGTCCTCCACGCGGAACAGGCCGTATTCACTGAGCTTGAAACCCATCTTCACGGCGCGGGTGCGGATGGCGACGTTGTGATCCTTGCTGCCGGTGAAGTATTGCAGGGCGGCGCCGAAGCTTTCCGGAGCGAGCGCGCGGACGTCCACCTGCAGGCCGTCACGGCCCACCTTGGCGCTGGCTTTGTTCTCGCCGTGGCCCAGCACTTCCTGGACGCGGGGATCGGCCACGAAGCGATCGAGCGCATCGCGCGCGGAAGGACCGGTGACGAGCAGGTCGAGATCGCCCACGGTTTCCCGCCCGCGCCGCAGGCTGCCGGCGGGCGTTACGGCGTCGACACCCGGCACCTGCGAGAGCGTTTCGGCCAGGGACTGCGCCATGCCGTCGGCGTAACTCAGCAGGAAGCGGCCGGTGCGCTGCCGGTATTGCGCGATGGAACGCAGCACCTTTTCTTCGAGCTTCGCGCCCATGCGCGGCAGCACCCGCAGCTTCTGCTCCTGGCAGAGGCGCTCCAGATCGTCGATGGAAGTGATTCGGTAGTGCTCCAGGATGAGTGCGATCCCCTTGGGGCCGAGCCCCTGAATCTTGAGAAACTCCAGCGTGGCGCGCGGAAACTTTTCGAGCAGCGCGTCGCGGCGCTCACAGGAGCCGTGGTCCACGATTTCGCCCAGCACCGCGGCCAGACCCTTGCCGATCCCGGGGATGTCGGTGACCTTACGCTCCGGATTCCCGAGGATGTCTTCGATCCGTTCCGGATAGCCTTCGACGGCGGTAGCTCCGTTGCGGTAACTGCGGATGCGGAAGGAATCTTCCGCCGCGATCTCCATCAGGTCGGCGGTCTCGGAAAGCACGCGCGCGATTTCTTTATTTTCCAAAGCGGAATCCTTCTTTTGATTGTATCGAGAGCGGCTTCGCGGTTTATGCCACCGGGTAGCGGTTCGCTATCCTGAAGCTTCATGCCCGAGGGATCGTACCTTTACTGCGACGTAAGTTTGCCGGTGCCCATCGATCAACCGTTCACCTACGCGCTGCCCGAGACGCTGCGGCACCGCGTGCAGGTGGGGTGCCGGCTGGTGGTGCCGTTTGGGTCGCGGAAGATGACGGGCGTGATTCTGCGATGCCACGACGATCCGCCGGGGATGGCCACGCGCGAGGCGCTGCGGCTGATCGACGCGGTCCCGGTGCTGGATTCCGAATTGCTCGGCTTGGGACGGTGGATCGCGGGCTATTATTGCGCGCCGCTGGGCGATGTGTTGCGCGGGATGCTGCCGCTCGCGGCGGAGATGCGGCACGGCAAGATCTGGTCGCTGACCGACTCCGGGCGCGATGCGGCGCGCCAGTTGCTGCTGGATGCCGCGCCCGACGATCCGGTGGCGCAGATCCTGCACATGCTGGAAAAGCGGCCGCTCTCGCAGGCGTATCTGGCCAAAGCGCTGCCGCTGGCCGATAAAGCCATGCGCTCGCTCGAGCGCAAGGGCTTCATCGTGGTCGAGCAGGTGGAAATGGAGCGCGATCCGCTGCGCGCGCCATCGGAACGGCTGCGGGTGGAACTCCGCGGGGAGGCTGGCGATGCCAAACTTAACAAACCGGAGCGCGAACTGCGGGCGTTTCTGGAATTGCACCCCGGGTCGC
>PLZX01000055.1 GCA_003152325.1 Bryobacterales bacterium | reverse complement strand
GCTAACGCCGCAACCTCCGCGTCCCGGGCTGCGAGCAATCCGGCTAAGCGTCCCGCCTCGCTTCGCGCCGACTCCAATTCTCCCGCTAGCCGCGCAACCTCCGCATCTCGTGCGGCCATCTCCGCGCGTGCGTCCACGATCAGCGTGCGCGATTCCGGGAAAAGTGGTGAACCAGCTTCGTTGGTCGCGTCCGTCATTCGCATCAACGGCAGCGTGCTATCACCTGCTTGATAGCTACGCAGCACGTTCTGGTAATCCTCGCATTCCAGATCCATCACGCTTGCGGACAGCGGACGATAGCGCGCGACGTTCACGAGAAACGTGAGCGGGTGCGGATAGCTGAGGGGGCGACCCAAAGCCAAAAACTCGCTCGGAAACGTCTTGGCGGCGATGTCCGCAGTGCAGAATACTATTAGATTCTGTGAATACCAGAATTCCACGGCCTGCTCTTTCCAAAACTGCCGGCGCAGAAAGTCGACGGGAACATAACCGTGTCGCTGGAAGAGGATGGCCCAAAACTCCAGCCATTGCTCGTTGATATGCTCCGTTCCCCCTTGGTATGGGAGGGCAGCGGAGAAGAGAACCACGTCGCTCAATGCCGTCAAGTCTCTCACGAACGTTTCGGAGCGATGATAGGGCAAATGCTCCGCAACTTCCACTGAGATCGCCAAGTCAAAATGCCGGTCGAGGAGGATGCGCCGCCGCAGATCGGCCGGATGGAAGCTAGCTTCCGGAATGAGCAAGGTGTCGCGGTCGACGTAATCGCCGTCGATGCCCAGGACATCGGCAACTCCCAGTTCCTGTGCTGCTTTCAGCCATGCGCCCAACCCGCAACCGACGTCCACTATGCTCTCCGGCTTGTGGTACTGGAAGAACATGCGGAGCACTGCGCGCGCGGAGGTCAAGCTGCGGGCTAGATGTTGCCCAAAAAACGCGCTGTCATACGGCGGTTCGTTCATGATTCGCCACCCGAAGCCAACTCTTCTCGGGACGTCGGTTCCAAACTCGGGGAACGCGGCGCCGAAGTGCAGTCCCTCACAACGTGAATGCTAACCCTATTGTACTTTGACGGCCGCGACAAGGTTTTCCGGATAACGGAAGCAGGACCAGAGCGGAGAGCGATTGCCGGGAACCAACCAAACTCCTGCTCGGCTTTGGTGGTGTCGAGTACGACCCAGTCGGCCAACCACTGCCCGCAACTCAAGGCTACATCCAACCGACCAAAAGTGTCTGGAATCTATTGATAATACTGTAGGCTGACGAGCCTTGGCAAGGCCTGATGAGGCGATGTGCCAGCATTCGCGGCAAATTCGCAGTTTGATCAATTTCTTCACCCTGGAAACACTAGGCGCGGCGCTATTCTGGGTCTGGGCAGGGGTCCGCGGGTCGACCGAATTCGGAATAAGTCGTTTCCGACGGTTTATGAGGTGGCTGTCCGAATTGCCGCTTCGGTACTCCGATGGCCTTCATAAGCTTCAATCACGTCGCGGATCCGGCCGCTCATCATGAGCTGGCCGTGATCCAGCCAGATGGCGCGGTCGCACAGTTCCTGCACCATGCCGGCCGCATGTGAGACGCACAGCAGCGTCTTGCCGGCGTGACGGAACTGATGAATGCGCTCGAAACACTTGGCCTGGAACGCCTGGTCTCCCACCGCCAGCACTTCGTCGATGATCAAGATCTCTGGATCTATGTTGATGGCCACCGAAAACGCCAGGCGCATAGCCATCCCGGTCGAATAGGTACGCAACGGCTCGCCGAGGAAGTCGCCGATGCCGGCGAATTCCACAATCTGGTCGAACAGCTCCGCCGTTCGGCGCCGGCTCAGTCCCATGAGCGATGCGTTGACACGGACATTCTCGGCTCCCGTCAGGTCCGGATGGAACCCCGAGCCCAACTCCAGCAGCGCCGCGATCCGGCCGTTCACGGTAACGGTGCCCGCGTCGGGCGTGGCCAGCCCCACCACCAGCCCGAGCAAGGTGCTCTTTCCCGCCCCATTGGGCCCCACCACGGCTAGACCCTCCCCTTTCTCCAGTTCGAACGAGACGTTCTTCAGGGCGTAAAACCGCTCCCTATGCTGCCTGCGCAGCCAGTTCCCTAGACGGTGCCGCAGCAGCATCCGCCCGGTATGCCAGTGGAAGGACTTCGAAACGTTCTTAAACTCAATCGCCGTCATCGCCGTCTACAGGTAATCGTAAAACGCCGGCTTCAGCCGGCGGAACACAAGGAAGCCGAGCCCCAGCATCGCCAGAGAAGAAACCGACAGCTTGATCAGAAGCGAAGGCGCCGGCGGCGCGCCGTCGAGCAGGATGCTCCGCAGCGCCAGCACGAGCGCCGCCACCGGATTTAACTGGTATACCTCTTTGTACGCCGGCGGGATGATGGAAAACGAGTAGAAAATCGGAACCAGCCAGAACAGGACCGTGTTGATCGACTCCACCACGTAACGGATGTCCCGGGTAAAGACGTTCAACGACGCGGTGATCAGCGAAATCCCGCATACGAACACGATCTCCATTCCCCAGATAAAAGGCAGCCAGGCCCAGTACCGGTTCGGCTTGCCGCCGTACGCGAACACGAACAGGAACAGCAGCGCGATCTGAATCAGCAGGTGCAGGCAGTTCGATAGCACAGCCGCCAGCGGGATGACCTCGCGCGGCACCGCCAACCGTTTGATCAACCCCGCGTTGTCCACCAGCGAGGTTGTCCCCGACAGCCACGCGATGGTAAAAAAGTTAAACGGCACCAGCCCGCACAGCACGAATACGGCGAAGTGAGGAGTTGTATGATTGACGAAGATCTTGGTGAAAACAAACGTCAGCACCCCCATCAGCACCAGCGGATTCAATAGCGACCAGAAAACCCCCAGCGACATGTTGCGGTACCGGATCTTAAAATCCTTCTGGATCAGGTTCGGAATGAGGAAGCTGTA
Source organism: Bryobacterales bacterium (assembly GCA_003152325.1). Classification (GTDB taxonomy): domain Bacteria; phylum Acidobacteriota; class Terriglobia; order Bryobacterales; family Bryobacteraceae; genus PALSA-129. The sequence continues at coordinate 2,378 of PLZX01000055.1, read as the reverse complement.
CTCGCCGTTCCACATAAGAATGAGTGCGCGCGGGACAAACAGAAGAAAACAGCAGTATATCATACCCCTGGCGATTCTCTGTTTCAGGCGAATTGAGTCACCTAAAAATGTCACCAGGAGGGAATCGGTTTGGGTCAAATGAAAATGTAACCCGCACGGACGCGAAACATGACACCCATGAAAGGCGGACATGAACCCGCGCAAACAGTATTTGGATGGAGGGCAGGATCAAACGCGAATATGCAAAGCCGATCACGCCCTACCAACAGGTGATGTCGTCGGGCCAGGTCGACCGCAGTCGATAGCGGACCTTGACAAGCAGTTCGCCGTTCTGCAAAGCTGGCTATTCAATCCCTTTGCCGGTGAACTCAGCGGAGTGAAGTGGATTTTCGAGCGTGCGCGGTCAATTTGTCGAGGCGGACTTTCGGTCGAATGGCATCCGGTCTGATCATCGGTTATGTTACGAGGATGGAGTTCCCGCCGCCCCACGCATGAAGCTTAACGCCTTAGGCCCACAGGGCGACGCGCCAAGGAAAAGACCTGGCAGGCTGTCCCGCTATATCAACCGCTTGATTGCGGACGAAATCTCCGCTCTCACCAAATACTACGACAGCCTGTTGCAATGGCAACCCCGGCAGGAAGACGCTGGCCTGCTGCTCGCGCTGATCGACGCGCCGGAGAAGAAGCTGATCCTGGAGGGCGAGAGCCTGCCCGATTTGACCGCGGAAGAAGACCGAAGGACCGCGGTTCTCATCAATGGCACGCTGAATCACCACTTCGATATCCAGGCGATCTTTCTGGATTTGCGGGAGCATTTGTCTCACACCTCGCGCGTGGTGGTTGTCCTCTACAACAGTTATCTCCGCTCCTTGTACCGCCTGGCGAATTTCTTGGGGTTGCGAAGGGGAGCAGTGCCGAGCACGTTTATTACCCGGGTGGACCTCGAAAATCTGGCACGTCTTACCGGGTTGCAGATCGTCCGGCAGCGCCCGTGCGCGTATTTCCCCTGGCGCTGTTTCGGATTGGGTGAAGTAATTAACCGGCTTTTGCCGTTGGTGCCTCTGCTTCGGTGGCTGGGCCTGGCATATGTAGTCACCCTTCGTCCGGTGAAGCCACGGCCCGGCGTCGGCCTTACGTGCGTTATTCCCGCGCGGAACGAGAAAGGGAATATTGAGGATGCCCTGCGGCGATTCCCGCCCCTGGGGGGTCCCGTAGAGATCATCTTCGTGGAAGGGCACTCTACCGACGGGACCTGGGAAGAGATTCAGCGAGTCGCCAAGCTTTACGATGGACGCTTTCAAATCAAAACCTTTCAGCAAAGCGGCAAAGGAAAAGCGGATGCCGTGCGGTTGGGGTTCGCGCACGCCACCCAGCCGTTGCTGACCATTCTGGATGCGGATCTCACGATGCCGCCTGAGATGCTCACCCGGTTTTATAATGCGTATTCCGAAGGGCACGCCGATTTCATTAACGGATCGCGCCTGATCTATCCTATGGAAGGTGAGGCGATGCGCTTTCTGAATCGGCTGGGGAACGTATTCTTCGCCAAAGCGCTAAGTTGGGTGCTGGATACCCGGTTGAGCGACTCGCTGTGCGGCACGAAGCTGTTCGCCCGCCACGATTATGAGCGGATGCGCGCTTGGCGGCGCGACTTCGGGGACTTCGATCCTTTCGGCGACTTCGAATTGCTGTTTCCTGCCGCCGTCCTAGGCTTGGGTTCTGTGGACGTCCCGGTTCGTTATCTCGCGCGCCAATACGGCAGCACGAACATTAACCGGTTCAGCCATGGCTGGGAGTTGTTGAGGATGACGTGCATTGGCTTACTGCGGATTAAGATTGGCAGATGTTTCGGAACCGTCAAACGGCCGATCGGGTGAATAGGGGACACAAATAATCTGATGCGCGAGTTCAGGGAGACGGCCAGCCGGGCAGAGCACGAGATCAAACACGGCGAGTGGCTCGCCCTCCCAGATACGGAGGCGGTCTGGGGCTGGGGCACGCCGGCCGGACAGTTGCGGGCGAAGCGCCTTCGCGCGCCAGCTCCGCGCCGCTGGTTTCATCGATGTTTCCATCGTGCCGTTCGACTGGCTGCACCCGCGTGTTCCGCCGGAGGCCATTAGCACCGTTTTGAAGCTCGGAGCAAGCCGAAGCAGCTAACGCACCGGCTCGGGCAGCAGCTCGACAAAGGTTCCGAGTGAGGTTCCCATCTTCTGCCAATTCCATGGGGCCGGCGCTACCGCTTGCCGCCGATGGAGAGGATCATGTTGAGCACAAGCGCCAACAGCGTGCCCAAGGCGATGCCGGCGATGTTCACGCCGAGTACGGTCAGCCCCGTTACCCCCAGGCCCGTGGCGACAATCAGCGGGGCGCCGGCGACC
>PLZX01000206.1 GCA_003152325.1 Bryobacterales bacterium | reverse complement strand
GCGGCCAGGCCGGAGAGATAGCGGCCGCGCAGACCGGACCATCCACGCCCGCTGAACAGCAGAAAGAGAAAAATGGCGAAGATCAACGCACCGGCGGCGTGGCCGAGGATGTTGATGAGCAGCGGTTGGTTGAACGGGATCATGGGTCAGAACGGCCGCTGGTCGCACTTTGGGCGGCCATTCGGATGACGCTATTCTTACGCTGCGGCCCTCCTCCGCATGAAGAGCCGCACTATAGCCATGGCCATTAGCACCAGGGCGAATGTGCAGATGATGGTAGCGCCGGTGGGCAAATCGATCTGCAACGAGAGGTACACGCCCAATGCTGAAACCAGCGTTCCCATGGTCCAGCCGATGGCCAGTCGAGTACCGATCCGATCGGCAAAGAGCATGGCGCCTACCGAGGGCACGATCAGGTAGCAGAACACCAGCAGGACGCCGGCGATGGCGACCGAGGACGTGACCACGAAGCCGAAAGAGGCGTAGAACAGGAAGTCCCAGAAGCGAATGCTGATGCCTTCCTTTTCGGCGGCTTCGGGGTCCATCGAGATGAGCAGGAACTTGCGGCGGAAGATGAAGTGGAACAAGCCGATCGCGCCATAGAGGATCGCGGTCTTGGCGACTTCGAACCAGGAGACCGCGAGGATGTTGCCGACCAGCATCTCTTTTAGATGCTCCGTCTGCTCGGTGGACTTACTCATGGCCAGGATGGCAGCGGCCGATGCGACCGCGTAGCAGATGCCGATGATGGCTTCCTGAGGGATGCGCACACGGCGGCTGCGCACGGTGGAGAAGACAGCCGCGCCAATAAAGGTGAACAGCAGGCTGACGATGTAAGCCGGAACGCCATGGGGTTCTAAGCCGTACAGCACGGCCATGGTGGTGCCCAGTGCGGCTATCTGGGCCAGTGACAGGTCCACGAAGATCACGCCGCGCTCCACCACGTGGACTCCCAGGTAGGCATGGATGCCGGTCAGGATGAGGCTGGCAATAAAAGGCGCCAGCAAGAAAGCAAACATTCCCATTGGTGTGTCCTTATTTCACCTTCTGAAAGAGATTGACCAGCAGATTGATATCGTAATCGAATAACTGGAAGTAGGTGGTGATTTCCTTAACGCCGCCGACGGAGGGCATCAACTGGGCGACCTCGCCGCCCGTATCGCGGGCGATAGCCTGCGGAGTCTTCAGGTCGAAGTAAGGTTCAACCAGAATCAGCTTGATGCCGTCGCGCTTCATGGTGTTGATAACTTCGAGAGTGTGGCTGGGCGTGGGCGGAATGCCGGGACGGGGTTCGACGTAGTCCACTACCTGAAGGCCGAAGCGTTCGCAGAAGTTGGGCCAGGAGCGGTGATAGGTGATCACTTTACGGCCGCGATAAGGGGCCAGCTTGGCTTCCCAATTTTTCTCCGCGGCGGTGAGGCGTTTGTCGAAGTCGGCATATTGCTGGGCGAAGAAAGCGGCGTCGGCGGCATCGAACTGGCTGAACTTATCGGCGAAAGCTTTGGCGATGCGGCGGCCGTTATCGGGGTCGAGCCAATAGTGAGGATTGCCGAGGGGATGAACGTCTCCCATGGCGCGCGTGACCTGGCCGGTGGGAATCTCCAGGATCTGAGCAACCTGGGACATATCCATATAGCCGGTGCCACCCACCTGGATCTTGGCATTGCGGCTCTGGGTTTGCAGCGGCGGCAACCAGCCGATTTCGAGCTGCAGGCCGACGACCGCCAGGAGGTCGGCCTTCATAAGCTTGAGGACGAAACTGGGCTTTGGCTCGACGAAGTGCGGGTCCTGGTAGCCCATGGCGATGGACTCGACGCTTACTCTGTCGCCGGCAACTTCCCGGGCAATGGCAGCCAGATCCTGGGTGGCGGTCACCAGGTTGAGTTTGGCGGCGGCGTGGAGGGAGCCCGCCGCAGCCAACAGGATGGCGACGAATGTTTGGAATCGGGTAGGTACGATCACAAGAGTTGTTCCTTTCGATTAGAACGGGTGCGCTCCGTGAGCGCCCATGGAAAACATGAACTGGAAGATCAGTTCGTTGGCGGTGAGACCTTCGCCGTAGCTGGAGCGGCGGAGTTGTCCGCGAATCTGGCTGAACTCGCTGGGCCAGTACGTCAGAACGAGGGAGCCGCCGGTATCCTGGAGCAGCGAAGTGGAAGGCAGCGGCAAGTTGCAGGGTTCGGTGTCCGGGTTGGTAGGGAGGCACGCGCCGCGCTGCGAGCGGTCGAAGCGGCCACCCAGGAACCAGCGGCGGGCGAATTGGTAGTCGCCGGAGACGTAGAATCCGAATGGCTTGGTAAGCGCGGTGCGCAAGAAAGGAGATCCGGTGGTGGTCGTGTTGACCGCGGTACGCGCCCAGATAAGCTCACTGCGGGCCACGAAGGAGTGATAGATGGCGCGGCGCAAGGGCTTCCAGTGAAGAGTGAGGTCCGCGCCGAAGAGCTGATTGCGGCCATCGGCGTAGGGGCTGTGACCACGCGCGTAGGAGCCGCCGATATCGATGTTGGTGGACTCGCTGAGGTCGGCGTAAGCGTGGAGATGGCCGATGGCGGAGACGTCGGAACGGGTGGCGGCGCGGAAGACGTTGGTGCTGTCGCCGCGGAAGACCTGGGCCACGCCTTCGAGGAAGATGCCCTTGGGAGCGGGCAGGATGCGGCTGAGCGAGAGGCCGGCGTCGTCGATGCCGTCTTCACCGCCCACCAGGTTCTGATTGACGAGGGGCCGGTCAACCCAGGGCAGGACGTGATTATGCAAGGTGTTGACCCTGCCGAAGGCGGCGCGCATCTTGCCGACCTTGAGCTGGAGGGAGGAGGGGAGCGCGGTGAAGGTGAGGTAGCCTTCCTCGACGCTGACGCCTTGTTCGCCGAAGCTGATGAAGAAGTCCGCGCGCGCGTAGGGGTCGATGACTTCCTGGAAGCCGACTTCACTCTCGTGCATTTCGAGGCCGGGGATCTTGCGATTGGCCCCATTGCCGGCGGCGCCGACGAAGTTGCCGATGACGCTGATATCGGGGTTCAAAGCTTTGGATGCCGCCGGACCGGCGCCACCCAGGGTCACCGGATTTGGCCCCTGAAGGATGGACAGCGCGGGGGCCATTGGCGTTGCAACGGCCGCCAGCGGCTGTGCGGGCGCGGCCGGAGCCGGCTGTCCTTTGAGAGATTGCACCTCCGCTTCCAGGGTTTTGATGCGGTCCTCCATAGCTTTCATTCTGTTCAATAATTCCGTATTGTCCTGCGCGGGAAGCTGGGACGACAGCAGACCCAAGAGCACAGGCGCGAAGAGCCGGGTACGCATAATACCTCCATTGGTAGTTCCTCTTGATGTACGAATACGGCTCAGGACACGGCCTATGGCCGGGACCGAACCTCCGCAGAGAAAAGTGAGGAACTAGGCGGGAGGTGCTCGCGAGTGCCCAATGACGAAGAGAACGTCGTGGGTGAAATCGAAGGCGCAAGACTGCTCCATCCAGGCGACGGAGAGGACCGGGACAAAAGCGGAAGAGACTTCTGACCGCACGAAAGGCAGCGAACCGACGTGGCACAGGCCGCAGCAATGTTGGGAATGCTCATGGGTTTGTGCAGCGACGAACGAAGCCGCTTGTGCGCCAACGACAGCACACATTAACAACAGGACGAGCAAAGCCCTCTGCCTGGCGGTGACCATGGATGACCGTGGACACCATTATAAGCGGGCGGAAGGCTGAAACGGAGTCCGCCGGTCGCGAAAAAACGCCCGCTGGTTGCCATAAGTCGCCCACTAGCAAGAATGCCGTACCAGCGCACGCCACCACACCCCATACTATACGGACGATGCGCAAGAGCGAGAGAGCGCGGCTGACGCGCAGCGCGGCCATTCGGTTGGTGCTTTCGGTGGCGTTGGTAGTGGGAGGGAGTTGCCTGGTGCTCCAATCCACAGTTTGGAGGAATCCCAAACCGGAGGCACCCGAACCCTTCTACACGGAACTGCCGGGAGTCGATCTGAGCGGCATGCCGGCGGACAGGAAAGAGGCCTTGCTGAAAAGGCTCAACGTGCAGCGGTGTCCTTGCGACTGCATGCGCACGATAGCCAGTTGCCGCAACCACCACGACTCCTGCTCCCTCAGCCTGGCGGTGGCGCGGCGGGCGGTAGAGGTAGCCGGGAAGCGGTAGCTTCACCACTGGAGCATTTGCCGCACGTTGCGGGCCAGGCGCTTGCTGACGATAAACTCCTGGGCGTTGGAAAGTGTCAGCAGCCAGCGCTGGCTGCTGAGGGGAGTCATTTTGCGGACGTGGTTGACGTTGATGAGCGCACTGCGGTGGACGCGGTGAAAAACCGAACCGCGCAGGCGCTCGTCGATGGCGCGGAGCGTCTGGGTGGCCATGTAGCGCTGGCGGGCGGTGATGATCCAGACGATCTCGCGCTCGGCCTGGAAGGCCAGCACGTCATCGAGATCGAGCAGGAAGTACTCCTGGCCGGAGCGGCCGACTACCTTGAGGCCGCGGGCCGTGGGCGGCGAAGTCGCTTGTCCTCTTGATTACGCATTGGGCTCTGGGGGGAGTCCTCGGAGCGGAATCCGCGAACCTTACCTTGATCGTACGCCGACCCTACCGGGGTTGCCAGTTTTTCTGAGGGGACGTTGTCTGGGGTTATCGCTAGCGTTTCTTGGTGACGGCCCGATGCGGCGCTGGTGCGTGATCGACACGCCACGCCGATCCGAGTCTTTCCGGCAGGGCGAAAAGTACGCGTTGCGGGGACGAAGACGGCTCGCGAGCAGAAAAGGCAGCTCGCAGGAATGCCACTCGCCGGATCATTAAGGATGGCAGCTGGGGGTATACTGAACAGGACCCGGGAGTCCAAAATGGAAACTCCCGGCTGAGAGGAGGAATATGGTATTCCTATTCATCTCATTGGCCTGCTTTGCCCTATTTGCGGCCATAT
>PLZX01000262.1:10505-41853 GCA_003152325.1 Bryobacterales bacterium | reverse complement strand
AAGCCGCCAGTCTACTACACGGACAGCGTGGCGAACAGTTTTTCCCGTTTCATCAGCCGCGCCACATCGAGGGCCGTCGAGTGCCGATGGTCGCGCCTCTTCAAATCGCCGCCCGCATCCAGCACGGCCCTCAGCATCCGGGCGTTTCCGCGCGACGCCGCTTGATGTACCGCGGTCCAGCCTTCGCCATCGGGGATATTGGGGCTCGCGCCGCGTTCCAGCAGCCGTTCTGGTTACGCAGGGTACTCACGATATCGGGCTGCGCATTGCGCTGGGTGCGCAACGCCGCAACATTCTCGGCCTGGTGGTTCGCCGGGGCATGACGCTGGCTGGCGCGGGTATCCTCCTCGGTTTGGCGGGGGCCCTGGCTCTGACCCGCGTGATGAGTAGCCTGCTGTTCGGAGTGAGCTCGACCGACGGCGTCACTTTCTCCCTGGTGGCGCTGTTGCTGGCAGCCACCGCGCTCTTGGCCAGCTACATCCCCGCTCTCCGCACCACGCGCGTGGACCTGGTGATCGCACTGCGCGACGAATAGGTTTGCGGCGCACGCACCCGCCGCACCATTCATAATGGAATGAATGTCTGGACCGGCGCCGGCCTCAGCGGCGCGCACCCACACGCGCACTCGGACCGCCGCCGTGGTACTGGCGGGCTTCTGTGCATTTCTCAGCCTGTTCGCGCCGCAGCCGCTCCTACCGCTGCTGGCGAAAGCCTTCGGAGCCTCCGCCGCAGCGGTCGGCTGGGTGGTCACAGTGTCGACCATCGCCGTCGCCATCACGGCGCCGCTCACCGGCGCGATTGCCGACCGCTTCGGCCGCAAGAGCGTGATCGTCACGGCGGCCTTCCTGCTGGCCGTGCCCACGCTCCTTGCCGGCGCCTCCACGAGCCTGCCCCAGCTTCTCTTCTGGCGCTTCTGGCAGGGTGTCCTGACGCCGGGGATTTTCGCCGTCACCATCGCCTACATCACGGAGGAGTGGGACCAGGGCGCCGGCGCGGCCATGGCGAGTTATGTGGGCGGCACGGTGATGGGCGGATTTGCGGGCCGCATGGTGGCGGCGCTGGCGGCGTCGGAGTTCTCGTGGCACTGGGCTTTCATCTCGCTCGGCGTGCTCAACGCGCTCGGCGGCCTGGCCATTTGGGTCTGGCTGCCCGCCGGCCGCCACCCGGCGCGCCAGCACACCCACGGTTCCACCGCCGCCGCCATGTGGCGTCACCTGCGCAACCCGCGCCTGCTGGCCACTTACACGGTGGGCTTCTGCGCCCTGTTCACGTTGCTCGCCACCTTCAACTACGTCAACTTCTACCTGGCCGCGCCGCCGTTCCGCCTCGGCACCGCCGCGCTGGGCCTGCTGTTCACGGTCTACCTGGTGGGCGCTTTCGTCACCCCGGTGGCGGGCCGCTGGATCGACCGCATCGGCCACCGCTACACGCTGGCGCTGGCTTTCGCCTTCGGCATCCTCGGCATGGTGCTGACGCTCGTGCCGAGCCTGCCCGCCGTGATCCTGGGACTGGCGCTCTGTTCAAGCGGCGTCTGGGTCGGCCACTCTTCGGCCTCGAGCTACATCGGAATCGCGGCTAAGGAATCGCGCGCCGCCGCTGTCGGCCTGTACGTAATGTTCTACTACGTCGGCGGCAGCGCGGGCTCGGCGCTGTCCGGGATCTTTTGGAGCCGCGGCGGTTGGCCGGCCTGTGTCGCGCTAGTGGCCACCGTGCAGGCGCTGACGATCGTCATCGCGCTACTGGCCTGGAAGCCGGTGGCGAAGACGTAAGCGGCGGGCGCTAGCGCGTTGCGAGCCTGGTTCAGAAGAATGCGTCCGTCCCCTGTCGCCCCAAATGAGGGCCGGTCTTCAGACCGTAGATAGTGCGCAAACGTTGATAGAATAGGATCTCTCCGCCAAGCATGTCAATTGCCTGAATGTCTGGACGAGGATTCTCGGAGAAGCCGAGACATTTTAGGTCACGACGTGCGATCCTTCGATGGAGGCGGCTTTGGGAAACTGTAAGTACTGTGGGAAACCTGCCGGATTATTTCGCGGCAAACACGACGAATGCGAGGCAAAGTTCCTGGAGCGCGAGGGCCTAATCCAAGACGGGAAGCAGCGTATTTCGGTTGAAGTTTCGCAGGTGATTAGGGGGCCGGGGGACTTTGACGAGCTGGAGAATGCGATTTGTGCGATCGAGCAATCTTCATTCGTTCCGACTACGGAGCGAAAGGCACTTCTCGTAAATGGCTGGGAGGCTTCCGTCAATCAGCTACTTGAAAACGGACTTATCGGCCCAGCAGAAGAAGCCCGCCTTGTTGCGTTCAAGACACGGTTTGCTCTCACGGCAGCCGATCTGGATCAAAGCGGTGCGCACACGAAGCTCGTTCAAAGCGCGGTACTGCGAGATCTTAGCGGTGGCATAATACCGAAACGGTATTCTATTACCGGGAACCTGCCGGTCAACCTTCAAAAAGGCGAACAGGTTGTCTGGGGTTTTGCGGGCACCAGGTACCTTGAGGACAAGGTACGTCGAGAGTTTGTAGGCGGTTCGCAAGGCGTAAGTGTTCGCGTTATGAAGGGTGTCTATCTTCGCAGCAGTGCCTTTAAGGGGAATGCTGTGGAGCGTACTGAGACTGTCCTCATAGACACCGGCTGGATGTTCACGACCAACAAGAACATCTACTTTGCGGGGCCAAGAAAGAGCTTACGGCTTCCGTACTCGAAAATCATTTCCCTTGAGCCATTTAAAGACGGTATCGGCGTTATTCGAGATGCTGCTAGCGCCAAGCCTCAGCTCTTCATAACTGGTCAGGGGTGGTTTACTTATAATTTGGTGAGCGATCTTTCGAAGCTGTAGTTCACAATCGCCCTCGCGGACTTCGTTCGTTCAGTTCTCCCCGAAGCCTGCGCTTACGGACGAAGCGCTGTTAGCCTTGCTCCACCCACCGGCGCCTTTGCGCGTGGCCCGTCACAAACAGCACCGCGAAGCCCGCCAGCAGGCCGAGTGACGCGCCAACGCCCACCAGTTGCGGTGAGTACGAGTGCATCCACAGCGTCAGGCTCACATTGAAGAGAAGCGGGATCCAGGCCGCGATCACCGGCGGCCACGGACGGTCGAGCGCGAACAGGGAACGCGAATCGATCTCGATCAGGCTCCAACCCACCAGGCTCGGGCCGAGGCCGAGAAAGACCGCCGAGACCATACGAGTGGATTCCGCGGTGAATTTTCCGTGCTGGAAGAACAGGGAGATGGCGGGCTGACGGAAGATCAGGGCGAAGGCGCAGCCGCCCACGGCCGCCAGCGCCGCGAGCGCCGTCGTGCGGTCGATCAATCGGAAGGCATCGCGCACCCGGAACAGGCTGCGCAGCCGCGCGATCTCCGGCAGCAGCGAATTGGAGATGGGATTCACCAGGATCGCCAGCGGAACACCCACGCCGCGCATGCAGTAATCGAGCGCCGCTGCCACGCCCGGTCCGGCGTGGGTGGCATAGGCTCGCGTGAAGGTGATGTTGAGGCCGAGGCCGGCGGCGTACACCACGAAGAATGACGGCTTGGCCAGGATCTCTCGCCAGTGGATGGCGCTGCCGGGCGCGGCGGCCGTGTCGAGGCCGGAGCGCGCGGCGAACCAGACAATCGCGAACTGCGCCCAGGCGCCGGCCGTGTATCCGACGGCGAATGCGTAGACGCCCAGCAGTTTCCATAGGCTCAGGGCCCCGATGATGGTGAACACGTTGAGCGCNNCCGCCCGCGATGGTGGAGAGCGAGAGGATGCGCAGGTTGGTGACGGCCGCGGGGAAAAACCGGGGATCGATGCCCGGCGCGAGCGCCCGCATCAGCCACGGCGCGCCCAGGATGACGGCTGCGGCCACAGCCGTGAACACCCACACCAGGCAGCGGTTCAGCTTGAGAAAGAGCGCCGTGCGTTCCGCGCCGGCACAGGCCGTGAGCATGGGCACGAAGGCGAAGACCACGCTGTTGATCATCACCGAATTGAGCGTGTCCATCGGGCCCATGGCCACGGCCAGCGAATCTGCCTGGCTCTGTGTCCCCAGGAAAGACGCGGTGAGGGCCACGCGGCCGAAGCCCAGAATGTTGCCGGTCAGCACGCCCAGCACCAGCGTCAGGCCGCCGCGCACCAAGGGACTCTCCACCGCACGGGCGAGTGCCCCGTCGGTCGCAGGCGGAGGTGGTCGGGTGGAACTCAGTCGAACCTCTGCCACTCAGGCCGTGGCGGCGCCGGCGTTGCGTGCAGCGGACAGCGCCGCTTCGTAGTTCGGGAAATCCGCCGCTTCCTTTACATATTCGGCATGGCGAATCTTGTTGTGTGTGTCCACCACGAAGATGGCGCGGCTTTCAATGCGCAATTCCTTGATCAGGGTGCCGTAGTTGGAACCGAAGGATCCGTCCATGTGATCCGAGAGCATCTTGACTTTGTCGACGCCGAACGCCCCGCACCAGCGCTTCTGCGCGAACGGAAGGTCCATGCTGACAGTGATGATATCGACGTTGGGAAGGCTGGCGGCCTCTTCGTTGAAGCGCTTGGTCTGCGCGTCGCATACGGGCGTATCGAGCGAGGGCACCACACTGATAAGGCGCACGTGCCCGCCGGTGTCCTTCAAAGTGACGGGCTTGAGGCTGGTGTCCACAAGGTGGAAGTCGGGCGCTGCGTCGCCGGCTTTGAGCTCCGGGCCGATCAGCGTGAACGGGTTGCCTTTCAGGGTTGTTGCTCCTGGTCTTTCCATGGTTCCTCCAAATTTTTACGGTGAATTTAGTATTGTACCAACTCCCCCAGACGGGCCGCCTTCGAAACGGGTAATTGGCAGGTATAATCGCGGCAAATGTACGCGGCGGCACAGCCGTCGAGCTTGTGCATCTCTTCGATGGCCGGGATGCCGGCCGCCAGCGCGCCACGGGTTTCGGCCGAATCCACCAGCAGCAGGATGCGGTTGGGGATGAAGCGGGTGTGCAACTCGCGCAGGAGGGCATGCGTGTCTTCGGCGCCGCGCTCGCCCACCAGGATAATCTGGCGGGCGTCGCCCAGCAGGAATTCGCAAGCCGCCAGCATCTGGGGTAGCGCCGCCGGCACGTTGGCCAGTCTCGGAATGAATGCCTTGACGGCCAACTCGGCCGACTCGCGGAATTCGGCGCGGTTCGTGATCTGGGCCAGCCGCAGCAGGTTCAGGATGGCCACCGAATTCCCGGAGGGTTCGGCGCCGTCGTAATCCTCTTTCACGCGGAGCACCAGGCTGGAGTCACCCGCCGCGGTGCTGAAGAAGGCGCCCACCGCGCGGTCTTCGAAGCGTTCGCGCATCTGTTCGGTGAGGCGGATGGCCAGTTCCAGGTGGCGGCGGTCGAATTGGGCCTCGTAGAGGTCGAGCAGGCCTTGGGTGAAAAGCGCGTAGTCGTCGAGGAATCCGGGGATGGCCGATTCGCCCTGGCGGTAGCGTCGCAACAGAACTCCGGTCGCGGCGTCCCAGGCGCTCGCGATCAGAAACTCCGCGGCGCGGCGCGCGGCCTCGGCGTAGCGCGGCTCGTCGAGCGCGGCGCCTCCCAGGGCAAACGCGGAAATCATCAGCCCGTTCCAGGAAGTGAGAACCTTGTCGTCCAGATGCGGGCGCACCCGCTTGGCGCGCGCCTCGAGCATCGTCTGGACGGCGCTGTCAAGCGCCGCACGAACTTCCTCCACCGGCCGCTCGAAGTGCAGCGCAGTGTCTTCCACTTCATTGGCCTGATACAGAATGTTGCGACCGCCGAATTCGCCGTGCGGATCGTTTGCGACGTTGCCATCCTCGGAGACGCCGTAACGGTGGAAGAACCACTCGGCCGTCTGCGGATCGAGCAGCGCGCGAATCTCGGCGGCGCTCCAGATATAGAAGGCCCCTTCGCTCTTGACGGTGGGCTGCGCGGCGTCGGCGGCGCTATCGGCATCTTCCGCGGAGTAGAAGCCGCCTCCCGCGTCGGTCATGTCGCGGAGCACGTAATCGAAGATGCGGCGGGCCGTATCGGCNNCCGCCTTTGGTCATTTCGCGCAGCGTGAGCAGCACCATGTCGCGCGCCTCTTCGCTATGCGTGCGGGCGTGGTAGCGGAACAGAAACTGGAACACGGACGGCCGCGGGAATTTGGGCGCGCCGCCGAAACCGCCGAGTTGGCTGTCGAAGGTGCGCCGGAACGCGAAATAGCCGGTGTCGAGGATGGCGTGGTCCATCTCGGTCGGACCGGTGCGGCCGGGCGCGACAGTCACATGCTTTTCGAGCTGGACCATGATGTCGCGCGCGGAATCGACGATCTGGTCGTGTTGCGATTGCCAGGCGCTCGAGACCTGAGTAAGGACCGATGCCAAACCCGGATGGCCGTAGCGGTTCTCCGGCGGGAAGTAAGTGCCGCCAAAGAAGGGTTGGAGATCCGGGGTTAGCCAGACGGACATCGGCCACCCACCGCCGCCGGTGGTGGATTGGACGAAGGTCATATAGATGCGGTCGACGTCGGGGCGCTCTTCTCGGTCCACCTTGATCGAGACATAATCCNNGAAAGGAAAATCGGCTTGTTCTCGCGCCGGGCCTTTTCGAAGGCCTCCGGACCCCATGGGTACCAGTCCACGGGGTTGTGGGCGTGTTGGAGCAGATAAGGACTCTTTTCGTGGGCCAGGCGGTTGGTGTGCATGAGGTGGGTGCCGCTTTCATGGTACACCGGACGTCCGCTCGCCTGCGCACAAGAATCGCATGAAAGGAACCGCACTCTGGCGGCATTCCGGAAGTGTATAGGCGTTCGCGACTGGCCCTTGGGTTACGGGACCGGATGGCACAGTTGTGCGTATTCGGCACTTGTAACCCGGCGCTGAGTTAGCGCGCCGTGAGTATCGACACGGAGGCACCTGATGAACAGCCAACGCGGACTTAGTAAGTCCACTTACTTCTGGTTTTTCTTATTGATCGCTTCGGCGGTGCTACTTCAGTCCTTCCAGGGAACACAAGCGAACAGTGCGGCGATGACCGCGACTTACTCGCAGGGAGCTCTGCACGTCGCGATTCCTTATGNNACGGTGCCAAAGGCACGTGGCGCACGGACATCCAGTTGCCCAACGCATTGACCCTCGACGACATCGTGTGGCAACGCGTGCGCTACCGATTCTCGTACGGCGAGGCCCAGGAAGCCGCCATCGAGGGCACGGACTCGATCTCGGAAATCCTGCGGAGGCCGGCAGTCCACATCGTGGGCCAGCAATCGTACCTGGCCGGCGGGGCAGCGGCGGTGCGTGTGATCGTAACGGATGCCAAGAACGAACTGATTTCCGGGCCGGCGTCGGTGAAGATCGATTTGGCCGCGCCCGGGCAACCGGCGCGCGTGCTTTTCACGGGGCGGCTCAACCAGCACGGGACCACCGAGGCGCAGTTCCGAATGCCCGCTGGTCTGGTGGGGAATTATCCGCTGCACTATGTCGTCGAGACGCCAATTGGGACGGCTGAGTATACCGAGCAGGTGCGCATCGAGGACAAGGTCTCCATTCTACTGACTACCGAGAAGCCCATCTATCAGCCGGGTCAAACCATCCACGCGCGCGCTCTGGTCCTCGACCGCGCCAATCACGAAGCTACCTCGGACCGCAATCTGACCTTCGAACTCGAGGATTCGAAGGGCAACAAGGTCTTTAAGAAGGCGGCCAAGACCGACCGCTTCGGACTAGCGTCGGCCGAATTCGGGCTGGCGGACGAGGTGAACTTAGGGACGTACCATCTGCGGGTGGTGATGACCGGCGGCGGCGATCGGGAGCTGGCGCTGAACGTGGAGCGGTATGTGCTGCCGAAATTCAAAGTGGCGGTGGACTTCGCGGGCCAGGACAACAAGTCCCGGCACGGCTACCGGCCGGGCGACCACGTCACCGGAACCGTCCGCGCGAATTACTTCTTTGGGAAGCCAGTGGATGAGGCTCAGGTCACCGTCAAGGCGACGGGCATGGACGTGGCGATGTTTGACGCCGGGCGCGCGGAAGGTAAGACCGATCGCGATGGCGCTTATCGCTTCGATATTGCGCTTCCCGCTTACTTCGCGGGGCGAACGTTGACCCAGGGCGCGGCCAAAGTGCTGGTGGAGGCCACGGTGAAAGACTCGGCCGGCCACTCCGAGACGCGCGGCGAACCGATTGTGGTGAGCCAGGCGCCGCTGATTATCACGGCGGTGCCTGAGGGCGGCTTGATGGTGCCGCGCGTTGAGAATCAGGTTTTCATTTTGACTTCCTATCCCGATGGCCAGCCGGCCAGGACTGACATCAAAGTGCAGGCAGCGGGCAGCCCGGACCAGAAAGTGACTACCGACGATGGCGGCGTCGCCGTGATCCGGCTGTTACCGACCGCCGCCGGGGGCAACCAAACGCTCGAAATCGAGGCCGCCGACCGCGAAGGCAACCATGCCGTGAGTTCCGTCACCGTGCAGTCCCGCGGCGGCGCCGACCAGATTCTTCTGCGCACCGAACGGGCGGTCTATCGCGCCGGAGATCGGATGGACTTCCGCGTCTTCTCCACCAGGGAGCGTGGCACGGCATACGTGGATGTAGTGAAGGAAGGGCAGACCGTGCTGACGCGCGACGTGGACATCGTAAACGGCCAGGCGGAGCTGACGCTCACGGCGACGCCCGATCTTGCTGGTGCGCTCGACTGCGACGCCTATCTGTTCGGTGGAGACGCCCGCCCCGTGGCGGACCACCGCCTGGTCTTCGTGCAGCCGGCTGACGAACTCAAGGTGGAAGCCACCGCGGACGCCGCGGCCTACAAACCGGGCGACGATGCGCGCATCCGCTTCCGCGTGACCAACGCGCGCGGCGAAGGAGTGCAGGCCGCCCTCGGCGTCCAGGTGGTGGATGAGGCCGTGTTTGCGCTGGCGGAAAAGCAGCCGGGCTTCGCCAAAGTCTTTTTCTACCTGGAGCAGGAGGTCATGAAGCCGCGGTATGAGATCCACTCCATCGGCATGCCGCAGATCACCGAGCCGGTTCCCTTGCCGCAGGCGGCGCAGCGCGAGCTCGCGGCGCGAGCCTTGTTCGCGGCGACGGAGATGGTCAATAACAACAGGTTTGAGACCGACTTCGGGCGGAGCATCCCACAGACCAAATACTACGAGTACCTTAACCGCTACCGCACTCAGTTTGTGGCGCAGGTCGGCCGGCTTTCGGCGGACTTGGGCCATGCTTACGTGGAGAGCGGCGGCGATCTGACGAAAGCTGCCGGACCGGCGGTGCGCGACGCTTGGGGCAACAACTTGAAATTCGAACATGCCGGGTGGAATCCGGGCAATGTATACATGGTCCGCAGCGCAGGCCTGGACAAGCGCTTCAATACCGCGGACGATTTGACTACCTACGTGGAAGTTCGCACGCGCAAGATCGTGGGGGGCCCAAGCACCGGCCCCAGCACCATTTATGTAAACCTGGAGCACGACCGCGGCCCCTATAATGGCACTTCGGCTATGTCCGGAACGGTGGTGGATCAGCGTGGCGGCGCCGTGGAAGGTGCGGCGGTCACGGTGCGTGCGGTCCATAACGGACAGACGCGCACGGCCCATGTGAATGCCGAGGGACAGTTTAGTCTGGCGGCCTTGCCGGCGGGCAAGTACCAGGTGGAAGTCCAGATGGGCCCGGAGAGAGTATCGAAAGAAGTCGCGCTGGCCGTGCGTGATCGCGCGGTCCTCTCTGTCGTCCTCAGAAGTGCGCCGGAGGGGATCGTCGCCGTAAAGGATGGCGCCGGATTTGAGTCAGACGCGCTTGTTGTAACTGGGGCGCTTGCTTTCAAGAAGGACGCAACCGTTGAAGTGATGGCGGGCGCGCCGGCTATGTTCGCTACAACCCGCGCCTTCGGTGTTGGCTCCGGCTCGGGCGGGGGGATTGGTTCGGGCTCGGGCAGCGGAGTCGGCGGCGGGGTGTACAGGTTGAGCGCCAGCCCATCCGCGCCACGCGTGCGCTCTTACTTCCCGGAGGCTCTCTACATCAATCCCGAAATCATCACCGACCAGCACGGCGCCGCCAGCATTTCCCTCCCGATGGCCGATTCCATCACCACCTGGCGCATGGCCCTGGTCGCTTCCACGCCGCACGGCGCTCTGGGTAGCGGCACGTCCAGCATCAAGGTCTTCCAGGATTTCTTCACTGAACTCGACCTGCCCGTGACGCTCACGCAGGGCGACCGCGTATCCATTCCGGTAGCCGTTTACAACTACTCAGGCGGGAGCGGCGACGTCAGCCTGCAACTGAAAGCCGAAGACTGGTTTCGTCTGGTAGAGGATGTTCCGGACAAGCGCCTAACAGTGGAATCGGGCCGCGTGGGCGGGTCGCAGTTTACTCTGCAGGCCGACCGCATCGGCAAATTCAAACTCACGCTCACTGCGCGCATGGCGGGCGGAGGCAACCGCGCCGATATCGTGGTGCGCGAGATCGAAGTGGTGCCCAATGGGCGCGAGCAGAACAGCGTCTTCAACGGGAAGCTCGAAACCTCCGTGGAGCACCAGGTCAGTTTCCCGGCGGCTTCCATCGCCGAAGCCAGCAAGATCTTTGTGCGGCTCTATCCGGGGCCGCTCAGTCAGGTAATCGAAGGCATGGACAGCATTCTGCGCATGCCCGGCGGCTGCTTCGAACAGACTTCCTCCAGCACTTACCCCAACGTCCTGGCGCTCGATTATATGAAGCGCACCAAGAAGCTGACCCCCGAAGTGCACGCCAAAGCCGAGGGCTTCATCGCCAACGGCTACCAGCGGCTGCTGACTTTCGAAGTGGCGGGCGGCGGTTTTTCGTGGTTCGGCCAGGCGCCCGCCAACAAGATCCTGACTGCCTATGGGCTGATGGAGTTCTCCGATATGAGCAAGGTGTATGACGTGGACCCCAAGCTCCTCCAGCGAACCCAGCAGTGGCTGGCCGCGCAACAGCAGGGCGACGGAAGCTGGAAACCCGACACGTCCTTCATCAACGAAGGCGCCACCAACCGCTACAATTCCGACGTGCTGCGCATCACCGCATACCTGGCGTGGTCGCTCGAGAATACTGGTTACCAGGGCCCCGCCGTCGAAAAGGCAAGGCAGTTCGTGGAGAACCACATGAGCGGAAACATGGACGCCTACACGCTGGCGGTGCTGGCGAATTTCGCCGCCGACTACGGCAAGGACCGCGCGTTCACCCACCGGGCGATCGGCCTGCTGCTCGATGCCCGCACTGAAAAAGACGACCAGGCTTGGTGGGACGCCCAGGAGACCAGCGTGTATTCCACCGGCTCCAGCGCGGCCGTCGAAACCACCGGGCTGGCCGTGCAGGCGCTGCTGAAAGCCGGCGAAGCCTCTGCTACCGCCGGCAAGGCGCTGACTTACATCGCCGCGAAGAAAGATTCGACCGGCGCGTGGCGCACCACCCAGGCCACCATCATGGCGCTACGGGCCCTGCTGCTCTCCACCGAAAAGGGGTCCGCGGATGTGCGCGGCACCGTGGAAATTTCGCTCAATGGCAAACCGGTGGAACATCTGACCCTGACCGCGGATAACAATGATCTCTTCCACCAGTTCGTCTTTCCCATCGCCGATGCCGGCAAAGCCAGCACCGTGTCGCTCCATTTTGACGGGAAGGGCGGCCTGGCCTACCAGGTAGTGGGCCGCTACTTCACTCCGTGGAACGAGCGTCCGGCGAGCGAGCCGCTTTCCATCGGCGTGGCCTACGACCGCACGCAACTCGCGCAGGACGACATCGCCACCGCCACCGCAACAGTGAAGAACAACTTGAAGAAATCCGCCAATATGGTGATGGTGGATCTGGGGATTCCGCCCGGCTTCGACCTCCTCAGCGAAGACCTGCAGGATATGGTGGAGAAGACCGCCGGCCGCAAAGGCGGTAAGCTCGAAAAGTTCAGCCTGACGGCCACGCAGGCGATTCTATATTTCGATTCCATCCCCGCGGGCGATACCGTCACGGTGAAGTTCCGGCTGCGCGCCAAGTATCCGATTCGGACGCGAACCTTCGCGTCGCGGGCCTATGAATACTACGATCCGGAAGTGAGCTCCGTCGCGCGGCCAGTAGAGCTGGACGTGCGGAAAAAGTAACGCCGCGCGGTGGGGCGGCGAACCGCGCCGCCCCATCGTTCGCCTACCGCCAGTGGCCGCGGCGGAAAGCATACCCGCGGCTCGATTGCTCCCAGACGCCGGGAACCCAGACCGCGCGCGGGTGCGGCGGGCGCATCCAGCGGCCCGGCGCCCAAACGTAGTTACCGCCGCGCCAATCCCAGAAGCCTTCGGCCCACATATAGCCGGGGCCCGGCGCCACTCCTACCACGCCGTAGCGCGGTGGCGGCGCAGGCGCTCAACAGAGTGCCAATCATCACAAATCCCGTGGCCAGCAATTTCCTTTTCATTGTTCTTACCTCCTATGGCGTAAAACGCGCCGCGCGGCCCTGAGTTGCGACTCTGAATTCAAGTTAATGTTAGAAGCCGTTCATCCCAGGATCCGGTTTTGGTCCACAATAGGCGTATGGCAAGGGTCACCGAAATCCATGTGAACGGAACGCGCCGCGAGATCGATGCCGATCCGGACCGCACTTTGTTGAGCGTCCTGCGCGACGATCTCGAACTGACTGGCACGAAGTATGGCTGCGGCGAAGGGCAGTGCGCGGCCTGCACGGTTCTGATCGAGGGCACGGCCACCAAGTCGTGCCTCACCAAAGTCGGAACCGTGGCGGGCAAACGCATCACCACCATCGAGGGCCTGGCGCCGAACGGCAAGCTGCATGCCGTGCAGGAAGCCTTTCTCGAAGCCGACGCCATGCAGTGCGGCTGGTGCACGCCGGGGATGATCCTCGGCGCCGTGGCGCTGCTCGAACGCACGCCGCACCCAAGCGATGCCGACATCGTCAGCGGTATGAACGGGCACATTTGCCGCTGCGGCACATATGGGCGGGTGGTGCGCGCCATTCAAATGGCGTCGAAGAACGGAGGTCGGGCATGAGACGGCGCGATTTCTTCGCGGTGTTGGGCGGCGGTATCGTGGTGCTGATCGCCGACGATTCGGACGCGCAGGAAACCGGCGGCGGGCAGCGCCGCGGCATGCGCGAGCCGGCGCCCCAGAACCTCAGCGCCTGGCTGCACATCGGTGAGACCGGACTCGTGACGGTCTACACCGGCAAGGTGGAAGTGGGGCAGAATGCGCGCACCTCGCTGACGCAAGCGGTAGCGGAGGAGCTGCGCGCGCCCGTGGCCAACATCCGCATGGTGATGGGCGACACTGATCTCACGCCGTTCGACATGGGTACTTTCGGCAGCCAGACCACCCCGCAGATGTGGCCGGTGATCCGGCGGGCGGCCGCCGCGGCGCGGGAGACGCTGGTGGACCTGGCGTCCCAGAAGTGGATGGTGGAACGCGCCTCCGTGCAGGTGGCCGATGGCAAGGTCACCGCCGGCAGCCATACCGCCGGCTTCGGCGAGATCACCAACGGGCAGAAGCTGACCAAGATTATCCCCACGAGCATGGCGCTGGCGCCCGCCGCGGAGTGGAAGGTGGCTGGCCACTCCATTCCGAGAGTCAACGGGCGCGAGATGGTCACTGGCGCGCACAAGTACGCGTATGACGTGAGCCCCAAGGGCACGCTCTACGGCAAGGTGCTGTATCCGCCGTCGTTCGGCGCCACCCTGGCGTCGCTTGATAGCTCGGCTTCTGAGGCCATGCCTGGCGTGAAGGTGGTACATGACGGCGATTTTGTGGGAGTCGCGGCGTCCGACCCCTTCACCGCCGAAAAAGCCGTGGTGGCGCTAAAGGCGGATTGGAAGCCGCTTGCCGCGGAAGCTTCCAGCAAAGACGTCTTCGCGTATTTCAGAAAGAACAGCCGCGACGCCGTGTCGACTCCTAACCTGACCGCCTACACGGTGGCCTACATCGCGCATGTGCCGCTTGAGCCGCGCGCGGCGGTGGCGCAATGGGCCGGTGACAAGCTCACCGTCTGGACTGGCACCCAGCGGCCCTTCGGCGTGCGCAGCGAGTTGGCGGGCCATTTCAATATGGCCGAAGACGACGTCCATGTGTATATGCCGGACACCGGTTCCGGTTACGGCGGCAAGCACAACGGCGAAGCCGCCTACGAAGCGGCCCGCCTCGCCAAGGCCGCCGCCGCGCCCGTGAAGCGCAACTGGACGCGCGAAGAGGAGATGACCTGGGCCTACTTCCGTCCCGGCGGGCTGATCGAAGTCAGCGGCAAAGTGAACCCCGATGGCACACTGCTTGAGTGGGAGTTCCACAACTACAACTCGGGACCTTCCGGTTTGCAGACGCCCTACGATGTGCCCGCCAAGAAGGAGCAGGTACACCAAACCAAGACGCCGCTGCGGCAGGGCTCATACCGCGGCCTCGCCGGCACCGCCAATCATTTCGTGCGCGAATCCTACATGGATGAGCTGGCCCATTCCATTCCGATGGACCCGCTTGAGTTCCGGCTGAAGAACGCCAAGAATGAGCGCCTGCGCAACGTGCTCGAAGCAGCCGCCGGCAAGTTCGGATGGAAGAGCCGCAAGAAAACTCCGGGCCGCGGTTTCGGCATCTCAGCCGGCTTCGAGAAGGGCTCCTACGTGGCCAACTGCTGCGAAGTGAGCGTCACTGCGGGCACGGTGAAAGTGGTGCGCGTGGTGGAAGCCTTCGAATGCGGTGCGGTGGTGAACCCCGAGCATCTGCGCAACCAGGTGGAAGGCGCGGTGGCCATGGGGATTGGCGGAGCGCTCTTCGAGCACATCGATTTCGGCGGCAACCAGATCCTCACGGACCGCCTCTCGCGTTACCGCGTGCCGCGTTTCGCCGACATGCCGGCGATTGAGACCGTGCTCCTCGACCGCAAGGATATTCCTTCGGCCGGCGCAGGTGAAACGCCCATTATGGGAATTGCCGGCGCCATCGGCAATGCCATCTTCGACGCTACGGGGCAGCGGATTCGTTCGCTCCCCATGGTGCCCGGAAAATTGGGCGACCCGAGCGCGCCTGCCCCGGCCCTCGCCGCCGGCTGACCCCAACACGGCTCACTTAAGCCCCCGCGTGCCAGCCCCGCTGTTAGCAGGCCGACCCACTTTCCGACAAGCCTGTTCTCTGCCCTTGGCCCGATCGGTCCGGGGAAGACTTCAGTGGATTCCCCTGGTACGGCGCGATCCGCCAAAGCGCACACCAGCGAGAAGTGACGCGATAGCACTGCTCGCTATACAAAGCACGGTCTCATTTTCAACGATGCGGTTTCGCAGCCACAGATCTTCGCCCCAAGGTGCCACGTCAACTCGCTGGCCATTCTGAAAAGCGGCGTGCAGGCACCAAAGCGCGATCGGTAGATCAACGCGGCCACAACCAGACCAATCACGGAGCCGATCAAGCAGCACCTCNNGTCAGTTGCACCGCGGTCTTCACGCGAAACGTGATGCGCGTCACCGCGGGCAGCAAGATCGTCTGGCGCCCGGCCGCTTCGGCGTGACGTTCGAACCCGTCGGTCTGGATGATCACCGTCTGGCCATCGTTCGTATACAGGCGGGTCAGTTCCACCGTGAGCGCCGCTGCATTGGCTTCGCCGCCGGCATTGGCCCCCACCACCCTGCCCTCCACCCGCGCGCCGCGCTCTGCAATCACCAGGCCGCCCACCGCCAGATTCCCATCGAGAGTGGCGAGAAAGGCGTCGCCGGGCGCGTTCCGCTCGGTCGACAATCCGTCCACCAGGCGCACCGGTATCAACAAACCGGCGTTCAGCGTAACCTGGCGAGGCGGCGGAGCGGGAGTGGAACCCGGGGAGTCGGCCGGAGTCGCGTTCTCCGGTTCTGTGCGCGCGGGTGGAGGATCGTTGGTCGGATCCGAAGGTGCAAGCGCATCCTTCCGGGTGAAGCGTTGCGGTTTGGGCGCTTCGCGCCGCTCCGGCATGGGCGAGGGCTTCAGGGATGTGGCGTTGGCCACCGGAGGCGGCTCCCGCACTTGTGCCGAAGCGTCCGCGGGAATCGCCGGCCGCAACCGCTGCGCCATGCTGATGAGCACCGCGCCCCCAATCGCCCCGGTCAAAACCAGCAGAACCACCTGCCCCGGCTTCACCCTTTTCCTCCCCTACTAAAGTGGATGCGCTACAGCCGAGTTCCGTTTCCGCCTCGTAATCGGTAAAATCAGATTACTGAGGGTCATGCGTACGTTCCCAGACTCATTTTCGATCGGCCCGGTGAAGATCGCTCCCGCTACCGTGCTGGCGCCGATGGCCGGCGTCACCGACACCGTCTTCCGCCGCTTCATCCGCGGCCTGGGCGGCTGCGGGCTGATCATGACCGAGTTCACCAGCTCGCATGGCGTCCGCGCGTCGCTCGGCGCGCGCAAGCCCAGCAAAACTTTGAAGTACCTGGCCTTCGAACCGGAAGAACACCCCATCTCAGCCCAACTCTTCGGCAGCGATCCCGCCGTGATGGCCGATGCCGCGCGCGTCTGCCAGGATCTCGGCTTCGATATTCTCGACCTCAACTTCGGATGCCCGGTCAACAAAGTGGTGAAGTGCAATGGCGGCTCCGGTCTGCTGCGCGACCTGCCTCTGGTGGAACGCCTCTTGAGCGAGGTGCGCAAAGTCCTCACCATCCCCTTCACCATGAAATACCGCGCCGGCTGGAACGAGGAAGAACTGGTGGCCGTCCGCATGGCCCGACTGGCTGAGGACTGCGGCCTGCAGGCCGTGGCGCTCCATCCGCGCACGCGCGAGCAGGGTTACAGCGGCCAGGCCGATTGGCGGCGCATCGCCGAAGTCAAGGCGGCGGTGAAGATTCCAGTGATCGGCAATGGCGATATCGTCACTCCGGAAGATGCCGTCCGCATGGTCCAGGAGACCAATTGCGACGCCGTCATGATCGGCCGCGCGGCCAGTTCCAATCCCTGGATCTTCCACCAGATCGAGCAATATCTCGCAACCGGCGCTTACGACCAGCCCACGCAGCACGATCGCTACCAGATCATGCGCCGTTATTACGGCATGCTCATCGAACAGAGCGAAAAGGACACCGTCGGCAAGATGAAGCAGTTCGCCACCTATTTCACACACGGCGTGCGCCACGGCGCGCAGCTCCGCGCCTCCATCTACAAGGCTCAGGACGCGGCCGCCATCCTCGACCTGGTGGATGCCTTCTTCCTGGCGTCGCCGGCGCTGGCCCTGTGAAGAAAGTCCAGGTCATTACCGACGGAGCTTGCTCCGGCAATCCCGGTCCCGGCGGCTGGGCCGCGGTCCTGCGCTACAACCAGCACGAGAAGGAAATGTGGGGTAGCGAGCCCCACACCACCAACAACCGCATGGAACTGATGGCCGCCATCGAAGCCCTGCGTTCGTTGAAGGAAGATTGCGAGATCGAAGTGGTAACCGATTCCGAATACGTGAAGAAGGGCATCACCGAGTGGATCCACGGCTGGAAGCGCAAGGGCTGGATGACCGCCGCCAAAAAACCGGTGATCAACCAGGACCTTTGGAAAGCCCTGGACGAACAGGTGAACCGCCACAAGACCACCTGGGTCTGGACCAAGGGCCACGCCTCTCACACCGATAACAACCGCTGCGACGAACTGGCCACGCGCGCCGCCAAAGAGCAGAACCGATCCGCGGCGCTGTAATACCTGGAGCCTTCATGCGACACAAATTCTCGGAGTACATGCATTGGGCCAAGACCGAAAGCAAGGCGCGGTTCAATCTGGCCACCAGCGGAGTGGGCGCCTTTCCACTGCGGGAACTGCCGCTCGATTACGCGCAGCTCGAAATCAACGGGAACAATCCGTATGGCTACGAGCCGTTGAAGCGCGCCATCGCGGAGCGTGCCGGCGTGGATGTGGATTGCGTGGTGACGGCCGAGGGTACTTCCATGGCGAATTACCTGGCCATGGCTACGGTACTCGAGCCTGGCGACGAAGTGCTGATCGAGCATCCGGCATATGGGCTGCTGGAGGATGCGGCGCGATACATCGGCGCGGAGGTGAAGCGCTTCCCGCGCGACGAAGCGAGCGGCTGGGCCGTAGCCCCGGCGGCGATCCGGCGCGCGTTGACGCCGCGGACCAGGCTGATCGTGGTGACGAACCTGCACAATCCTTCGAGCGTGCTCACGCCCGATGCGGTGCTGCGCGAAGTGGCGGACCTGGCAGCGAGCGTGGGCGCGCGGCTGCTGGTGGACGAGGTGTACCTGGATGCGGTCTATGAAGGCACGCCGCGCACGTCGTTTCACCTGTCGCCCGAAGTGATCGTGACCAACAGCCTCACCAAAGTGTACGGGCTGAGCGGGCTGCGATGCGGCTGGATTCTGGCGCCTCCCGATCTGGCGCGAGCCATGTACCAGTTGAATAATCTGTTTGCGGCGACGTCGGTACATCCGGCGGAACTGCTGAGCGTGGCGGCCTTCCAGCATCTGGACGCCATCCGCGAGCGGGCGCGGAGGATTGTGGAGGCGGATCGCGTATTGCTGGCGGAGTTTCTGGATGCCCAGCCGGGGGTTTCGGCGGTGCGCACGCGGTGGGGGACGACGGCGTTCCTGCGGCTGCGCCGTGGCGATACGGACGAGTTTCTGGCGGGGCTGCGCGTCGGGCACGAGACCTCCGCCGTGCCCGGCCGGTTTTTCGAAATGCCCGCCCATTTCCGCATCGGCATGGGCGTCAACTCGGAGATGTTCCGCGAAGGTCTCCGCCGCATTGGACTGGCGCTGGCGGCCCTAACGCCCGCTGGCGGGAATGGCGGTTAGCTGGATGTTCTCCCGGCCGCCGGCTCCCAGTTGCACCGATTTCGCGCTTGCGTCGAGTTGCTGGAGGAAGCCGGGTTGCTGTAAGGCCGCTAAGTCGACGTCTTCCCAGGCCAGCAGCTTGTATTCTCCGGGCGGGTTGGAGGCGAAGTAGAACTTGCCCTCGGCGTTGGCTACACCGGTTTTGAGGTGTTCGAGCGATCCGTCCTTCGGCAACAGCGCCAGCACGGCGCCGCCCACCGGCTTGCCCTGCCGGTCCACCACGGCGCCCTCCACGATGGCCGCCTTGGTGCCCAGCACGATTTCCAACTCACCGCCGCCGGTCACCACCGCGCCCATTCCCGGAATCTCCTGGCCGCCGTACCGCACGGACTTCACATAGCAATTGCAGTTGAACGGCAGGTTCGTGACACTCAGCGTGTAAGGCACGGGCAGCAGGTTGCGGAAAGTGAGCTTCGAGTCGTTGTTCAGGTTCTGCCCGAAGCTCGGATTGCCCGTACTGTCAGTCGAACTCAGAGTTGCAAAGACGCCGGAGGTGTTGATGGGGGTCTTCTCGTCGATGGTGATCTTTGCCGTGACGTCGCGCGCCGCCGCCAGCTCCAGCGTCACGCCGTCCAGATGCCTGTCGCGCACCTCCACGGATTTCGCCGCTGCTCGCGTCAGCCCGCCTTCCGAGACCCATGCCACCAGCGAGTAGGCCCCCGGCGTCACACCGGAGATCTCAAAAGAACCGTCGGGCCTGCGGGTGATGGGAGGAGGCCCCACCTGGGAGTGCAGATCGCCATTCTTCGCGACCAGGAGCACAGTGAACGTCTGGGGTAGACCCTTGGGGTCGACCACTCTTCCGCGTACGCGCAGCAGCGGGACACTCCGCAAGGTGATGTCTACACTGGCAACCTGCGTGCCGCTTTCCAGCGCGATCGGCTTCGCCCCGCCGGGATCCAGCGCGTTCGGGAAATAGGTCGCGGGATATCCCGTGTCCGGCTGCTCCGGCATGGGCGGCAGAGGTTGGTTCGGCGCGATCGGGGCCGTGGTCATGCCCACATAGCGCGCGCCAATCACATAACTGCCAGGTTCGAGACCGATGAAACGGTACTCGCCCAGGTCGTTGGTTGTCTGCACCGGCGCGCCCGCTGCCGGGAATTGCAGCTTGCCGCGGGAATACCCGCGCCGGAAAATGGCCACCCGTGTTCGCGGCAACGGATTGCCTTCTTCGTCCAGAACCCGGCCTGCGATTACCCCTTGCGGCACCAGTCTTAGAACCATATCCTGCACGTGCTGGCCTTCGCCCACGATGAACTGTTCGTCCGGCATGTCCTGGCGCTGGCCGTAAAGCCGCACCAGGAATCCCTGTCGCTCGGCGCCCAGAGCGTAGTTTCCCGGCTCCACCTCGCGGAAGACAAATCGGCCCTGCTCGTCTGCTTCGGTGGTCTGCCCGGNNGGCGGCGCCGCGTACAAACGACCCATCGCCGAGCCTCACCGTGGCTTTCTTGATTGGCTCGCCGGTGATGCCGTGAAGCACCTGGCCTTCCACCGTTCCCTTGATGTGTTGTCCCTGCTGCGGCGGCCGCGCGAACGCATACGAAGCGGCGGTCTCGCCGGCTGGGATGCCGGTGAGCGAAACCGTGGCCGTGCCTTTTGCCTCAAGTTTCACGGCCTTCGACCGGGCCACATAGGGTTTCAGAAACTCCGCCGTCTGCACCGAGTTTTGGTCCACCGCCTCCCACGCGTATACCTGGTATTCGCCCGGCCGTAGCATCGCGAACCGGAACTCGCCGTTGCGATCGGTCATCGCGATGGACGGAGCGGGCGCCGTCGCACCCTGTGCGTCCGTGGCGAACAGCGATACCAAGGCGCGTACCAGCGGCTCACCCGCGGCATTCGCCACCTTTCCATCGAGCCGCGCGCCCTCCGGGCTGACCACAATCTCCAGCGCCGCGCCCGTGGTCAGGTCCACGCCGTCCGCCGGAATCTCGTGCCCACCATACTGAATCGACTTCACGTAGCCGTTCATCAGGCCGCCCGTGACGTTCACCGTCGACCTGCCCGGCGGCACATTCTTGAGGGTGAAACTCGTCCCCTCGATGCCTCTGGTCGACGACTGCCCGAAGTTCATCCCATCCACCGACATCGTCATGACCTGTGCCGAACGCAGGTCGAGCGTTGTGTTCCCTTCCACCAGGAACTTGCCTTGTACGTCTTTCGACGATGTCACCGTCAGCGTGATGCCATCCACGTGCTTGTCCGCGATTTCGATCGCTTGCGCGGCGGCGTACTGAACTGGCGGGTTCGATGCGTTGATCATTCCGCCGCCATCGCTCGATCTGCGCGCCACCAGGGTATAAGACCCGGGCGGCACCCCGGCGATCTCGAAGTTGCCCTCCGGCATCATCATGCTTGGATATCCCATCGAGTTCCCCGTCCCGCCCTTCGGCGTCAGGCTGACCCATGCCGAGCGGTTCGGGGGAGCCCCCGGATCGATGACTCTTCCCCGGATCCGCACCGTGGGCGTTTTCCGCAGCTTGATATCGATGCCCCGCACCTCAGCGCCGTTTGCGGTCACGTTCGTCGCCGCGCCCGCATCGAGCACGTTCGGATAGTAAGTCGTCACGTAAGCCAGCTCCGGCTTATCCGGCAGCGGCGAGTTCACATTAGAACGGATATAAGGGTCGCGAAAGCTCGCCGACACCAGGTAGCTTCCCGGTCCGATCGGAATCCGGTACTCGCCCAGGTCGTTGGTCTGTGTTGTGCCGGCGTTGTTCCATTGCTGCTTGCCGCGTAAATAACCCGGCCGCAGAATGGTCACGCTGGCGTGGTCCAGCGGCTCGCCATCCTGGTCCAGCACCTTGCCGCTGACGATGGTCTGCGTCGCGGCCTTCACTACTACGTTCTTCAACTGCTGGTGCTCGCCCAGGTACACCATCGTCTCGGGATTCTGGTAGTTGACACCGCCCGATCCCACCTGCCGCTGCGCGGTCAGCCGGTACTGCCCCGGGGCCAGATCGGCAACTGAAAAATTACCCTGCGCGTCGGTCTCGATATTCGTCGAGAAGGGCTGCACCGGCGGCTGGCCCGGCCTCGCCGCCCGCATGCTGGCGACTCCGAGGATCACCGTCGCGCGCCGCATGGGCGCGCCCGTCTCGGCACTCACCACCTTGCCTTCGATGGATCCTCTTGCCGTTCCGGCCTGGTACGCAAGCGCTACCGGGCTGGCGGTACATAAGCATGCGAGAAGCACTGCGGATTTCATCTGGTCTCCTTCATATGAGTGCGCAACCGCCCGTCACCGGGCGCCGAATGCCTGTTGGCTCTCCGCGGCCGACACTGCGGTGAGTTGCATCGATTGTTTGCCGCCGGGCTCCAAAGTCACGATCTGCGACTTCGCTTCCACGGGCTTGAGAGAGTCCAGCCCGGACGCCTGCAGAAATAAAGCGGTCACGTTGGTCTCCCACGCCGTGACGAGGTACTTTCCCGGGCGGACCGCCTCGAAGACGAAGCTTCCCCCTGCATTCGTCAGTCCGGTCTGGGCCGACATGGCAGGCCCGTCCATGGGAATCAGCGTGACCGGCCGGCGCGACAGCGGCTTGCCCGCGCTATCCACCGCGATGGCTTCCAGTCTGGCGGCTCCCGCCGTGCTCAGGGTCACGGCCAGCGGAACATCCGCCTGAGGCTCTATGCCGCCCGCCGGCACCTCTTTGCCGCCATACAGAACCGACTTCACGTAGCTATGGGGTGGGAGGTGGACCAGATCCACCGCATAATGAACCGGCCAGATGATCGCGGCCTCGAACGTGTGATCGTCCCGGATCGCTACTCCGCGCGTCACCCCGCCAAAGCCGTCCACGCAGCACAGATTCACCTGCGTCCCGTGCAGGTCGGCCGCGGCATCGCCTTCCATCTGGATGCTCCCGCGCACCTGCCGGCCGGGAGTTAGTTGGATCCTGACCCCGTCCATGTCCCCCCAGACGTCCAGCGCCTGCATAGCCCCCAATCGCTGGGGGTCATTCGGTATAGACACCCCGATTCGATACGCGCCCGGCGGCATACCGGAGATCTCGAAGTTACCGTCCGCCAGGTTCGTGGTGACTGCTCCCACCAGCGGTCCCCCAAGGACGCCGCCATTCCTCGGCCACAGCAGGAAGACCCCTGGCCCCTTTCCCAAACCGTCGGGACCGAGAAGCCTGCCGCGGACTCGGGCCACCGGCATCCTGCTTAGTTTGAAGTCGACCGTCCGGATCTCCCCCATCCCGACTGCGAACGGAGTTGCCGCGGCCGGGTCCGCCACACCGCCATAGTAAGTGATTGGGTAGGCTTGTCCCGCCGCGTTCCTCGTCAGGCCCAGCGGGGAAGGCGTGACCGATGCGCTGTAGCTATCCGGCGGGACTTCCGCCACCCGGTAGATGCCGCGGTCATCGGTCTGCGCCGGCCGGCCCAGTGGCGCCAGGGTCCGTCTGCCTCCGGGTTGATACGTATACCGGATCAGCTTGACGGTCGCGTTCTGCATCGGTTCGCCGTCTTCATCCAGCACTTTGCCGGTCAACACGGCGTAGGGAGTCAGCTCGATAGCCAAGTCCTTCACCGGCTGCCCCCCGGTGACCACCACCATCTCCGCTTCCCGTTGGGCGGAGCCTGAGGATCCGCTCATGAAGCCGTTGCAGGTTACGGTTAACGTGTATTTTCCCGGGCTCACGCCAACAAACGAGAAGCGTCCCTGGCTGTCGGCTTTCATCTGCACCACCGGCGCGGGCGGATAAGGCGCAGGGCTGGGAACAGGCAACTGATACGGCCCGAGGAGATTGACCAGGGCATTCTTGACCGGAGCCCCGGTTGCCAGGTTCGTCACCCGGCCTTCCACCGACCCTTTAGCGGGGATCTGGCCGGAAGCGGAGACTCGTGCGTAGAAGAGTAAGAGGAGAACAGTGCCACAGCAGGCCACGGCGCTGGGGAGTTTCATTCCCCGGTATAACACCGCGCCATCGATGGCACAAGCACCTCGACATGGCCGCATCTACCCCATGCTATGATGCCGGTCGATATGGCCGAATACTCGATTGGGATTGATTTGGGCGGCACCAATCTGCGGGCGGCGGCTATCGACCGCTCCGGAAAGATGCTCGATAAGATCGGCGGCGCCACTCACTTCGAGAAGGGGCGCGAGGCGGTGCTGGGCGATATCGTCTCCGCCATCTCAACCCTGCGCGGGAAGCATTCGTCCGGTGATCTGGCCGGCATCGGCGTGGGCGTGCCGGGCTTCATCCGCATGAAGGAAGGCTTCATCACCAACTCCAACAACCTGCCGTACCTGGAGAACTTTCCGGTGCGCGACGAACTCGGCAAGCGGCTGGGCACGCCGGTGATTCTGGAGAACGACGCCAATGCCGCGGCGCTGGGCGAAAAATGGATCGGCGCGGGAAAGGACGTGGACGACCTGGTGCTGCTGACGCTCGGAACCGGCGTAGGCGGCGGCATTATCTCGGGCGGCCGCGTGCTGCGCGGCAGCGTGGGGATGGCCGGAGAATTGGGACACACCACGGTGGTGCCCAACGGGAACCCGTGCGGGTGCGGCAACCAGGGATGCCTGGAGAAACATGCGTCGGCCACCGCCGTTGTGGCGATGGCGCACATGATGCATCTGGGAGAAAACCTCACGGCCAAGGATGTCGGAGATCTGGCTGGTCAGACCGGTGAAGTGGGCGACAAGGCGCGCGCCATTTGGCGGTCGATGGGAGAAGCGCTGGGGATTGCGCTGGCGACGCTGGTCAACACGTTCAACTTCCCCTTGTATCTGCTGAGCGGCGGCGTGCTCCCGGCGTGGCAGTACTTCGCACCGGAGATGCTCAAGACATTGGAGCGGAGGTCGTTCACGTTCCGGGCGAGCCAGCCGCGCATCGAGCAGGCCACGCTGGGCAACGAAGCCGGGTTGTACGGGGCAGCCTATCTGCCGTGGTCGGAGGCGTAAGTGCTTACGCCAGCCGTTTTGCCACGTCGGCGCGGAAGCGGTCGACGAAACCCAGCACATACTCGGCAATCGGCAAGCTCGGGTCTTCCACCAGCGGCGTCAGGTCCATCGCGAAGTTGAGAGCGGTTTCCTGGTCGGTGCCGTGAGAGGCGTAGTAAGTCGCGTGGGCTAGCCGGCGGCCGGCGGTGGCCAGGTCGTAGCGCTTGCCGCCGGTCACCTGCGAATCGAAAACGCCTACTAACGAGGCGGCGATGTTGGATCGCGCGGAGGCCGGCAGGAGCTGCTTGTCGTCGTCCTGCAGCCAGTCCAGATCGCGCCAGACTTCGCAGCCGTAGACTTTCTTCGGCTTGGTTTCGGCGCGCACGGCTCGCAGGGCGGCGATGGCGCGCAGAGCGACGCCGACGTGCGTGTCGTGCTTGTCAGCCAGGTTATGCAGGTAGACCACTTCGGGCCGCGCGGCGCGAAGAATCGCGGCGAGATCTTCCGCCACGGCGGGATTGTTGCGGTCCTTGACTTCGGCGCTGGCGAAACCGAGCTGGATCTGGCAGGCGTACTCCCCGACGTAGGCGGCCTTGCGCTGCTCCGTCACGCGCACCTTCTGCATTTCCGCGTCAGTGTATTCGCCATAGATGCCGGAGCGCGGGCTGCCGGCGCCGTTTGTCACCACCACGCCGGTGAACCACTTGTCTTTCAGACCGAAGCATGCGGCGACGCCGTGGTAGGCCATGATTTCGATGTCGTCCTGGTGCGCCGCGATCGAAAGATGCGTGGTCCGCGCGAGCGCTTCGGCGGGCGCAACATTGTCGGGAATGAAAACGTCGGCGGTCGATTTATGAAAGTGCATGTTTGTGTTCCTTGCTGGGTAAGCTCGCGGCGGCGATGGCCTGGCCGTGTCGTTTTTCTTTTTCGTCGGGGATGTGGAATCGGAGGCGCTCGGTCAGTTCGGGAAACTCGGAGCGCAGCACTTGACTGGCAATGGAGAGAATCAGGTCGCCGCCGGCGCCGGTGAGCACGCGGCCCAGCACCAGCAGATTGCGAACCTCGTAGAAATCGGCATAAGTGGCGATGGCATAGCCGAACCAGACGCCGATGGTTTCGTAGATGCGGCGGGCGCGCGGGTCGCCCGCGGCCATGAGTTTCTGCACCTGTTCCAGCTTGACCGGCAGCGGCATGTCGGCCGGCAGACTGATTCCTGCGGGAGCGAGCAGCCGTCCCACGGCCTGCTGCGAGAAATATTGCACGCCCACGCCGCGGTCGCCCGACCATTCGTCGGCCGGTGCGTCTTCGCCGTAATCCACGGGGACGAAGGCCAGTTCGTTCAGCCAGGAAGTAATATTGCCTTGCGGCGTGACGAAGCCGGCGGCCAGGCTGGAGCCCATCGCGACGCCCAGCACGGCGTTGTCGTTGAGCGCCATGGAGCCGGCCAGCGCCGTGACTTCGCCATCGTTCACCACGTCGAAGGGGATGCCGCCCCAGGCGGCCTGCAGCTCGAAGAACAGGCGGCGGATGCGGCTGTCGAAGAGATCGCGCGGCACGCCGCGATAAAGCGAGCCGACGCGCACTTCGTTGCCGACATAGACTCCCGCGGCGCTGCCGCCGATAGCGTCGACGCGCGGCAGATGGGCGGCGGCGCGTTTGAGCGAATCCTGGATGCCGTCGAAATGATATTGGGGGTCGGGCTGCGTGGCGGGATTCCAGGCGATCTCTTCGCTCGCCACTACGCGGCCATCCATCACGGCGGCGCACTTGCGGTCGCTCGCGCCCAGATCGAAGCCGATGCGGCAGCCATCCAGGTGGCGGCCCAGCGGTGCGGCGGTTTCGCGTTCCGCGGGAGCGGCGTCGTAACTCGCGCTCTCGACGGTCATCGGCCGGCCGTAGACGCGCTCGCCCATGAACTCATAGTCGAAGGCGCGGGCGCCCGTGGGCGAGTAGACTGCGCGGACGTAATCGGCAATGCGCGGCTCGCCGAGAATGGTGACCCGCCAGCCGCCTTTCTGCCACAGCAGGAATTTCAGCAGCCGTTCGACATAGCGGTTGTTGAGCGCGATGGCGTCGCCTGCATGCGGAAGCAGGGCGCTGTGGAAAACCGAGATCGAGCCGTCGTTGCGTTCGAGGGCGATGGCCACCGGGCGGCCGCCAGTCTCGCCAACGCGGGTGCGGTAAGCGCGATTCCACAGACAGGCCGGCACGAAGGCCGGATCGAGCGCCGGGAGGAAGCGGGGGGCAAGGGGTAGCGCCGTGGACATGAGCAACTTCAATGGTGCCGCTTTCCGGCCGCGGCTGTCCAGTTCGCTACAGTTGCGCATCGCCGCGGGCAGGTTCGTAACGGGATCGAACGTCCTGCGTGCGCGAAAAAATCTGGGCTTCGAAGATCTCCAGGCGCGCTTTGGGGTCGCGGATGGCGTGCGGACCGAGCAGGCTCTTGCGGGCCAGCGCGCGGAAGAATTCGTCGGAGGTCCATCCATGCCCTGCGGCCACTTGCGGCAAGAGCAGTCCGGAGTTCCTGCCCAGCCGCAGGATCGCGCCGTGACGGCCCGTTTGAAACTCGGTGGTGGAGCGGATGCGGCGAAACGGAGTCAGGATCGATAGTTCGATTTCGATGGGGCCCTGCGCGGACGCGGCGGGGCGGAATCGCGGGTCTTCGAGTGCAGCCGAGAGCGTGAGATCGGCGATCTCTTCCGCCAGCGGGAGACGCCCGGCGCAATTGCCGATGCAGCCGAGCAGTTCGTCGCCCTGGTGGAGGCTCACGAAAGCGCCGCGTTGGGCGTCCAGGGCGGACGATCCACCATGCGCGCCGGCGCGTCGGCGCTCGCCGGTGCTTCGCAGGTGGGCGAGCGTGTCGCAGGCGACGTCGAGAAGCGCTTCGCGATCGGCGGCGTCCAGATCGTAAGCCGAACGGGGAAAGTAGCCGAGCGCCGCGTAGCTCACCGAGTGGTGGAAATCGCCCGTGCGGTCGCCGGAAGTCTGGTAGTCGAGAGTGAATTGGTAAACCGCCTCGCCCGGAAGGCGGCGCAGGGTATCGAGCAGCAACGCGATGGGGGCGGCGCCGCAGACGGTGGCGTCGTGCTGGGCCAGGGTTTCGAGGAAGAGAGTGGAATCCAGGCTGCCGGCGGCCTCGATGTACTCCTGGTCGAGCGCGCGCAGACGATCGGCGATTTCGGAATCGGCGGGGAAGGGAACGTGGCCGAAATTGCGGCCGTAGTGAGTGAAATCGGAAGAGGCCAGGAAGACGGTCCCGGGGCGCCACAGACCGGCCAGTTGGCCGGCGGCGGCGGCGCGCCCAGCCGCGTCCATGCGGCCAATGTAAAGCGGCGTGATGCGGGCCCGGGGCGCGGCCTTCTGCAAAAAAGGCAATTGAAGTTCGAAGGAGTGATCGCAAAGGCGCGCTTCGGGGAGGCGCGGGAACGGGGCTTCGTCAATCGGCACATCGCCGAAAGGGGTCGAGATGGCGGCGACGTCGGGCACGGCGACCCCGCTCAGTCCCCCGTGGTGTGGGAAGGCCAGCAGGATGATGCGCTCCGGCGGGTCGAGCGAGAGCGAGCGATAGACCGCCGCCGCGACGGCTCCGGAATAGGCCGGGCCGGCGTGCGGCACAACGAAGGCCAGACCGTTGCGGAAAAGATGCGGGCCGGTTCGCTCGCTCGATTCTTCGAAGCAGCCATCGAGCAGGCGCGCGAGATCGGCAGCGAGCGCCGGATACCAGGCGCCGCTGTAAGGCGAAATGTGGGTTGGGGACATGAATCACCCGCAGCGGATGTGAAGCAGGCCGGCGGCCGGGGCCTGCTGGCGGAGCGGCGAGCCCCACCGGCCGGGGATGGTTGCGCCGCAGTCGGGGCACTCGCCGGCGGCGGTGAGACGGTTACGCAACACCTGAAAACCGCGGCGGGCGATCAGGGTTTGGGCGCAAGACGGGCAGCGGGTGTCTTCAAGATCGCCTGTGAAGCCGGGAAGATTGCCGGCGTAGACATAGCGGAGGCCGGCGGCCGAGCCGATTTCGGCGGCCCGGAAGAGGGTCTCGGGTGGCGTATGGGCTGGACCGGTCATTTTGTAATCCGGATGAAAGGCCGTGATGTGCCAGGGGATATCGCGGGAGATGCCGGCCAGAAATTCGCCAATGGCACGGAGCTCGGCGTCGGAATCGTTGAATCCGGGGATTACCAGCGTGACCACCTCCAGCCAAAATCCCATTTGGTGGATGCGGCCGATGGAATCGAGGACGGGAGCCAGCCGGCCGCCGAGTTCATGGTAGCGGCGGTCGTCGAAGCTCTTGAGGTCAACCTTATACAGATCGACCCAGGGCCGGATGTATTCCAGCACTTCGGGAGTTGCGTTGCCGTTGGAGACGAAGCCGGTGGTGAGGCCGGCGGCTTTGGCTTCGCGGAAGACCTCGACGGCCCATTCGGCCGTGATCAGGGGTTCGTTGTAGGTGCTGATCGCCGCGGCGGCGCCTTGCCGCAGTGCCATCGCAACCAGGTCCGCCGGACGGAGGGCCTCGAAATCCAGCCTGGAACGGAAATCGCGGAGCGCCTGGGAGGAGACCCAGTTCTGGCAGTAGCCGCAATGTAAGTCGCAGCCCAGCATGCCGAAGCTCAAAGCACGGGCGCCGGGGAGGGCGTGGAAGAAGGGTTTCTTCTCGATGGGGTCGCAGAACACGGCATTGACGTAGCCCGTGGGCGCATAAAGCGTGCCGCCGCGATTGAATCGGACCTTGCAAACGCCCGCGAAACCGGGCGGAATGGGGCAGCGGTGGCCGCAGGCGAAGCACTCCACGCGGTTACGGTCGAGCGGGCGCCACAACTCGGCGGGAGCGGTCTGGCGGGCGAGTTGTGCTGCCAGCGTGGCCATGCGGATTTCCTGATCTGATTGTAACGCCCGGCGCCGTTTATAATGCGGAGGTGCCTACTCAACAAGCAACATACGAAGATGCCAACCTGGTTCTGCGGCTCTATGAGCTGCGCCGGGAGGAAAAGCTGCGGGCCGCGCGCGCCTGGTTCGCCGCCAATTTTCAAGCCTCCACGGTGGAGGACATGATGCGCATCGCCCCGCCCGGAAGCCAGGAAAACGCCTACGTGCGGATGGTGGCGAGCTACTGGGAAATGGTCGCGGCCTTCGTCACCTCGGGGGTATTGAACCAGGACCTGTTTTTCCAGACGACTGGCGAAATGCTCTTCGTTTGGGAGCGGTTGCGGGAGATCGTGCCCTCGTACCGGGAATTCAGTAAGAATCCTCACTCCTGGCACAATTTGGAGACCGTGGGCAATGCCTTTATCAAATGGATGGAATCGCACGGTCCGGAAGCCTATCCGGCCTTCCAAACCATGGTAAAGGGAGCGGTTACGGGCCGCTGATGGCAGTCTTAATCCGGTAAATACCCCATGCGACGGATCGAAGCGTCGATATCAGTACTACCCCACGCATTCGATAGTACTCTCCTGCCTAGAAACGCGGTAATTTAGTTGCATTTCGGGCCGGAAGTGCTTAGGATGATATGGAAGGCATACGGCTGTACCCACTGAGTGTTTAACGGGCATTCGGCGGCGATTCAAGGGAATCATCGGAGCCTGCGTTTGGGTGTGGTAAGAAGCAACTAGATAAATCGGAGAAGGAGACGGAGATTATGAAAAAATTCTTGGTGTTGATGGCTGGGGGACTGTTGTTGGCTGGGGTGATGAGCGCAAACACCATTCAGTTCGACTGTGGCGGTGTCAGTTCGGCTGCCGGGAATACTACTCTCCCCACGACGAACATCACGTGCAACACTAGCGCGTTCGTTTTGCCGTCGGGATTGACGATCACTGATATGTATTTGATCTATCAGGACGACTATTCATCCGGTGCGCCGTTCGTCGCTAATTCGTTTGTGTTCAACTGGACCAACGTTCCCACGGACTTCGGTGGCGGCCCGCAAAGCGAAACCGTGAGCGGCGGGAGTGGCTCGACCACCTATCTCGTTCACCCCGCGTATCTGGGTAACGCCGGCCTCTGGCTGGTTGGAACCGACACCAACGCTGCTAGTTTCGGCACCTACTACAACAAGGTCAGCGTTCTGGTTGGAACGGTTGGAAGCTCCGGCGGGTGCTGCTTGGCCACAGGCGGTACTCTGACCGCGGACGCATTCCTCGTTTTCGACTACGGTTTGGTGCCTGAGCCGGTGACGATGTTGCTGGTTGGCGGTGGCCTGCTGGGCGTGGGCCTGCTGGCGAGCAAGCGCCGCAAGAAAGCGTAAGACTGCATCTCCATTTCCGAACCGAAAAGGGTTGGCGTGCCACCAGGGCACACCAACCCTTTCGTGTTTTTGGCGGGCACCGGGGAGGCGTCTGAACTTTGCATTGGATGCGCCGGCGGCAACGAATTCTTCTGGGCGTCGCGGTCTTCGCAATTGCTTTTGCCTACGTCTGGTGGATTG
Source organism: Bryobacterales bacterium (assembly GCA_003152325.1). Classification (GTDB taxonomy): domain Bacteria; phylum Acidobacteriota; class Terriglobia; order Bryobacterales; family Bryobacteraceae; genus PALSA-129. The sequence goes on along the minus strand of PLZX01000262.1, from coordinate 10,800 downwards.
CTGGAGACTTGTTCAGCCTGGGGGTGGATGAAGGGATCTACCTGGAAGGCGGGCGCCGTGTGGCGGCGGGCCAGGCGGTCTATCGCGACTTCTTCGTTCTCACCGGCCCTCTGACGTTCTGGATAGAAGGCGGCCTCGCACGGTTAGGAGGGACGGATATCCCCCTGCTGCGGCTGCCGATGCTTCTGGACGTGGCCTTTCTGGCGTGGGCGGTCTATTGGCTGGCGGCGCAGTTCGAAACTGAATGGTTCGCGGCCGGCCTGGCTCTGGTCTTTCTCACATTTGAATCCAAGGT
>PLZX01000262.1:0-10416 GCA_003152325.1 Bryobacterales bacterium | reverse complement strand
GAGCAACCACGCGCTCGGCCCCATGATCGAGGCGATGCGTTGGACGGCGGCCAACTACACGGGCGCGAATGCGTTACCCTACGGCGCGCTGGGCATGGCCTCCGGCGCCGCGCCAGCGGCGGGCGGCCTGTTGCAGCAGGCGGGAAGACTGGCCGCTTCGGTGTTCGAAGCGCTACCAGCCGTTCTGCCCGTGGCGGCGCTGGCTGGCTGGGCGTGGCGCCTGGGGAAGCGCAGGGAAGCCGCCGAAACGCGCTCCATCGCGCCGCTGCTGGCCATAACCCTGGCCCTGGTGCTTTCGGCATGGCCGCGCTGGTCGTCCATCCAACTGCTGTTCGTGGCCGCGGTTCCGTTCACGCTGTGCGGCATCCTGCTCCATCGGTCGATGGATGCGCGGCGGCGGCCCGGACTCTATGCCGCATTCCTGCTGTTGGCGGCGATTTCAGGATTTCAGAAGACTGCGGCGGCCTTCGACTATAGCGGCTTCTCCACGCGCGCGGGCTTCCTGCGCGGCACGTCCGAGGACGTTGAATTCCTGGAGCCGCTCGAGCGGCGCATCCAGCCGGGCGATTCGCTTTTCGTCTTCCCCTACCTGCCGGCACTCTACCCCTTGTTGGACGCGCACAACCCGACGCGCTATCTCTACCTGCAACCGGGCATGATGACGGCCGAGGATGAGCGCGAAGCCGTCGCGGAAGTGGAGGCAGGCCGCCCACGTTGGGTGGTGCTGGCCGAGATTTCGCGGGAGGGCGTCCTGGCAGCCTGGCCGCGGAGCGATCCCTCGCGCATCCCCATGGAGTCCATGCACATTTACCTGCGCACGCACTATCGGGAGGTGGAGCAGGTCAACGGGAAGTGGGGCGGGCTGGAGATTCTGGAGCGCCAGTGACGGCCTGTCATCCGGCGGCCGGCTGTGGCGGGGAGAAATCCACCTTCTCGTACACGTCGGCCAATGCCAGATGGCAGCCGACGGACACCATGTCGAGCGAATCTTCCAGGCTGGCTTTCGCGATGTAATTCCAACTGCCGTCGGGTTGGCGGGTGTAGCGTTCGACACTGACGCGCAGCGAGGAAATCAGCAGGTACTCCTTAAGAGATTCCAGGGAGCGATACTGTGCGAACTTTTGGCCGCGGTCGTAGGCTTCGGTGGACTCGGAGAGGACTTCGATGATGACGGTGGGGTTGAGCAGGGTATCGAAGGTGTCGTCCAGAAACTGGGGCTCTCCGCAAATTACGACCACATCGGGATAGGTGTAGAGGCCGGTGGGCGTGACGCGGACCCGCATATCGTTGGAAAGGGGACGGCAGGGCCCCCGGCGGAGTTGCTGGCCTAGCTCACGCATCGTATTGGCGACGATCCCAATGTGCGGGTAGCGCGCACCCGACATGGCGAACATTTCGCCCTGGAAGTATTCGCTCTTGAACTCGGCCTTGCGCTCGATTTCGAGGTACTGCTCAGGGGTCAGATAGCTCTTGGAAAGCGTGGACATGGCCGTGTTTTCACCTTACCATGTCCACGCCGCGGCTGATGATTACGCCGTCCGCATGGTCTCCGACTTGTCTCCCGAGATCGCCGCCTGCGCGGCTGCCAGACGGGCGATCGGTACGCGGTACGGAGAGCAGGAAACGTAGTTCATGCCCACGCGGTAGCAGAACTGCACCGAGTTCGGCTCGCCGCCGTGCTCGCCGCAGATGCCGATTTCCAGCTTCGGATTGGTCTTGCGGCCCAGATCCACGGCCATCTTCACCAGCTTGCCGACGCCTTCCTGGTCAAGCACGGCGAAAGGATCGTTGGCGAAGATTTTCCGGTCCTGGTAATCCTGCTGGAACTTCGTATAGTCGTCGCGCGAGAGGCCCATCGTGGTCTGCGTGAGGTCGTTGGTGCCGAAGCTGAAGAATTGGGCTTCGGTGGCCACCGAATCGGCGGTGAGCGCGGCGCGCGGAATCTCGATCATGGTGCCCACCAGGTAATGCTGGTCCTTCATGCCGGCCGCTGCCAGAACCTCTTCCGCCACGCGTACTACGATCTCCTTCTGATTCACGAACTCCTTCACGCCGCCGATCAGCGGGATCATGACTTCGGGTATCACCTTCACGCCCTTCCTGGCCACCAGTACGACGGCTTCGAAAATGGCGCGTGCCTGCATCTCCGTGATCTCGGGATAGGTGATGCCCAGGCGGCAGCCGCGGTGGCCCAGCATGGGGTTGAACTCGTGCAGCTCTTCGACGCGCTTCAGCAGCGCGGAAAGAACCGTCTTGAGGTTTTTCACTTCGGCGCCGAATTTTTGATACGTGGCGGCGAAAGCCTTCTTCTTCTTGAGGTCGGCGTAGGGCAGGACGGCGATATCCACCATCAGGTCTTCGCGCTTGGGAAGGAACTCGTGGAGCGGCGGATCGAGCGTGCGGATCACCACCGGGAAGCCGTCCATGGCTTGGAAGAGGCCGGCGAAATCCTTGCGCTGCATGGGCAGCAGCCTTTGCAGGGCCTTGCGGCGGCTCTTTTCGTCGCGCGCCAGAATCATGGCCTGCATGTGCTCGATGCGGCCTTCGGCGAAGAACATGTGCTCCGTGCGGCATAGGCCGATGCCTTCGGCGCCGAACTTGCGCGCCGCAATGGCGTCGCGCGGGATATCGGCATTGGCGCGCACGCCAAAGCTGCCGCGGAATTCGTCGGCCCACCCCATAAAGCTGGCCAAAACACCGGACGCGGGGTCGGCATCCAGCGTGTTGGCCTGTCCGGCAAAAGCTTCACCGGTGGAACCGTCGAGGGAAAGCCAGTCGCCTTCCTTCAGGGTCACGGTCTTGCCGTTGATGCTGACGCTGACTTCCTTCTTGTGTTCGTCCACGGTGACGGTCTCGGCGCCGGCCACGCAAGGCGTACCCATGCCGCGGCAGACTACGGCGGCGTGGCTGGTCATGCCGCCGCGCGCCGTGAGAATTCCCTTGGCCACTTCCATGCCGTGGATATCGTCCGGCACGGTTTCCTTGCGCACCAGGATCACCGGCGCGCTCTTGAACTTTTCGACAGCGTCGTTGGCGGTGAATACGATGGTGCCCACAGCCGCGCCCGGCGAGGCCGGCAGGCCCTTGGCGAGCAGCGTGAGCGTCTTCTTCGATTTCGGATCGAGCACCGGATGCAGAAGCTGGTCAAGCTGCTGGGGATCCACGCGCAGCACGGCTTCCCGCTTGTCGATGAGGCCTTCGCCCACCATCTCGACGGCGATGCGGACCGCCGCGGGGCCAGTGCGCTTGCCGTTGCGGGTCTGCAGCATGTAGAGCTTGCCGTCCTGGATGGTGAACTCGAAATCCTGGATGTCGCGGTAGTGCTTTTCGAGCATCGTGGTGATTTCACGAAGCTGGTTGTAGACCGCTTCATTCCACGTCTTGAGCTCGGAGATGGGATGCGGGGTGCGGACGCCGGAGACGACGTCTTCGCCCTGGGCGTTCTCCAGGAACTCGCCGTAGAAGGCCTTTTCGCCGGTCGCCGGATTGCGCGTGAAGCCCACGCCGGTGGCGGACGTTTCCCCGAGGTTGCCGAACACCATGGCCTGCACGTTGACCGCGGTCCCCAGGCTGTCGGAGATCTGGTTCATCTTGCGGTAGTGAATGGCGCGGTCGGTGAACCAGGAGCGGAACACGGCGTCGCGCGCGCCCTGAAGCTGTTCCATGGCGTCTTGCGGGAAGGCCTTGCCGGTCTTCTTCTGCACCAGGCTCTGGTAGCCGGCGATCACCTGCTCGAGGTCCGCGGCGGTCAGTTCGGTATCCAGCTTGGCCTTGGCTTTCTTCTTCTGGCCCTCGAAGATGGCGTCGAAATCGTGCTTGCCGATTTCCAGCACCACGTTGCCGTACATCTGGATGAAGCGGCGGTAGCAATCGTAAGCGAAGCGCGGATTGTTGCTCCTGGTCGCCAGGGTCTTGACGGTCTGGTCGTTGAGGCCCAGGTTGAGGATCGTGTCCATCATGCCGGGCATGGAGAACTTGGCGCCGGAGCGGACGCTCACCAGCAGCGGATCGTTGACATCGCCGAGCTTCTGTCCCATCCGCTCTTCCAGCGTCTTGAGGGCGCCGATCATCTCATTGTGGATCCCGGCGGGAACGGCGTAATTGTTCTGGAAGTAAACATTGCAAACATCCGTGGAAATGGTGAAGCCGGGCGGCACCGGCAGCTTGGCGCGACACATCTCCGCGAGGCCGGCGCCTTTGCCGCCGAGCGTGTCTTTCATCTTTCCATCACCGTCGGCGGTTCCGTTGCCGAACGAATAAACCTGCTTCTTCATGCTTAAGGCTCCTATGAATGAGTAACGATTTCAGAAAAATCCGCTACGGGGGAAAACTCCTCCAGCAGCGTGTGTAGTAACGTCAAACGATTTTGCCGGACGCGCGCGTCCGGCGTATTCACCAGCACTTTGTCGAAGAAGAGATCGACTTTAGGCCGTAATTTGGAAATCACGTGCTCGATGGGTTGCCCCGCGATGCGGCGATACTCCTCGTACAGATCCTGCTCGGGTCCTTCATCGAGGAGAGTCACGTTGATACTCATGGGGCTGCCTGCAAACCCTGCTTGATCGAGGATGTTGCGGATACGCTTGAAGCTGGCCGCCAGCGGTTCAAAATCGGGAGTGGGACGCAACGCCTGAACGCGCAGCAGGCGTGTTTCCAGATCTGCCAAGTTGCTCCACCCGGACGCCATGCAGGCGTTCACTTCATCGTAAGCGAACCCGCGATGATCTTTGAAATAAAAGCGTACGCGATCGGCGAAGAAAGCGATCAGCTCCTGATTGGCATCTAAGAAATCGTGAAGCTTGAGTTCCAGTTTGCCTTCCACCAGAATGCGGACCACGCCCTGAGCGGCGCGGCGCAGCGCGAAGGGATCGCGCGATCCCGAGGGAATCATGCCCACCCGGAAGCAACCGCGCAGCGTATCGAGTTTATCGGCGAGCGAGACGAGTTGGCCGGTGCGGCCGCGCGGTATGGCGTCGTCCATGCTCTCGGGTTTGTAATGATCGTAGACCGCCTGCCAGACGGCTTCCGGTTCACCATCCGCGCGCGCATAAAGGCCGCCCACCACGCCTTGCAGCTCGGTGAACTCCTTCACCAGCTCGGTNNTCTTGCGGTCGGCCTCCCAGAAGAAGCGCGCATCGTTGAAGCGGGCCCGCAGCACGCGCTCGTTGCCGCGGCGCACGAAGCCTTCCGGATCGGCATCTACATTCATCACCGCGACGAACTGGGGGGCCAGCTTGCCGTGCTGGTCTTCCACCGAAAAATACTTCTGGTGGTGGCGCATCACCGTGACCAGCACTTCTTCGGGCAATTCGAGGAACTGCGCGTCGAAGCTGCCGGTGATGGCGGTGGGGTACTCGGTGATGTAGACCAGGGTTTCAAGTAACGCCGGGTCTGGCTTGATCCGTACGCCGGCCAGTTCTTTGCGAATCTTTTCACGCCGCTGCTCGGCCGAAAGGATCACGTAGTGGTCGCGCAACCGCTGTTCGTAATCGGCGGTCGTGATGGCGATTTCGCGCGCGCCCAGCCTGCGGTGGCCGCTGGTCAGCGCCCCGGAATGCACGCCGGCAATTTCGAACGGCACAATCTCTTCCCCCAGCAGCGCCACCATCCAGCGAATCGGCCGGATGAAGCGCGGGCCGCCCTTGCCCGTCCAGTACATGGTCTTGGGGAAGTAGATTTGCAGGATGAGCGAGGGCAGCGCTTCGGCGAGGATATCTTTAGAGGCGCGGCCGGCCACTTTGCGCGTGAAGCTATAGTACTCGCCCTTGGCGGTGGTCTCCACGGCGAGGTCTTCGGGTTTGATGCCTTGCTTGCGGGCGAAGCCGGCGACGGCNNCCTTCGGCGCGCAGCACCAGGCGGCGCGGCGTGGCATCCATGGCGATGGATTCGTGCGGGATCTCGAGCTTCTCGAACAGCAGGCGCAGGTTTTCGAGCGCCCCCGGAATCATCCAATCGGGAATCTCTTCGGTGCCGATTTCCAGCAGGAAAGGCAGGCTCATTGGGCCACCTCCTGCTGCTGATCGGCCCAGGCTTGCGCCACCCCCACCGCGATCTTGCGCACACGTTGGATGATACCGACGCGCTCGGTCACGCTGATGGCGCCGCGCGAATCGAGCGTATTAAACAGGTTGGAACACTTGAGCACGTGGTCGTAGGTGGGCAGCAGCGGGNNTCGAACAGCTTCCACAGCGTCGGAATATCGGCCGCCTCGAAGTTGTAGACCGAATACTGCAGCTCGTCGCGATACCGCACGTCGGCGTAAGAAAAGCCCTCGGCCCATTCGATGTCGTAGACACTGTCCTTGACTTGCAGGAAGGCGGTCAGCCGTTCCAGGCCGTAGGTGATCTCGGCCGGGACCAGGTCGAGATCGATGCCGCCGCACTGCTGGAAATAGGTGAACTGCGTGATTTCCAGGCCGTCCAGCATCACCTGCCACCCAATCCCCCANNTCCAGGCTGCCCAGGTATTGTTCGATCACGTCATTGGGCGTTGGCTTGAGAACCACCTGCAACTGCGTGTGTTTGAAGAGACGGTTGGGGTTGTCGCCGTAGCGGCCGTCGGCCGGGCGGCGGCTGGGCTGCACGTACGCTACTCGATAAGGATGCGGGCCCAGCACGCGAAGAAAGGTCTCCGGGCACATGGTGCCGGCGCCCACTTCCACGTCGTAAGGCTCCTGGATGATGCAGCCGCGGTCCGCCCAGTATCGTTTCAGCGTGAAGATGATGTCCTGAAAAGACTGCATATCTCTTAGCCTGTAACGCTCTCTTCCAGCAGCGGCGCGGTCACCAGCCTGCGGTCCGCATGCGTCTCGATCTGCTGCACCAAAAATCTTCTCAAATCGCCCGCGGTCGCCTGGTTCCAGCCAGGCTGCGAAACCGCGGCCACCGGCGCCCGCAACATCTCCGCCGCCAGGGTTCGCGACGCCGCGCTCAACTCCCAACTGCTGCCGCCCAGGCTTTTCCGGCAGTGGCCGCAGACCAAGCCCTCCCTCCCGCGGCTGAAAAAAGCCCGCTCGGAAGTCTCCGGGTCGTCCAGCGAGCTGCCGCAGCCGAGGCAGACATCCAACTGCGGCAGCCAACCGGAAAGCCGTACCGCCCATAATGAAAAATAGGTGACGGCCCGCCACGCACTGCCCGTCTCCGCCGGCTGCAAGGAATCGAGTACCGCCAGCAGCAGGCGGAAAAACTTCTCGCTTGGCTCCGCGGCAGGCAGCAACTGATCGGTAACCTCCGCGAAATAATCCAGCACCACGCTCGTCCAGTAATCGGAGACCAGGCTGAATTGCGATCGGATCAGCTCGCAGGAATCCAGGTTCACCAGCTCGCGGGTTTCGCGCTGGAAATACGCCATGCGCACGTGCGACAACCGCTCCAGCCCGGCGCCGAAAGCACTCTTCGGGCGGCGCGCCCGCTTGGCCACGCCCCGCAACTTTCCCTGGTCCCTGGTCAGAAAACTGACGACGAGGTCAGCCTCCTTCAAAGGGAAAGTCCGCAGAACGAGAGCTTCACTGACACGCGCTGGCACACGTGGAAATTTCAGAGTAACACAGATGAAAAGTGGCCTGGTGCTCGTCGTCACTGGCGCAAAGACCACCTGTCTGTCCAGGAATTAAGTAGACAGACCCAGGTGTGGGGCCTCAAGCGGCTCTGGAGCCGGGAATCCAAAGACAATACGCTTCCACTCGACTTTGGGCTTCTGGAAATTGACCAGAAGACAGCCGGCGAGGCCGGAGGCTCGGAGGTAATTGAGGCACTGCGCGGTGTGCTCGCTGGCGAGCCGCTCCGCACATTTCAACTCGACCACCAGCACGTCTTCGACGAGGATGTCGGCAAAGTATTCTCCGACGGAGTGGCCCTTGTAGCTTACTGAAAAGGATGCTTCAGCGGTAGCCCGGATGCCACGAAGTCGGAGTTCTGTGAGCAGAGCCCGCTGGTAGACTTTCTCGAGGAATCCGGCGCCCAGCGTGTTGGAGACGTCAAAGATTGCGCCCAGCACGCGCTCGGTCAGCAAATCAAATCTGCGTTTATCGGTGTTCATCGGCGGCCCAAATCTTATGTGCCGTCGTAAACCAATACCTCTCAAGATTATTATTAGCCGCCGATAAACACCGATGAACGCAGATTTATGGTCGTCCTGGCCGGCGCGCGCGACCGTCGAAGGAGATGTGACTGTCTGATTTGTAGAAGCGCCCGCTCCTACATCCCCGCCCATCCCGGCTGCCGGGCCTGCTTCTCCACCACCTTGGGGCCGTACTTCGCGGCTACGTCCTTGATCTTTGCGGCGTTGCCCAATAGAACAAAAGTCAGATTTTCGCTGCGGTAGTATTTGCGCGCCACCGCGTTGGCCTGCTCCAGCGTCACCGCGTCCACACGCGCGAAGAACTGATCCACTTCGTCGCGGTCCAGGCCGAACAGTTCCATCTCGCCCAGGACGTTGGCCACCTGGTCGGCGGTCTGCACGGTCCTGCTCGGATAGCTGCCTTTCACGTAGGCTTTGGCGGACGCCAGTTGCTCGGCCGTCATTCCCTGGTCGTGGAAGCGCTTCAGAACATCCAGCGCCAGGTCGATCGCCTGTGCGGTGGTTTCGGTCTTGGTGTAGCTGCTGATCGTAATGGCGCCGTCCAGCCGCGCCATTTGCACCGACGAGCTGGCGCCGTAGGTGAGACCGCTGGTGACGCGGAGCGCGTCGTTGATCATCGACGTGAAGCGGCCGCCAAACAGCGTGTTCACCAGGATGAGCGGCACGCGGTCCGGCGTCGAACGGCGCACGCCCGGCTGCGCGATCACGAAATACGTCTGCGTGGCATCGGGTTTATCCACCAACAGCACACGCGGCTCGGAGTTCTTGGTCGCGGCGGGCGCAGCTGCGAAGGCGTATTCGGCGCCGGGCGGCACGGCGCCAAACGTCTGCGTAACGCGCGCTTTCGCCGCGGCGGGGTCGAAATCGCCGGCGACGATCACGATGAGGTTGCGGCCCACGTAGGCGCGCTGATGGTAATCCACGATATCCTGGCGGCGGATGCGGTCGTAGGACGCTTCGTCCGCGGGCCGGCCGTAGGGATGGGCGCTGCCGAAGAAGAAGCTGCGGTAGAAGGAGTTGATGGCGGCGCCGGGATTGTCCTTGGTGGTCTTCAGACCGTCGGCGCGGCGCGCCAGCGTCTTGCGGACCTCCTCTTCCGGGAAGGCGGGGGCGAGGAGCGCGTCAGCCACCAGCGCCAGGCCGGCGTTGAAATCCTTACTCAGAAACTCGGCGTAGGCCGTGGTGGATTGCTCGTCGGTGCCGGCTCCGAAAGTGCCGCCGAGGGCGTCGATCTGTTCCGAAAACTGCGCGGCGGTGCGCTGGGCGGTTCCGCGGCGCAGTAGCTCGGCGGTCACCGAAGACAGGCCGGCCATCGCCGCGGGGTCGGACTCGTTTCCGCCTCTTACCAGCACACGAAAGCTCACCAGGGGAAGTCCCGTGCGTTGCATGTAGTAGACCACCACGCCATTGGGCAGCACCTCGCGGGTGTAGGGCGGCAGTTTCACCTGCGCGCCCAGCGACGCGCACAGGGCCAGGGCCAACAGCAGGCGTTTCATTGCTTCACCTCCGGCTTCTCGGGGATCAAGGTGGCTACGGTTCGATTCTTCGGCGTGAAATATTTCTGCGCTACGCGTTGGATGGCTTCGGCGGTGACGGCTTCGATCTCCTGGTCGGCAGTGAAGAGTTTGGCGTAATCACCGTGGAACACCTCGTACGAGCCGAGCAGGTTGGCGCGCGTCTCGATGGTCTTGCGGCGCCGGTAGAGATCGGCCAACATTTGGTTTTTCGCTTTGCGCAACTCGGCGTCCGGCACGGGCTCGTTTTGCAGTCGCGCCAGCTCCTCGAAGAGAGCTTTCTCCGTGGCCGCCGGGTCTACGCCGGAGCGCGGCGTGATGCTGAAGCGGAAGACGGTCGGGTCGAGCGCGTCGCCCGCGCCTCCGCCGGCCGACAACGCGAGTTGCGAATCGACCAGCCGCTTGTACAACCGCGAACTTTGCCCTTGCGAGAGGATGGTCGAAATCACGTCCAGGACGGGCATATCCGGATGTTTGGCATCGGGCACGTGGTACAGGAAGAACTGGATGGGCAATTGGGCCGGCTTGTTCAGAACCACGCGCCGCTCGCCCAGTTGCTCGGGCTCCTTGGTGCGCACGGGCGGCGGCGGTTCGCGCCGCGGAATCGGCTCCAGGAATTTCTTGGATAGTGCCATCACCTGGTCGAAACGCACATCGCCCACGATCACCATCACGCAGTTGTTCGGCGCATAGCCCATGCTCCAGTGGCTCTTCAGGTCTTCCATGGTCCAGGACTCGATATCCGACGGCCAGCCGAGCACGGGCCAATGGTAGGGATGGGCTTCGAAGGCCGCGGCTTCGGCCAGTTCCGAGAGCATGCCGC
>PLZX01000298.1:12874-22330 GCA_003152325.1 Bryobacterales bacterium | reverse complement strand
GCCGCCGGCTTCCGCCTGTTTGAGATAATGTTCGGCCCGCAGCCCATCGAAAAACTTCTGGCGGCCGGATGCGCCATCGAGGGCCATCCGGAAAACGTGGCGGCCGCGCTTCTGGGCGGCCTGGTGGTCTGCTGCCAGCGCGACGACGGCTCGGTGATCGCCCTCCCGGCTCCCTGGCCGCGCTCCCTGCGAATCATCGTCGCAACGCCCGAAGTGCAACTGGAGACCCGCCGCTCCCGCGCCATCTTGCCCCAGACCGTGCCCCTCTCCGCGGCTGTAAGCAACATCCAGCGCGTAGCGCTGCTGCTTGAGGGATTGCGCACCCGGAACTACGCGGTCTTATCGGAAGCCCTGCGCGACCAACTCCACCAGCCCAGCCGATGCGCCATCGTCCCCGCTCTTGACCGCTTGCTCGAACTGCGCCACCCCGGTCTCATCGGCGTGTGTCTGAGCGGTTCCGGTCCTTCGGTAGCCGCCGTGGCGCAGAGCCACCTGCGGGAGATTTCCGCCCTGCTCACCGGAACATTTCGCAAGGCGGGTGTCCGCGCCGTGACGCGCACCCTCATTGTGTTCCAGGCCCCGTAACCGGAGCCACGAGCGCGTGGGACAGGCCTCTACGCGACGCGAAGCTCGGCCGTACCGCGCTTTCTAGGTCTTACGACGATCTCTACATCGTGACCGAGCGCGACCAGGAAACGCATGAGGCGCTCGACCGAATATCCTCGGAACTGACCAGCCAGCATAGCTGAGATTTTGGGCTGATCGATGCCCATGAGCTGTGCTGCGGCTGCTTGGGTCAGCTTTCGCTGGCGGATGGTCCGGTCGATCCGAACTACCAGCCCAGCTTTGATCAGGTGTTCGCCCGCGTCGGCCAGGCCGAGGTCGGCGAATACGTTGCCCGTACTGGGTTCCTGTTCAAGGGCTTCTCTCTTCGGCATTCTTCACCTCACTTCTCAACTGTTTGAGCCGCTGCCGGATGAGTTCTATCTCCGGCTTCGGCGTCGCGATCCCGGCCTTGGACTTCTTCTGGAAGGCGTGGATCACGTAAATCGATTCTCCGATAGAGACCGTATAGACCGCGCGGTAGGTCCCGCTAGCGTCATGGGCCGCAATCTCCATCACCCGGCCGCCAAGGCCATGCAGTGGCTTGGCCTTAACACTCAGCTCACCCAACTGCGCAGCGTACAACGCATAGCCGATGTCGTCTTGGACGCCAGCCGGAAATGACTTCACCGTGGAACGGGAATCGACAAGCCACGTCAGGTTCTTCATTACGTTGGCACATGCCTATATTGGCATAAGCCGGATGGAGCGTCAAACGCTGGCCGACGGAATCGTGCCGCTCCGATCGCTCCGGACAACCGTACCCACACTGAGCAGGGACGGTGGAGTAAAGAGGACGGGTGAACCTTTAGTGGGCCAATTGGCAACTCACGCCGGATCGTTTGACAAACCTGCAAGAATAGCGTTTCGAGACAGATGCTGATTCATAGTAGGGTACAGTGACGGAATAAACTTCACCACGTTTCTTGACGGTCACGGTAGACCATGCCTCAAAGTTCTCAGCGCGGTAGTCTGGGTGATTGAGGAGAATTGAATCCTTGGCCGCATCGAATACCCTCTTCGCCTCAGAGAGTGATACCGCTTCCTCGGTCGGGGGTTGGCGGATCTGAGAAGCAAAGACAAAGACCAATGCAGCAATAACCACCACACCAGAAATCAGCAGGAATACCAACCGGTGTTTCCGCACGCCAACCGTTCCTTGCAGTTTTTCACGAGCCGGCTGATTCGACCCCGCTTCGAACCTCGTCGGTTCGGCAGACATCACAGGAGCATCAGGAAACACAAAGCCGCAGAACCGGCACTTGCGGGCTTCGGCGCGAACCTCCTCGGCACAGTCGGGGCACCGCTTCGTGCCGGTGACCGATATCCAGTTGATTGGTTTCTTGCAGTTCTGACAAATTGGGTCGTTCCACGTTATCAGCGATTTGCAGTTCGGGCACTGATAGGCTCCGAACGCCTTCCTCGCCAGCGGTTCCCGACACTTCGGGCAGATCTTCGCGTTTAAGCTGACCACACTCGCACACTTGGGGCATCTTGTGCCAGTGGTGAACGCAAGTGCGAAGCCAATGGGACCGAGCAGCACCCCGAGGACAAACCACCCGAATCCGTTCGCACCCCTGCCACTTGCCACAATTGCAGCGCCGATGCCAAACAACAGCCAAACTGCGAAGAACGCCACCGACACAACGCTTATCACATGTCGCGACCCGTTGCGATGGCCGAAGAACGTCGCCCCAGACTTCCTGCCCACGTTGACTTCGGATTTCGGATGGCTCATTCTGAATTCGGACGTTCCGTCGTGAAAGGGCGGTTTCGGTTTGACTGACGATCCTGCTACCAAGGCATGCCCCGATTGCGCTGAAGAAGTCCGGGCGGCAGCCCGCAAGTGTCGATTTTGCGGGTTCATTTTTCCTGAATCACTGGCAGCCGAGCCGACACCTGCTGTCGAGGAAGCAACAGAGCAACCTAACCTCGAACCGGCCCCGCGCCGGTTGGGCCGGGTAACGCCGGGAAAGGTAATTCTCGGTTTGCTTCTCGTGGCGCTCGTCGTGTTTGTGAAGTTTGGTATTCCGGACACCCCCAGTCCTCCGCATTCCAGCGCGGGCAGTTTCACTAGCCCAACCACAAGTCCCCTGACGCCACTGCAGGAGAAAGTCAAAGAGGCAACCGCGTATTGGGAAGAAGAGAAAAGGGCCGAGGCCGCTTGGCCGGAGCGGGTTCGGAAGGCCGAAGTCGGAGTACTAACTACCATCGTCGGTCCCGGCACTTCGTGGCCGTGCGCCTCATCTAAAGTGGCTCTCAAGGAACTGATGAAATGGCAGAAAGCGATGCTCGACGAACAGGCACCGGATTCCGTAATGAGTGATCTGACAGACACTCTAATCCGAACCAGATCGATGATGGTTGCGCCTCGGGAGCGTGTGAAAATTCTCGAAAAGGAACCCGGCATCCGGAAAGTCAGCGTGCTCGGGCACCAGGGCACATACGGGGCTGCCTACATGACCACGACCGCTCAGGGGTGCTGGGTGGCGTCCGAGGCCGTGACGCGTTAGGCAAGCGTGGGTAGTGTTTGAAAAATGCGTTGATGGCGCCCCGGAGAATTCGGCCTCAGCTCTGGCCGGAGTTCGAAGACTTTACTCTGTCGCGTCGCGCAACTGCTTCCACGCTAAGATACAAACATGGATCGCGAGTACACATACGAACAACTCAAAACAGCGCGACCGGAGCAACTGGTTGAAGACATCAACGAGGCACTACGCCTGATACCGAAGGGCGGCAATCACACGAGCGTTTTTGCTGCGAGGTTCCAGTTCTTGGCCAGCGAATTGGCCAGGCGGAACCAGGAAGCCAGCGCTGAGGCTCTAGCCGGGGAATCCGCTAAGATGCTGAACTACACCAGGAAGATGAAAACCATGACTTGGGGGATCTTTGTCATGACCGCAATTGTTACGGTCTCAACGATCGCCCAAGTTCTCGTGTCGATAGGGTGTTTCGCTCCTCAGCCTTGACCGGGGCGGCCTGAGTTGTCCCCGTTTTGCCGATCTGCCGCACACCCGCCTTACGCCGATTCGAGCGAAACCGCTTCTTCCACGTCCGCCAGCTTCACCATCAACTGCGACCCGTATTCGTACCCCTTGTCGAACGCCTGCAGGTTCAGTTTTTGGAATGCCGGCGGCACCGAATCCGCTACCGCCTTCCGCAACGCGTCCGCTTCCAACAGACCGGTCACCGCGCCGAAGAATCCCACCATCACGATGTTCAGCACCATCTTGCGGCCCAGCTCTTCGGCCAGCCGCGTCGCCGGCACGCCATACATCCGCACGCCGCGCGGAGCCTCACCCACTTGCACCAGTTCCTGCTCGGTAATCAGGATGCCGCCGGGCTTCAATTGCGGCCCGAACTTCTTGTAGGCCTCCTGCGACATCACCACCAGAACGTCCGGCCGCGCGACGTAAGGGTAGAGAATCGGCTCGCTCGAAAGGATCACCTGCGCGCTCGACGAGCCGCCCCGCGCTTCCGGGCCGAAGCTCTGCGTCATGCAGGCGTAGCCGCCATGAAAGATGGCTTCGGCTTTGCCGATCACCACGGCCGCCAGAATCACGCCCTGGCCGCCGAATCCCGCAATTCGAATTTCACTTAGCATTCGCTGCACATGGCCTCCGGTTCGGCATAGCGATCTCCCAGGGTTTCGTGCATCTGGGCGCTCATCATTTCGAAATAACCCGGGCGGTCGCGGTCCACGAATTTGCCAACCACAATCTCGCCCGCCTTCGTCAGCGCGCACTCGCTGGTGGGCGCCCCGTTGCGGGTCTTGCTCATCTGTTTGTAAAACTTCATGGTGTCCAGGCCGTCACCCATCTTGTTCCGCCGTTGGTACAGCGTCGGGCACGGCGAAATCACCTCGATGAAGCAGAAGCCTTTCTTCTTCATGACCTCTTCCATCGACCGCGCCAGTTGCTTCACGTGGTACGTGGTCCACCGCGCCACGTAGGCCGCGCCCGCCGCTTCGGCCAACTGCACCAGGTTGAAGGAAGGTTCGAAAACTCCGTAAGGAGACGTCGCGCTGATCACGTGGCTCGGCGTCGCGGGGCCAGTCTGCCCCCCCGTCATGGCGTACGTCAGGTTGTTGACGCAAATCACCTTCAAGTCCATATTGCGCCGCGCCGCGTGGATGAAGTGGTTGCCGCCAATCGCGAACAGGTCCCCGTCGCCCGAGTACACCACCACCTGCAGTTCCGGGTTCGCCAGCTTCAGCCCGGTGGCGAACGGAATCGCGCGCCCGTGCGTCGTGTGGAAAGAATCCAGCCGCGCGTAACCCGCCACCCGCCCCGTACACCCGATGCCCGAAACCACCGCCACTTTATCCAGATCCGCCTTGGATTCGAGCAGCGCCCGGGTGAAGCAATTCACCGTCGTGCCGATCCCGCAGCCCGGACACCAGATGTGCGGCATCCGGTCCATCCGCAGAAACGGCTCTACCGGATTTTGCGCATCCGCCGGCATCTCGAACGGAATTTCAAGAGTCGCTTCGTTCATCGAGCTGCCTCCACAATGGCTTTCAGAATTACTTCGGGATTGTGCACCGTTCCGCCAGCGTGCGACACCGGAATCACTTTGGCCCGGCCTGCCACCACCCGCGCCACTTCATGCACCATCTGGCCCAAGTTCAGTTCCGGCACCACAAAGGCCTTCACGCGCCCGGCCAACTCGTCAAGAGCCTGGTCCGGGAACGGCCAGGCCGAAATGATGCGGAACTTGCCAGCCTTGATCCCCTGCGCGCGCGCCAGTTGGATTGCGCGCTGCGCCACCCGGGAAGTGATCCCGTAGGACACCACCACCACTTCGGCGTCGTCCAGGTCCTCCGTCTCGAAAAGCGCGCGGCCGTTGGAAAACGGTTTCAGCTTGTCGACCAGCCGCCTCACCGAACGGTCCTGGGTCTCCACGTTCATGCTCGGATAGCCCCGTTCATCGTGCGTCAGTCCTGTCATGTGGAAGCGGTACCCCGTGCCTGCCCGCACCATGTCCGGAACCATGTCCTCGCGCGGCTCATACAACTTGAACTCTTCGGGCGGCAGTTTGGTGTAGCGCCGCGGCGTAATCTCCAGATGTTCGGCTTCCGGGATCACCACCTTCTCCGTCATGTGCCCGACACATTCATCCAGCATCATCAACACCGGCACCCGGAATTCCTCCGAGATGTTGAATCCAGTGATCGTCAGGTCGAAGCATTCCTGCGGGGAGTTCGGGCACAGCGCCACAATCCCGTAGTCGCCGTGCGACCCCCACTTCGCCTGCATCATATCGGCCTGTGCCGGAAGCGTCGGCAGCCCCGTCGACGGTCCGCCGCGTTGCACGTTCACGAATACGCAGGGCGTCTCCGTCATGGCCGCGTAGCCGATATGCTCCATCATCAGCGAGAATCCCGGCCCGGAAGTCACCGTAAAGGCCTTCGCGCCCCCCCAAACCGCCCCCTGGATCGCAATCGAGGCCGCCAGTTCGTCTTCCATCTGGATAAACACGCCGCCCACCGTCGGGATGCGCTGGGCGAACCGTTCGACCACCTCGGTCGAGGGGGTTATGGGGTAACCTGCGCTAAATCGCGCACCTGCCGCGAGGGTTCCCTCACAACAGGCATGGTCACCGTCGAGAAAATGAACGCCGGTCAGGACGCCCTTAGCGTCAGCTTGCATGTCTTTTTGCTCCAAATATCGCGAAGTCCGGGCAGTACATTCCGCACAGATCGCAGCCGCTGCACTTCTCCCCGGCCACGACGTGGGGCGGGTGGTATCCCTTTGAATTGAATGCGGATGAAAGCGCGAGCACGTGTGTTGGGCAGAACTCCACACAGAATCCGCAACCCTTACACCGCTCCACGGTAATCGCAACAGCGCCTTTGGCCATTCAGAACCCTCCACTTGGTGAGTAGGACACCACCCCTGCACGTCTCATGCCAACTGGAGATAAGTAGTCCTGAAACTCTGATTCACCATGCGGTACGGCCCCTACCCCTCCATCACCGACACGATATCGCGCGCCACGCTCTCCAGGTCCCGCTGCTCGATCAGTTGGGAAAAGATCTCCTCGAGCGAGGGCACGTTCATCAGGTCTCGCAGGCGTTCTACGGAATCGGCAGCCATGATGCGGCCTCTGTAAATGATGATGACTTGCGCGCAGACCTTCTCCACGACCTCCAGCACGTGCGAGATGTAGAGGATCATCTTGCCCCTGCGGGCGAGTTGGTTGAGCAGGTGCCTGAATAATTGTGCCGATGTAACATCGATACCTGAGAGCGGCTCGTCCAGGATCAGCACGTCGGGGTCGTGCAGAAGCGCTGCGGCGATCAGCACCCGCTGCTTCATGCCTTTCGAATATGCCGAGATGGGCGCGTGGCGGTGCGGAAGGAGCGAAAACAGCTCCAGCAGCTCGTTCGCTTTGCGGTCCACTTCCTGTAACGGCAGGCCGCGCAGGCGGCCGGTAAGTTGTAAGTACTCCAGGCCGGTCATATAGGAGTAGAGGATCGCTTCCTCGGGCACATAGCCCAAACGGCGCTTGAAGGCCATCAAATCTTCACGGATGTCCTTGCCGTCCAGAAGGACCTTTCCCGCCGTTGGCTCGAGCAGCGCGGTAATGATCTTCACTGTAGTCGACTTACCGGAGCCGTTCGGGCCCAGATAGCCGGTAACTTCTCCCGGCCTTACCGTGAAGTTGACATCGTTGACCACGGGAATATTTCGATAGTACTTGGTGAGTCCTTTGACCTCGAGCATGATTCATCCTCCTGGTTACTGTAGGCTAAGATCGAGCGTGCGGATGACGGGCTCGCCCGGGTCTTCGTAGTCGAGCGCCATCGCGCCACCCAGCATCTGTCCGTGCCAGCGTGCCAGCAGCAGCCCGGCCGATGCGGCGCACACAAAGAACAGGAAGGCCGCGACAGGAGCCGTGCTCAACCAGGCTTCGAAGCTCGCCATGATGCGGCTGTACATGGTAAAACCGAAAACGTACACGGCGCTGAGCCAGGTCAGGTTGACCTTTCCGGGAAGATGCGCGCAGGTGAAGGGCACTTTGCGAAAACCGACCAACAGAGTCTCCATCAGCAGCACGGAGAGCGTGACGCCGAACCCAAGGTGAAAGAGCGCCACCGTCCAGCGAAACCACACGAATTCCATCGGCGAGAGCAGCAGGAAGAGCGGCAGAATCGCGCAAAC
Source organism: Bryobacterales bacterium (assembly GCA_003152325.1). Taxonomy (GTDB): domain Bacteria; phylum Acidobacteriota; class Terriglobia; order Bryobacterales; family Bryobacteraceae; genus PALSA-129. Next base: position 14,561 of record PLZX01000298.1, on the reverse strand, counting down.
CACCACCCATTTCCGGGTGGCCGCCAGGTAGTCACGAAGGCCCGTCGTCTCGCTCACCTGGAACGCCCAGTTGGCGCCCAGCTCGGAAGGAAAGTTAAACGCCGCCCGCAAGCCGGATACCAATACAAGCGAAAGCGTGAGCGGCAATTGCAACCGCCCGGACGGGCCCGCCGTGAAAGTGAGCGCTGCGAGCGCGGCGCCGAATCCTCCGTAGGTGGCGAGGAACAGGCGGTGCTTCGCGCTTCGCGCGATGGTCTGGCCGATGAAATGAAAGACCGCGCATTCCACCGGCTGTTTCAGCAGCGTACGGTGCAGGTTGCGTGTAAGAAGCGATGAGGAGCTCCCGACGCGAGCCGTGAGCTCCGGCGATTCCACAGACTTCCGGCAGTGGCGGCGGTACCCGGGCAGATAAGTCAGAACGAACAGGCCCGCCGCGCACCACAGAGCGTGCATGGCGGTGCTGCCCAGGCGAAGCAGCACCGGGTTGTGGGTGGCGGGGCGCAGGCATTCGTAAAGACCCACGAACCAGAAACCGGGAAAGTACTGGAGCAGCGGGCTGTTGGCCTTGGCGAGCCCCTGAATGCTGAAGCCCAACAGCCAGGTGAGAAACAGCAACATCACCAGGACCGCCATCAGCACGGTTTGGACGCAAACCGAAATGCGCCGATAAGTTCTCCCCCGGAAGAACGTGATGAGCACGCCCTGGATCGCGGCCACCGCCAGGGCCGTGAACAGGCCGCCCGCCACAACGGCCGCGATATGCGCAGCGATGATCGCGAGAACGTCCGGGCCGGCATCGATCCCCGGCCAGAAGAGCGCTCCGAAGAAATTGATGTCCACCAGAAAGATGGCGAGGAAGATGCCGAGCGCCGCGGCTTTTGCCGCGAACAGAGTCGACAAGCGGAGGGGTAGCGGCGTCAGAATCTGGTAGTCCCGCCGGTCTGGAAGCAGCGCGTCCCATTCGAAAACCATCAGGAACCCCATCACGATCATGGAATACGAGACGAACATGTAGCGGACCGCGACTAGGCTCCAGCCCGTAAGCATGAGAGGCCGGAAGAGCAGCACGAAGAAGGCGCTGGGAACAGCCAGTATGCCCAGAGTCTGCGTGACGTTGACCTGCGGATCGCCCTGCGGAGAAAGCGACTCGGCATCGAAGAAGCGGCCGAAGAAATGCCGGGCCAGCTCGCGGAACGGGTTCGCCGCGCCCCCTCCGGCGGGTGGGTCTTCTTGCTTGGCGTCAAGACTCAGGAAGCTTGACATATCTGCTTTGACGACGCCCGCGTTCGAATTGTTCCGGACAGATCAGTCTGAAACCCAGCCGATCGGGCAGGGCCAAACCGCCCGTTTTGCCGATGTGGCGCCGGGGCGCCCTGAGGCATTCTGAGATCAAGGAGATTTCAGTAATGGCCAGTTCCCTGGTTTCGTTTTCCAATGAGCTCGCGTCGGTGGTGGAACAAACCGCTGCGTCGGTGGTAGCGGTGCATGCCCGTCCCCGGTTCAATTCGAGCGGCGTGCATTGGTCGCCGGGCGTGGTGGTGACCGCAGACCACACCCTTTATCACGACGAAGACCTTTTTGTGACTACCGGCACCGGCGAGAAATTTGCCGCGGAAATAGTGGGCCGCGATCCGGGGACGGATTTGGCGGTCCTGCGCGTGAAAGATCTCACCGTGCCGATTGTGCC
>PLZX01000298.1:9635-12823 GCA_003152325.1 Bryobacterales bacterium | reverse complement strand
GCCCACGGAAAGATGCCGCAGGGCTACCTGGGCGCGGGCTTACAACCAATCGAGCTCCCGGAACATCTAATCAAGAGTCTGGGCCTGTCTTCGCCCGCCGGGCTGATGACCGTGAGCGTCGACGAACATGCATCGGCTGGCAAGGCCGGGCTGCTGATTGGGGACGTCCTGCTGGAGTTCGCCGGGCAGCCGGTGAAACGTACGGAGAGCCTCCGGCCGCTGCTGGCGGAAGCGGTTGGCAAAACCGTGACGTTGCGCCTTCTGCGCGGCGGTGCGCTGGTGGGTCTGGAAGTGACGGTGGCGGAGCGCCAGGGGAGAGAGTGACATGGGGTTCGGCGAAGTCGGCGGCATCAACACGATGGTCGTCGCGGGCGGCATTGCACCCGCCATTCCGGGCTCGGTGGCGTCGGATTTCATGCGCAACGGCGCCCTTCTCAAGCTGCGATTCCTGCGCGGCAATCGGGCGCGCGTGCGCGAAGTGACCGTATCGCTCGCCGCACGCTCCCACCAGGAGGCCGCTTGATTCGTGTGTGGATCGAGACAGCCTCGGCCGTCACGCGAGCCGGTTTTGAATCCTTGCTGGAAGGGAGCCAAGGAATCGCCGTGGTCGACTCGCCGGGCGAAGCCGAGGTGATCCTGCGGGAAGAGTTGCCGGACGGGCCGGAACCGCCGGGCGCGCCGCCTATCGTCGTTCTGACAGACGCCGCTCTCACGCCGCGCGCGCTGTACGTGGGAGTACGCGCCGTACTACCGCGCGAGGCTGGCCCGGAACAGATTGTGGCAGCGCTCCACGCCGCCGCGGCTGGCTTGGTTGCCGTACCCGTGGAATCGAGCGCGCTGGTGATGCAGGCGGCCGCAGCAGACCTGGAAGTGGAGAGCCTGACGCCGCGTGAACTGGAGACGCTCGAGATGATGGCTGAAGGACTCAGCAACAAGCAGATCGCCGCGCGTCTTCACATCTCAGACCACACCGCGAAGTTCCACGTGAACTCGATTCTCGGCAAGCTCCACGCCGGCACTCGCACCGAGGCCGTAATGCGCGGCATCCGCTTGGGCCTGGTCAAAGTCTGAGACTCGCGAGGCGGCCAATCCTGGCCGCAGCCGCCGCCGGCCATGGCCGCGCAAGGACGTTGTCCAGTCCTGTCGGTACTAGGTGGTAAACTACCAGAGTTAACACTCTTTGTATCTGTATTTGTGAACGAAGTTGACGCATCATAAAGGCACCGATGAAGATCCACAACATGCAGGAGAAAAGATTGTTAAAAGCGATTCTGCTCATGAGCATCATTGCCGGCGCAGCCCAGGCGACTACTTATGAGTACGCGGCGCCCCTGACGTCGCCCCCGGGAATGTACTTCGGAACTGGAAACCAGAATGCCGACATGGCCATTGCGGACACAGGAGTCGTGGAGCTCGGACTAAGTGCAATCATACGCTTCCAAGGCCCGGTTGACCCTGGCGCCGGAAGCAGCACTTACATTGTGCCTACGGGCATCTTGTCAGGTGGATTGCCACGATGGGGGTTCATCTTCTCTGTCAATACCCAGTACAACGGCGGCACGGCGGTCTTGGGGGACTTCACTTACACTTTGAATATCACTGACATCTCGAACTCGAACTCCGGACCCACCGGTGATCCGATCCGGTTGATTGGTGATAACTCAGGCTTTGGGTCAGGCGGCAAGACAGCGGGAGTTACCCTCAACTCGCAGTGGGGAGCACAGAATAGCGAGAACCTTGGATTCGCCGGATTCCTGCCGGGGTTCAACCCTCTCGCAACCGACGATTATGAGATCACCTTCTCCGCATATGATAGCGGTGGCTCACTGATCGGCACCGACACTATTGAGATAGACGCTGAAGCTCCCGAGCCCGTCACACTTCTCCTTACAGGGTTGGGGTTGGCAGGATTCGGTCTCGCTTCCCGCCAATGGCGCCGCTTGTCGTCACGATAGCAGGCGGTGCTCCTTCAACTTCCGGTACAAATTGCGCTCGCTGATACCCAGGATGCGGGCAGCGTTGCCACGGTGGCCGTTGCTCGCCTGCAAGGCGCGGCGGATGTGAACCAGTTCCAGTTCGTCGAGCGTGGGCAGCGCCGCGTCCTCCGCAATCGGCCCATTGGCGACCGCTGCCTGCACGGTCCCGCGGACCGCCGCCGGCAAATGTTCCGGGAGAATCTCCGGGCCTTCGCACACCACCATCGCCGCCTCCACCGCGTGCTTGAGTTCCCGTACGTTACCGGGCCAGTTGTGGCGGCGCAGGGTTTCCATAGCCTCCTTCCCGATGTTCTTAGAGGAAGCAAATCGCTCGTTGAGCACGCCCACGAAGTGCCTCGCCAACAGCTCGACATCGCCGCCACGACCACGCAGGGGCGGAATCTCCAGGCTGATGGTGGTCATCCGATAGTAGAGATCCTCGCGGAACAGACCTTTCCGGACCATGGACCGCAGATCGCGGTTGGTAGCCGCCAGCACGCGTACATCCACGCGAATTTCACTCGTGCCGCCCACGTGGCGGAATACCGAAGTATCGAGCACTCGCAGCAGGTTAATCTGCGTGGCCTGGCTGATCTCACCGATCTCGTCGAGAAAGATGGTGCCGCCGTTGGCCACTTCAAAGAGCCCCGGTTTCGCTCGATCGGCTCCCGTGAACGCCCCGCGCTCGTGGCCGAACAACTCGCTCTGCAGCAGGTTTTCCTGCAAGGCGGCGCAATCCACAATCACGAAGGGCCGGGATTTGCGGCTGCTGCGCGCGTGAATCAGTTTGGCCAACAGCTCCTTGCCGGTGCCGGTTTCGCCGCTGATGAATACCGTGGAATCGCTGGGAGCCACGCGGTCGATCAACTGGAGCAAACGCTGGAATTCCGGGCTCTCGCCGATGAATGAGCCGCCCAGATCCGGCGGCGTCAGGCCGCGCTCCAGGAGGCTGGCGCGCTGGCGAAGGGAACGCCGCTCGAGCGCCCGCTGAATCCGAATCTGCAACTCGTCCAGCGGGCAGGGCTTGATCACGTAGTCGAAAGCGCCCACGCGGATGGATTCGATGGCTGTATCGATGGAGCCGTGTCCCGTCAGCATGATCACTTCCGTCGCGGCGTTGCGCGCGCGGACGGCTTTCAGGGTTTCCAGACCGTCCATGCCGGGCAGGCGCAGGTCCAGCAGAACCACTTCCGGGTCGAACCGGTCAATCTT
>PLZX01000298.1:0-9629 GCA_003152325.1 Bryobacterales bacterium | reverse complement strand
CCCAGCTCACTCTCCACCAGAATGTCGCCGCCCCACCGGCGGACGAAGTTCAGCGAGAGGAAGAGGCCCAGTCCGGTGCCGTCGTGGCGTCCGCTGAAAAACGGCTCGAAGATCCGCTTCCGGTCTTCCGGCGCGATGCCGCAGCCGTTGTCGGCGACGCGGATGTGCACCGTTTCGCCCTCTGCTTTCGCCTCGGCTTGGATGGTAACGCGTCCGCCCGGAGCCGAAGCCTGCACGGCGTTGAGCAGCAGATTGACCAGCGCGTGCTGCAGTTCGGCCTCATCGGCGCGGGCGCGCAGGTCGGTAGCGACGGGGCCCACCTCGATCCGTACGGAATGAGCACGAGCGGTGGGTTCGATCAGGCGTGCCACCGCGTTGATCGCTGTCCCCAGGTCCACGATGTCTCCCTGCGTGCGCTGGCCGCGCGCCAGGCGGAGAAAGTGCTGCGTGATCCCGCGGCAGCGCAGGATCTGCTCCCGGGCGATGGAAGCACTCTCGCGGATCTGCTCCCTGTCGGCATCGCAGTCAACTTCCCGAAGGATTCCTTCTACGCACATCAGCACCGTGGCCAGCGGGGTGTTGAGTTCGTGAGAGAAACCGGAGGCGAGAGTCCCCAGGGATGCCAGCCGGTGCGATTCGGCAAGGTGGGCCTCGGCGGCGCGGCGCTCGGAGATGTCGCGCCAAACTTCCACCACCTGTTGCAATTGGCCCGCGCCGTCCAGAACGGGCGACGCGTGAACCTCTTCCCAGATCGCCGCGCCGCCTGGCGCCCGCCGTTCGCAAATGCGCACCTGGTGCGCGCCCGTCCTCAGGCAGGCTAGAGTTGGGCAATCGACGATGGTGCAACCGCCGGGAGGCATGTCCCGGCACTGGCAGCCCAGCACCTCCGCGCGAGAGTGTTCGGCGCGGCGCAAAAATGCATCGTTGGCCGCGATAATGTTGCGTTCCGCGTCCAGCACCACGATGCCGTCATCGATACTGTTGATTACCGTCTCCAACCTCTCGCGCTGGCTGCGCACCTCGCCCACCAGGCCAGTGACGGAATCGGCCATCGTATTGAATTCGCGCGCCAGCCAAGCAAGCGTATCCGAACCTTCGGCGGGAACGCGCCGTTCCAGATCGCCCCCGGCAATCAGGCGCGCGGCGGTTTCAAACCGTTGCAGCCGGCGCAGCACCGCCACCCGGATCACCAGGCCGATGGCGCCCACCAGCAGCAGCGTGATGGCCGCCGTGCCGCCCACCAGCCAGCGCAGGTCGCGCGCCATCTCCGCCCGAATTTGTTCCGTCTTGTAGTCCAGGATCAGAATGCCGTTGATCTTGTGACTGGGGTCGTGGCATCCGTAACATTCCTGGCGATTGTGGATCGGCACCACGGTACGCAGCACCGTGCCGCCTCGGGTCTCGATCACCTCGCTCGATCCGCGCTGCTGCGCGGGATAACGATGGCAGGCCTGACAAGTGGGGGAGCTGATTTGCAGTTCGGCATCCGGCTGTCCGGACCCAACCGGATAACGCTCCGTCCCGAAGCGGTCCAGCAGCACCAGGCGCTCCACGGGAGTTTGCTGGCGGAAACTCTGGATCATCTTCGCAATCAGCGTGCGGTCGTTCTCGATCATCTGATGTTCGAGCGCGACGCGGATCAGATCGCCCTCGGCCAGCGCGGTCGAGCGCGCCGTCTCGAGGAGCGAGTGCATGTGGTGCTGCGAATATAGATAGGCGCCGCCCGCACACGCCAGCACGACGGCTGCGGTGACTCCCACCGCCAGGCCGATCGGCATGCTGGCGAATGGCGGTCTGGGACTCTTGCGAAGCAGGATGGTCGAATGATGTCACAGTCTGCCATCCCCGTCAACGACTGACGAATCGTCAGGAGCCCGCCTGACATTCTGGCAGGGCCGGCACCCACGGCCGCACGGAGCTTCAGAGAATCAAGTATTTATGTCTCTTTTCGACATGGCTACTCCCGTGCAAAGGACCAGCACCAGACAGGAGGACCACCGATGGAAATGTTGTTGATGGGCGCTTGCTTGAGTATGTTCGGTTTGGCAGTCATGTGCCTCGCATTTGGTGCCGCCACCAGAGACGAGAAACCTCTAGAGCCCGCTGGATTCGAGAAGCCCATGGAGGCGGTGAAAACAGCCGCACCCGAGCGCTTCTTCGTGGAGGGGCCGCTCCCTGTACCGGTTCACGCCAGGGTTCCGATCGAGGCCCTGCTGGCGCAACTGGAGAACCACGTCCGCCTGGAGCAGGCGGCCGCGGAGTCTTACATGCGGGCGCCCAACGCTGCGCTGCTGCACAGCCGGACTATCTCCACGCTGGTGAATTGAAATGGCCGCCACCATGGTAAAAACGGACCTGTTGAATGGGCTGACCGAGGAAGACGGAGATCGCGTTCTGGCGCTGGGCAAACGCATCCTCCTGACGAGCGGAGCGGAATTGTTCCACCTCGGAGACCAGGCCGAGTGCATCTATGTAATCGCGCAGGGCCGCTTGCGGCTGACGCTTCCCATGCAAGTCCGCGGCCAGGACCAGAATGTGATGGTCGAGGAACGCGTCCCCGGCCAGACCGTAGGCTGGTCCGCCCTGATTCCGCCGTACCGCTTCACGCTGACGGCCACGGCGCCGCTCGAAACCGAAGTGATTGCGCTTCCCCGCGAGGCATTGCGCAAGCACTTTGCCGCGTACCCCGATGCCGGGTATGCCGTCTCGTTGAATCTGGCCTCCGTCATCGGGGAACGCCTGCAATTGTTCCAGGCGATGTGGGTCCGCGAGGTGCAACGCATGGTGGAACTGCGGAGTGCGTAAGCCCTGGGAGTCTTCCATGCGACTGTTTGCTTTTGGGGTGCTGGGGGTTGGGGTCGCGCTGGCTGTCGGCGCGTCGTTGGCCGGGGACGGCTCGAAGCTTCCGTCCCCGCCTTCCGAAACCACCGCGAAAGCCGCCCAAGAAAAACTGGATGTGCCTCCTCCGCCGTTTTCCGATGGGATCTTTCCTTGCTCCAACTGCCACGCGGGCATGCCGGTCGATCGCACGCGGCGCAATCTCGAAGCCATGCACACCGACATCGTGTTGAAGCACGATGAGACCCATCGATGGTGTCTGGATTGCCACGATGCCACCAACCGCGACTTCCTCCATCTGGCCAGCGGTGAGCGGGTTCCGTTCGAGGAATCTTACCGTGTCTGCGGCCAATGTCATGGCGAGAAACTGCGCGACTGGCGCGCGGGCGTGCACGGACGCCGTACCGGAAACTGGAACGGAGCCAAGGGATACCTGTTGTGTGCCAACTGTCATAACCCGCACCAGCCACGATTCCACGCACTGGCACCCAAACCGGCTCCCAAGCCGCCGAGTCGCACCATGAAGTAGGAAGAGAGAACTCCCGATGGAAACCGACTGCAAACCTACCGATCCTTCGCGCCGGCTGTTTACTATCGCCGCAGCCGCGGGCGCGGCGAGTTGGATCATGACGGCGTGCGGCCCCAAGCGCCTCTACGAAGCGCCCAAGGACCAGGTTCGCGCTGCCATCAAAGAGATGGAAGCGAAGTACAGCGCTAGCCACGGCAAGAAAGTGACGGTCTCCGACGCAGGTCCGCTTCCCGGCGTGGAGTTTGCGTATGCCTTGGATATTTCCCGCTGCATCGGTTGCCGGCGTTGCGTATATGCCTGCGTCGCGGAGAACAATCAATCGCGCGACCCGCAGGTCCAATGGATTCGCGTCATGTCGATGGAGAAGGACAAGGGCGTCGACTTCTCGCACGCCAACGCATACTACAACCCCGCCGAGGTTCCCCAAGAGGGACATTTCTACGTGCCCGTCGGCTGCCAGCATTGCGAGAACCCGCCGTGCACCAAGGTATGCCCCACCGGCGCCACCTGGACCGAGAAGGACGGCATCGTGGTCATCGATTACGACTGGTGCATCGGCTGCCGTTACTGCATGGCCGCTTGCCCTTATGGGGCGCGCCATTTCAACTGGGAGGAGCCGACCATTCCCAACGAGGAATTCAATCCCAACACTCACTATCTGGGCAACCGCCCGCGCACCAAGGGCGTCGTCGAAAAATGTACCTTCTGCATCCAGCGCTCCCGCGCCGGCCGCTATCCGGCGTGCGTCGAAGTTTGCCCGGTGGGCGCGCGAAAGTTCGGCAACCTCCTCGACAAAGATAGTGAGATCCGCTACATCATCGAGCACAAGCGTGTGCTCGTTCTCAAAGAGGAATTGAATACCGTACCGAGGTTCTTCTACTTCTATGCAACCTGACAGTCCAGTGAACAGCATCCGGCTCTTCGGCGGCTTCGCCCGCGGAAGCTTGCGGCTGATCCTGCGCGGAAACCGGGCCTACGCGCTATGGCTGGCCTTTCTGGCTGCGCTGATCGTTTCGGGGATTCTGGCCTACTCCAACCAGGTGCGGATCGGCCTCGGATTGACCGCCATGCGCGACCAGGTGAGCTGGGGCTTCTATATCGGGAACTTCACCTTCCTGGTGGGCGTGGCGGCGGCGGCAGTGGTCCTGGTCATCCCGGCATACATTTACAACTGGAAGCCCATCCGGGAAATCGTCATCTACGGCGAACTGCTGGCCATCAGTGCGATCATGATGTGCCTCATGTTCGTCACGGTGGACATCGGACGTCCCGACCGTTTCTGGCATCTGATTCCACCCTTCGGACACCTCAACTTCCCAAGCTCCATTCTGGCGTGGGATGTGGTGGTGCTCAACCTTTATTTCATCGTGAACTTCGTGGTGGCCACCCACATTCTGTACCGGGCATTTCACGGCCGCCCTTATATCAAGCGGCTGGTCGTCCCTCTGGTGTTGCTGTCCATTCCCATGGCCGTCGGCATCCACACCGTGACGGCGTTTCTGTACAACGGACTGGCGGCCCGCCCGTACTGGAATTCTTCGATCCTGGCGCCGCAGTTTCTGGCATCGGCTTTCTGTTCCGGCCCGGCCATTCTGCTGATCATGATTCAGGTGCTGCGGCGGTTTACGCGGTTTGAGATTCAGGATCAGGCCATTTGGAAGATTGCCGAACTGATGGCGTACGCTATGTTCCTCAACCTCTTCCTGCACGGCGCCGAAGCCTTCAAGGAATTCTATTCGAACACCCAGCACACGCTGTACACCCGTTACTGGTACTGGGGTTTGGGGTCGCACCATACCCTGGTCCCCTACGCCTGGACGGCGGTATTCTGCAACCTGCTGGCGTTCGGGCTGTTCATCGTCCCCAAGGCCCGGCGCAACTTTGTGACCTTGAATATTGGCTGCCTAGCCATCTACGCGGGAGTCTACATCGAAAAGGGCATGGGCCTCATCATCCCCGGCCTCACTCCCGATGCGCTGGGAGAGATTTACGAATACTATCCGACGCTGACGGAGTTGCGCGTGGCTGCGGGAATCTTCGCCACGGGCTTCCTGATCTTCACCCTGATGCTCAAGGTAGCGGTACCGATTTCGCTGGGTGAGTTCCGCGACAAGGCAGAATCGCTGGACGCCGCCGAATTGGTTGCAACCCGATAGGCCCGGGATGCGTATTTAGGAGTATAGTACCTTAAGATGCATTTTATGCTCCAGCCCTGCACAAGTCCGGACATCCCAGCTCCCGCCCCGCCGGGCGCAGCTTGCCGACCGGATCAGGCGGAGCGGATTATCCAGTTGTACGGCTGGGATTTGCGCAGCCGGACCTGGCACGGCCCGTGCGAATTGGATCTCGCCGGCGCCCGGCCCCATCGCCTCACGGAAACTCTCGCCAACGTTTCGGGGCCGTCATGGTTCGGTCCGGTGACCTGCTCTGTGCCCGGGGAACTCGCAAGCCGTTTCTTCGTGGTCATTCATGATCTTAAGGATTGCGCGGTGGCCACAATCTATTGCGAGGAGTCGAAGGCCGGTCCGGTGGAGATTGTGGCGGTGATCCCCGCGGAGCGGCGCTCGCGGCTTCGCCCGGAATTCGCATTCGAGTTCCTGGCATTCGCCGGCTTCCTGGGCTCTCTGGGAGGCGGCGCTGAGCTTGAGGTTAGCGAAGGGATGGCAGCCGCCCTCGAAGAAACCTCCGTTTCCGATTCGCTGGTCTTCTCCATCAGCACCGGCCTCTGGTCGAGCGACCTCGATCATGTTCTCTCCCGCTGCGTCGAGCAGACCACCATCGCCATCCTGCGCTGGCTGCGCAAACCGTAGCATAGACCCACCCCACTTCGTTTCTACGTATGGGACTGATGGTACCCCGCTGCCCTACCGGCACCGGCCCTCACCGCCGATCTCCCATACATGAACATGGACAATACCCCAACGCGGGAACGGGCACAGAGGCTCTACATGATGGGTGAATTGAACCTTGCGGCTCAATTGCTGTTGGAATTGGCTGCGGGCACACACCCGGAGCAAGCGGAAGGTGGAGGGGAAGCGATCCATGGCTGACAGCTTCGCCGGTTTGGGCCATTCGCTCGATACCCTCCTGGATCACCTCGGGATTCATGGTGTCCACGGACTCGATGTGGGCCTTTACATCCTGTTTGGGACTGTTTTCCTCTGGCTTTGTGCCGCCGTGCCCACAGCGATTCGAGCAGCCTTCTTTCGCCGGTCTTGCGAGGCGATGCGCCGCCCTGCCCCCGGATTCCATTACCGCCTGAGACATAACTTCTCTAAGGCGGCCGCTCTATACCGCCGATGGAAGTTGCGCCTGAATGAGGCATTGATATGACCCCATGTGAAACGTCCGACGACTTGGGCATCAGGTACTTGCTCGCACTCGATGAGTTGCAGGCGGCGAGCCGGGGCCTGGCGCACTCTGTGACTGTGACACAGCGCGAGAGCGAGGGCCAATGGCTCAACCGCGCCGAAGCCCACGCTCTCTATTGCAAAGGAGAGTTGCTGTCCCACTGCGAGCGCCACGGTTGTCCGATTCCTCTGCCCGGCCTGGAATTGGCCGAAATCCTCCGCAAGGCCCAGATGTCAGTCGCAAGTCGGGCTGGCGACGCTGCGGCATAGAGCGAATGAATGCGGCCCTCGCCCGCCACGTCACCGCCCGTTTAGCTCGACGTTGCCCCTACTGCTTCGCGCCTCCCCGCCCGGCGGCTGGCGCAGCCGGCCCGTTCACCTTCGCCTTGAGCGCCGACCACTTCGCCATCAACGCTGTATAGGCGGCTTCCTGCTCGCTGCAGGCATGGAGCTGCGCCGCGGTGGGCGGCATCTCGGAACCCTGCATGCCCTGTACCGCGGCAACCATCTGAGTGCCGATGTTGGTCAGGTTCGGCGCAGCCGGCAGTTCCGGCGCAGCGGCACCAGCGCCCCGACCTCCACGGCCCCCGCGGCCCCCTCCGCCGCCGCCCCCAGACGTCTCGGCCGGCGCGATCTCCTCCACTTGCTTGATCAACGCGTTATTCGCAGCCGATTGCGCCTTCGCCTTCAGCTTCTCGGCTAGCGTACGAGCTTCTTTGTACGCGCTCGCAGCGTTCCGCGCGCTGTTCTCCATTCGGGTCGTCAGCGTGAAAATCTGCTGCACTTCAGGCGTGATCTTCACACGCGGGTCCATCTTGATCGTGATCGGTTGGCTATGGCTCTGCCCGTTCACCGTCAACCGCACCGAGTACGCGCCAGGCGCTACCCACGGCGAGTTGACGCCGGAGTACGTGCGGTGCGGAACGGCGCCACCGCCTCCGCCACCGCCGCGTCCACCACCGCCTCCACCGCCGATCGGATCGTAGTGCATGTCCCACGCGAAGCGGTGCATGCCGGCCGTCGCTTTCAACACCTGCGGCGGCGCCGGCCAATAGAGCGGCAGATTGCAGTCGGGCGCGGTCGGCGTCTGCTGGCACAGTCTGTTGTAGCCCACCGGATCGGTCGCCGGATCGGGGCTCCGCACCGGATCGTTGCTCGAGTACGTGCGAATCACCTTGCCCTGCGAGAGGAACTCCAGCTTCACCTCGCCGCCCGCGGCGGCGGGCAAGTAGTAATCGATGATGGCCCCGGGCGGCGGGTTTTCCCCGGCCGGAAATTCCGGCGGCCACGGCGTGGGATCATTCGTGCCGAAACGAATCCGGATGGCCGTTGCCGGTTTAAACAGATACGCGCTCGATGCCGCGGCGGCTTCGGCCGCCTGTCGCAGCGGCGTCACGTCGTCCAGAATCCAGAAGCCGCGGCCATGCGTCCCAGCCACCAGGTCGGAGCACAGGCAGGTCGCGTCATCCTTCACTTCGATGTCGCGCACGGAGATCGCCGGCATATTCAGCCGCAGCGAATGCCAGTTGTCGCCGTCGTCGAAGGAAACCCAAACCTGCGTATCCGTCGCGGCATAGAGCAGCCCTTTCTTGCGCGGATCTTCGCGAATAGAGTTAGCCACGGCGCCGCCCGCGATACCGTTATCGATCTCCTTCCAGGTCTTACCCCCGTCGTGCGTGCGCCACAAGTGCGGGTTCATGTCGTCCAGCCGCAACGTATTGGCGGCTGCATACGCCGTCTTCGTGTCGAAGTGGCCCGCGTCCATATTAAAGATGCGCGTCCACGGCTTCATCTCGGATGGCGTCACATTGCTCCATTTCGCGCCGCCGTCGGCGGTCACCTGCAGCAGGCCGTCGCCGGTACCCGCCCACAGCACGTTGACGTCGAGCGGCGATGGCGCGAGCGCTGTGATCGATCCCTGAGGCGCCGGCGTCACCGTTCCGGCATACTTGCCCGCATTCGCGGGCACGTCCCACGTCTGCCGCGTCAGGTCGCGCGAAATGGCGGTCCAGCTATGGCCGCCGTTGGCGGTCTTCCAGACGAACTGGGTGGCATAAAAGAGAACATTGGGATCCTTGGGTGACCAGATCAGCGGTTGCGTGCGAACCGTACGCGCGGGCGGTTCTGCCGCTGGCGCCGCGGCGCCACGTCCCGCCGCTGCGCCGCCGCGTCCACCGCGGCCGCCGCCCGGGCCCACGCCGGCTTTCTGGCTGGTCAGCCGGTTATACACGCTCACCTTCCCGCCATACACCAGATTCGGGTTTTTCGGATCTGGCGCCGCCTCGCCGTACTCCTCGATACCCACCGGATGCCAATCATGGAACGTGATTTCGCCATCCATGCCGCGGCTATCCACGCAGGCCGAGCCCGAGTCCTGCTGGCCGCTGCACAGGCGGTAGGGGAAGGCGTTGTCGGCCGTCACGTGATACATCGCGGCAGTTGGTTGCGTGTACCAGTTGCTCCACGACTCCCCGCGATTCGCGGACACCACCCCGCCCTGGTCGCTCACCAGCAGAATGATATTGGAATAATTCGGATTCACCCAGCTCTTCTGGTAATCGTCGCCGCCCGGCGCGCCGCGCACGGCTGACCACGTCTGGCCGCCATCCTCAGTCCGCCAGAACACCGTGGAACAGCTATAGACCACGTTCTCGTTCTTCGGGTCCACCGTGATGGTGGGCAAGTCGCCGCCGCCGATGCGGCCCAGCGGCCGCGTAACCGGCGGATGCCGCTGCGAGCCCGTCTCCGCCACGCGCGGATCGTCGGTCGCCAGGAACCAATTTTCGCCGCCATCGGTGGTCTTGTAGAAACTGATGCCGCCTCCACCGCCGCCGCGACCGCCACGCCCGCCGCGACCGGCAGTGGCAGCCGCCCCCGGATCGAGCGTGGCGCTCACGGCGAGCGTGTAGATG
>PLZX01000307.1 GCA_003152325.1 Bryobacterales bacterium | reverse complement strand
TCAGGCTTTCGACTCCCCCGCCGAAGTACAGGCCCAGACTTCCGGTGCGCGGTGGCGTAGCTCTCACCTGTGATTGGGTCGAAATCGGGGAAGCGGAAATCGCAATGCGGCATGATGGGACCAAACCGCCGATATACTGCGTCCAAAATGCGGCCTGGTCAGGCTGCATCGCGAAGGGAATCGAGAGATCGAGGGCTTCAGCCTTTGACGCGAGGTGCGGGCCAAGGATGCCCACGAACATATCGGCGATCTCCGATTCCGTAATCGCGTCCGGCGGCGGAGTGAATCGTATGCAGCACTGGTCCGAGAGAAGAGGTGGGTTCAAATTGCCGGTTTGATCCAGGAGCCATCGGAAGACCAGCTTGCCCTCGCTTCGCTCATATGTCGAAGACAGCAGTGTTGCCTGCAATCTGGTGCCACTCATGGCAACACTATACCATCGGCACGATCGCGTCCGTTTTCGACCAAGCGTATCACGCGTCCCGGCTCCTGACGGCTTATGCTTTCTTGCGGTAAGAGTAGTTCTCGTCGCTCCGCGTCAGGTTGGGATTGTAGAACGGATCGTTCTCGATGATCGCTTTCCAACGCGCTTTGAACGCCATCGTTTCCGAGGGACTGGGATCTTTATCCTCGGGGCGCTTGGAGGTTGCTTCGTGGTGGTAGAGCCGGGCATGCGGCGTGACCAGAACCCGGTATCCTCTCTGGCGGAGTTTCAGGCAGAGGTCCACATCCTGATAAGCAATCGGTAGCGCGTCCTCATCGAATCCGTCGCACTCCCGGAACCGCTTCGCCGGCACCATCATGCAGGCTGCCGTAACGGCACTCACATCCCGGATCACGGATGGAAAATCGAAGTACAGCCGGTCTTCATCGCAGGCGCCTCTAAAGGCATGCCCGCAGATGTCGAACAATCCCACTACGACCCCGGCGTGCTGTATGGTGCCGTCGGGGTACAACAGCTTCGCACCTACCGCGCCAACCTCGGGACGCGACGCTAACTCGACCATCGCAGTCAGCCAGCCCGGGGTAATCACAGTAACATCGTCGTTCAGGAATAATAACAACGGCGCATCGCTCTCCCTGGCCGCCGCATTATTCAGCGCGGAAAAATTGAACGGCCGGTGGCGCAAGTCCACGTATTTCAGCGGACGTCTTTCCGTATTCCAGCGCCGGACAAAACGTTCGATTCTGTTGGCGCGGGAGTTGTCCAATACGGCGATCTCATAATCCGGGTAGTCGGTCTTTTGCGTTATGCTGCGCAGACAACGCTCAAGAAGCTCCACCTTAGCGCTGGGGATCAGGATCTGCACGCGCTGGTTGTCCGGGATGGCATAGCGCACTCGCCACCGGGGAAATACCTCACCCGATTCCACGGTGGCGCGGATACCGGTCGCATTCAGGTGATCCGCGACCACACGCCGGGAGGATTCAATCGCGCGCTGCCCCCATTGCGACGCCCGCCGCATCGAGTAAATATCGGTCCGCCAATGGTAAAGGACTTTGGCAATGTGAACGATCCTGCGGGCCTTGACGCTCATCCGAAGCAGGATGTCATGGTCCTGACTGAGATCGAAGTTGCTGCGAAACCCGCCGGCCTCCACAGCCAGTGACCGGCGGAAGATCATCAGGTGATTGACGTAGTTCTCTGCAAGGATCAGATCGGGAGACCAGTCCGGCTTGAAAAAGGGATCTGAGCGGAGCCCCACTTCATCGATATGGTCTTCGTCGGAGTAGAAGATGTCCGCTTCGGGATTTTGATTGAGGGCGTCGACAAAATGGTAGAGCGCGTGCGGACTCAGTTCATCGTCGTGATCGAGGAGCGCAACAAATTCGCCTTGGGCAATCGCGAGAGCCGCATTCGACGCCGCGGAGACCCCTTGGTTGGAAGGCAGACGGACCAACTGAACCCTGTGGTCGAGGCTGGAGTACCGATTCACAATTTCATCGATCCCGGCGGACTGAGAACCGTCATCTACAATGCAGAGCTGCCAGATTGGATAACTCTGTTTCTCCACCGAAGCGATAGTCCGCTCCAGGATTTCGACTGAGGTCCGGTATACGGGAAGGATCACGCTGATCGTCGGCCGTTGGGCGAACAGCGGGATCTTCATCCGGATCAGTGCATCGTCTTCCCTTTCAAACTCCGCGATCCACCGATGATAGTCGCTGGCATACCCGTTGATATGGTCGACTAGGATCGGTACGCGGAGCTCGGTGGTTGCACCCCCGAAGCTGAAAGCGCGTATGGTGAGAAACTGTCTGCCGTTCGGGAGAAGCGCCGTGTCGATCTTGGCCCGAAACCCGGACCGGTCCGAACCCGGCACGTCCGGATATTGGGCTGAAACATCGGGCCGGTAAAATCCGTAACGCGCCTCCACGGATTCTGCATCTCCAGCCTGAATTTCCACGCGCCGGATTCCAGGACTCGCCAGCGCCCAACCACGCACGGAGAGGGTTCCGCTCACTTGTGGCCCGGACGTTCCAGTATTACCAGAATCAATAGCCGGGGCAGGTTCGTTGCAATCGATTCGGAAGATTGCTTCGCTGCCAGTATTGGCCGTTGCAACCGCCAAAGCGGGCCGATGGAAAATGAACCGCTCGATCCAGCTCTGGAAACCGAGCAGCAGACCGCCCGCAGCCACCAGCGTGCGCCAGGTACGGCTCAGCAGGATCTCTTGTGTGGTGTGCTGCAGCCGCATGGTCCGGGATTGGAGCAGGGCGACTCGGCCCTCCACTCTCTCCGCGAAAATCCGGTGCATTTCGCGCGTCTCCGCCACTGCCACGCGTAGCTCATTAACCAGGCGCTCCATTTCATCCTGCTGGTTTGGCAGTGGGTAGCCTGCGGGCGTCGGGAGGGCCGCTGTCCAAACCCTCCGGAAGAGCACAGCGCTATTGGTTAGGAATACGGGATTCGTGGAAAAGTCAGGCGAAAAGCCGGCTTCATCAAACAGGCGAAGAGCCGGGAGAAGCGGCCCATCCTGGCTGCCATCGGGCGAAGGGAAGAACAAGATCCGATCCGTGAGACCCGCCGCGCCCTGAATCATAGACCGGGCCTGATTCGTGGCGCCCGCGTACACGGCCAGGTCGTATGTCCCCGCCAGGCAGGCCAACTGCTCCAGAGAGGCTGCCTGCGTAATTCCGCCCACTCCGCAACTCGCCAACGACTCCAGCAGAGTTGCCGTCTCGTTGCCGATACCCAACACAGAGGCGGGCTTCAACAGGGACGCGATCCGGCATGCAATGGAGTGTTGTTCGGTAATCCCTGCGGCCATTCCCACATTGCAGCTTAGCACGAGCCGTTTGGGTGCGCGCATGTGAGCTAGACTGGTCTGAGACACATCCGGAGTGCTTCCTTTCAGTGCTGCGCGGAATGAATGCGGATAGCGGAGATCCAGTGAGGCCCCTCAACATACTCTGCTCTTCTACACGTCAATGGAATCCCGGGGACGAGTGGATTGCGCTCGGCATCCGACGCCTATTCCGCACTCTCTACCCTGAGAGGGTGGTGAATTGGGTCCTTTACGACCGCGGCCCCGACTGTTTCCTCGAGCCCTGGGTGGCGTCTGCAAGAAGGCCTCATCTCCTCGGCAACTCATACCAGCCGGCGGAGGAAATGCCGGCGGTGGATCTCATGGTCATAGCCGGCACGCCGGAATGGATCGGTCCGCATCTGGAGCCGCTCGCCCGCATCCGCCACACTTCCGCCGCGCCGGTGTTCTATCTGGGAATTGACTACCCATCCACGGAGTTGCCGTGCAGCCCCGACGACGTCCGGATGCTCTCCAAAGCCCTGATCGTTACTCGTGGCGGCATCGCCCGGCAGGCACTCCAGGCCCTCGGAATCCAAGCCCACATCCTGCCGTGCCCCGCGTTGTTTGCGGCTCCCTGCGAGTACCCTGCGAGAGGGCTCAAAAGCATCGGAATCGTCCTGCAAAATGACCGCGTCGCGAACCAGGCCGTCTCCGCCCAGCTCAAGGCCCGGATGTTGGATATGTTGCGTGTGCTGCAACCACGGTTTTCCGTTAAGATCATCTGCAACTACATCGACGAGTACCTTGAGTTTTCCTCGAGTGTCGACTGCCCGGTCTGTTATTCGTACGATTCGGGCGATTACTTCCGCCTCCTGTCCGATTGCGACATGGTGATCTCGACGCGGTTGCACAGTGCGCTGATTGCGAACTCCCTGCTCAAACCGGCAATCATCACGAACACCGAGCCGCGCGTTCGCTCGGCGGTAGAAGTGTGCCCGTACATTTTTGTTCGCGAACCGGAAGACGTCGCGGGGTTTCTGCAGCGCTTTGAGCCTGACCCGGTCACGAGAAGTCTCTTCAACTGGAAACGCAACCAGGAAGCGCAGTACCTGGACATTCTCCGGGGCGCCCTACAAGAACATGGTCTCTATTAAGTTCAGGACGATCGAGGATTTTTGCCAGAACGACCGGGTCGCTCCGCAGGTCTCCGGGATCCACAGCGGGAACGCCGGCGACCTGATCTATTCCCTGCCGGCAGTCCGGGCGCTAGGGATTCGCCATCTCATCCTCAATGTGTATCGGGATCCCAACCCATTGAGAAACCTGACTGAGCAGAATGCGCGGGCCCTCGTCCCTCTTTTGCTGGCGCAGGACTACCTGGATCGCGTAACCCTTGTCACGGCGGGCGTGCCGCTCGAATCGGTTGATCCGGCTTGCATCGATGTCGATTATGTATTAGACCGTTTTCGAAACGAGGACCCCGAGCATGTTCACCTGATGTACGCCCACGCTAATGCCGTGCACGCGGAAATAGACGCCAACGCGCCGTTTCTGCGGGTTCCCGTGGAAACGCCCGAGATGAGTGAAGTGGTTCTGGCTCTGACGCCTCGTTATCGGGGCCTGACAGACGAATTCCTGCGCGACCTGATGCTCTATTTCGACGACGTACTCATCCTGGCGATTCCGGGCGAGTGGCGGAGCGTGGCCGGCATCCCGGGCCGGGTCCGTCAGTGTGCGGATTTTCTGGAGATGGCCCGGCTGATCCAACAGGCCAGGGTATTCATCGGCAACCCCGGCCTGGCATCTGCCATTGCGGAAGGATTGAAGGCGCCCCGGATCATCGATCTGCCTCTTGATTTTCCCAACGCTTTCCCGATTGGTCCCAACGGCTATGTCCTGCCCAGCGGGCGCAGAGAGTTTGTCGATATTGTGCAGCGCCTATGTGGCGACCGTCCCCGCCTGGCGTCGTTGTATAGCGATCTGCTCCGGTCGCTCGAGTCACAAGCTTCGGAAAATCGCGTTCGCCCCCTCCTGCCGCTAATCGGGGAAATTAACTCCGGCCCCATCACCCTCGATGGCGGTGCATGGGCCAGACTCGCCCCGGAGGAAAATGGAGTATTTCTGCATCCGGGTCCTATAGGGACAGCGCCACCCCGCGCCCGGTTCGAGGGCCTCAGGCTGGCGGGCCACAATTGCTTTGAAGCCGATTTGAGCGTCGACCATCCCGAATCCGCTCCCGTTTGTTTCCTGTTTCACCTGCGCGATGAGAACGGTCTGACCATCCAGGAGAGCACTCGGGAAGTGCAGCCGGCGGAGCCCGTGCACTGGCAGGTGACCTTTCCCCGAAGCTTCTCTACGGCCAGCCTGGAGCTTTCGACCGTTCTGGCCCCCGGCGCGGAATCTCCGAATTTCGCCTGGGCGTGGGTCAGAAATCCGCAACTCAGGATGATCTGAACGGCAGGTCTGCGGGGCCTCAGAGACATGATGTTAGGCTCGGGCCGATTGGCGCGGCCCAGGCGAAGCGGCATGGTCTAGCCAGCCGGTTGTCCATGCCGGTGGCCATATGCGCGTGCCATGAGGTTAAACTATGAGGCTTGGAGCCTCGAAGGCTTTTTGCGCTTTAGGCTGGCCGCAAGGCAGATTGGTAGGCGTTGCTAGAATGCCCTCACCGCATCTTCGGCGAAACTGCATAGCCGTGGCCGTTCTTGTAGTCGCGACACTCGCCGCTGTCAACGGTTACTACTTCCATCGCTCAAGAACTCCCACCTTCTGGGACGACGCGGGGTTCCTCAGAGGTAGTCTGATGCTGTTTGACGGGCTGAGGGACCATGGGATCATCGGCTTCGCCCGAACCTTCAGTCATCTGTTCGGGATCAGGCCACCGCTCATATCCGCGCTTCCGGTGCCGTTCTACGTGGTCTTCGGCAGGGAGTTCGATCCCCGCTTCCTGATTGGCGCCGGCTTCGTCATCTTGATCAGCATCTACCTGTTCCGGATAGCCGAAAGCTTCTGGTCGCCGAAAGAAGGGCTGCTGGCGGTGGCGATTCTCCAAACCATGCCTCTGGTGTATGGGTTGTCCCGGCAATTTGTTGTCGAGTACGGCTTGGCGACCCTGGTGGTGATGTGGATCTACTACTTTCACGTGCAGCCTGTGTCCGGGGTCTGGCCGATCGCACGCCTCGGCTTGCTGCTCGGCCTCGGCTTATTGATGAAGGTCTCCTTTCCCTTGTACATTGCCGCCCCGGCGGCGGTGCAAGCGGTGCTGGCCATTCGACGGCGGGTGGACTGGCGCGATAGGGCGGCGACGATCGCGCGGTTCGGCTGTATTTTGCTCGTGGGCGGGCTCACGGCCGGGATCTGGTACGTGCCAAATTGGCAAACCGTCACTGCCTTTGCGCATTCAGCATATAATGGCACGGTTGCGGCGGACTATGGCAGTGCCCACGTCTTCGCGGCACGAGTGCTGTTGGACTATTTTGTCGTAGTTACTTCTGGGACCCTCTCAACCTGGTACTCGTGCCTGCTTGTCCTGGCGTCCGCGGCGTGGCTGCTTCTTCCCAAACGCCCAGGCTGTAGTCGAATCGGCCGCGGTTGGCTGTTAGCGATGTGGGCCGCTGTGCCTCTCGTCGTACTCGCGTCCTCGCCCAATAAGGAGATCCGATACCTGGCTCCGCTGCTTCCAGTAGCCGCACTCTGGTTGTCGCGAACGGTCATTGCGTTTTGCCCTCCCCGTCGCCTGGTTGCTGCTTCAGCGCTGCTACTGGCAGTCCCCGTATTCGCGTACGCTTGCTCGTCCTTTCCATTTGGCCGGGGAATTCCAGGGTTCGCGGTCGGGCGTTTCCAGGTTTGGTCGCCTCACCTTGCGTGGTTTGCTGTTGCCCCAGGTGATGCCGGAGCGTGGCAGCAGTCCGAAATCATCGATACCATCTGTCACGGCCCCGATCCGCCGCGGGAGGGCGATCGCCTGTTGGTTCTTCTCTCGCACCAGTATCTCAATATCGAGAATCTTGGGTACATGGCTCTGCGGGCCGGCTGCCGCCTTCAGATGATTGGGGTGGCGGGCGACATTACCACGCCCGATCAGCTCCAGAGATGGATGGATCAAGTCAGGCCTAAATACGTTCTGCTCGTTCCTCGAGTTCCCGAGCCCGAACTTGCTCCGCCTTTTGCCAATCCGATGAAGAACGAGGCGGAGCGCCTCATAACATCGGATTCCGACTTTCAACAGATCTACCGGGCCTCTCTCGGCGCGACCGGCGCTGAATGCCTCCTCTACCGCCGCGAGCCTGTGATTCTGGCGCGGGATACTCTCGCCTGGGCCGTTGATGGAAGTGTCCCCGGTAGCCGCGACGTTGGCTTTGGCAGCCGGTTCCTTCTTCACGGCGTGTTGCTTACGCCGCGGGACCAGGGTTTGCAGATGGAACTTTTCTGGGAGAGCCTAGCGGAACAGCCATTGAGATACTTCGTATTTGTTCACCTCATCGACCAAAGCGGCAAGATCCTTGCGCAAGCAGACTACGAACAAGTTCCTGGTGCTCGAGCGTCACCGCGCATGGCGCAAGCCGGCCAGATTTGGCGCGATACCGTCCCATTGTCGGGCGATAAACTGAGGGGCGCCACCGGAATAGCGTTTGGCATCTGGGAACCTCCCCAAACGTTTCTCCCGCCCGACCGAGGCGACCGGGATTGGGACAACCGGCGGCTGATCCTGTCCGTTCCGCGAGATTTGCGCCGGCCGGCGTCCGCTGTCTCTGCGCATTACGAGGGGCGTCTCGAGTACGCCGGTTGCGATGGGATCTCCGGTTGGGCTTGGGATGCGCTGGTCCCGGACGTTCAAGTCAGAATTCGCATACTGAACGATGGCAAACTGCTGATGACTTTGATCGCCGACCGGGCGCGGCCTGACCTAAAGGCGGCCGGCAAGGGCAATGGCGCGCACGCATTCGTCTCGGAGTTGCCGGCGACGCTGAAGGATGGGCGCCCCCACACTATCGCCGCAAAGACCAGTGACTCCGATTTCGAATTGCCCAACTCGCCCCAGCACCTTACCTGTAAATAAGACCAGCCTTCCTCACGTCTGTGTGGAAACTCCTCGTCACCTGGTGCGCAATACCACCAGATCCTGGTTGTTGGAGAGGAATCCCTCTATGATTGTCACAATGTCGAAATAGGCAGCCCAACGCACCTGGACATAGGCTTTGGTGTGAAAGGTCGCACGGTAGTACCCCTCATTATTAATAACCGCCGACAAGGCGGGATCTTTGCGGCTATCATCCATGCCTCTGCGCCTCCACTGATCGAGCCATGCCAGGCTCACGTTCGATCGGCACACCGACGTGTTTCCATGAACCGACAACAACAGCAGCGCTCCCGGCATGGCCACGCGCCTCAATTCATTCAACCAGGCGAACTGAGTAGCCTCGTCCAGGTGGGTGAACACGGAAAGTCCGATAATCAGTTCAAATGCCGCGGCCGGCAGATTCGTCGGCGGATCCAGGTCACACGAATCGAACGACGCCCGCGGTAGGTGAGTTTTGCACCACTGGACATTTTCGCGATCGATATCGATTCCCACGATCTGAGTATCCGCACCCTCGAGCGCTTCGATCAGATGCCGTGTCAGGCGGCCGCAGCCGCAGCCCCAGTCCAGGATGCTGGAAAACGTGTTCAGCGATCGGCCGGTAACCTTCTCCACGACCTTCCGCAGTTTGACGAGCGTCGTGTAACCGTCCAGTAGAAACTTGCCCGAACTTGTATATCCGGCCACCCGCAGAATACTGTCTTCTGGTGGTATCGCATAGCGAGCATTCAGCAGGCCGGGACAAAGATAGAAAGCCTGATAGTCATCCCAGGGGCTCATGCTCTTCTCATCGACATAATCGATTCGCAATACATCCGCCTCAGCGGACCCGAAGGTTCGCCAGTTGATCGAACATGCAAACCCAGACCGGGCGCTGTGCGGAACAAACCAAAAGATATTTGCCACGTCCGGACGCCACAGCGGATAGGAAACCTGACCTGCCACCGAAAGGGGTGCGCCGTTGACCGCGAAGAAACCATCCTGTCCGGTCAGAGGCGGCAGTGCCCAGCCCTGAAGGGCCCAGTTTCCATCGGTGCGCTCGACCAGGTCCACGTTCCAGGTGGCAACTGGTGCGATCGCTCGCAGGGCGCAGGCCAGTTCGTGCGTGCGGTGTGGCGAGTAGCCAAACAGAACGTGACAGGGGCTGTTTGTCAAGTCGATACGGGTGCCTTCGAAACAGACGCGGATCTCATGCTCGCAACCGTCCCGGCGCGCCTCATCGACAGTGTACTGAAACGCGTGGCAGCCGTCGCCTCTGGATGCCTCGGCGAGGTCCTTGCGGTACAGGTCGGCGCGCAGTCGGGCCAACAGCAGTTCACCGTCGTAGAGGTCTACGTAAACGGGATCGTAGGGTGCGTCTGGCGACCAGGCCCAGCCTGACACAGTTGTCACATCGGCGACATCCACAAAGCCCTGCGCTTTCATTTGGAGCGGCCCTTACACCGCAAACGGCCACCTCTCAACTGTGGTAGCATACTAGGCTTCCGCGAGCAAAAACTGTGAGAGTCCTGCACGTATCGCACGGCCATCCTGCTTTCATTGCGGGCGGCGCGGAGATCGCGTCGTTCGAGTTGTTCAATCGCATGGTGCAACTCGAGTATGACGCTTTTTACATGGCGCGGGTCGGCCCACCAACACACTTCCGGCGCCCGGGCACGCCATTTCAATCCGTTCCCGGAGAGACCAAACGCGTGGTTCTGTTCTACACCGATCGCTTCGATCTGTTTTTCCTCAGCCAAGTAGATCAGGCGGCAATCACGCTGCATTTTCGGGAGTTCCTGGAGAGTCTCCGGCCGGATGTGGTCCACTTCAGCCACACGCTCCACTTGGGCATCGAGACCGTTCGGCAGGTGCGCAACGTTCTTCCCCGTGCGGCGATTGTGTATACGTTGCACGAATTCCTGCCGATCTGCGCCGCTGACGGCCGGATGATCCGGACACGCGATCGCAGTCTGTGCGACCATGCCACGCCGCTCCGGTGTCATGAGTGTTTCCCGGATCGCACGCCGCAAGAATTCTTTCTTCGGGAACTCTTCGTCAAGTCTCATCTGTGGAATGTCGATGCTTTTGTCGCGCCCAGCCAGTTTCTGCTTGACCGGTATTTGTCGTGGGGGTTGCCCCAAGACAAGCTTCACCTCATTGAGAATGGCCGCTCGCTGCAAATGGAAGCCCCCGCTCGAAGCGCTGCGCCGGGCGAAGGCCGCGGATGCATCGGCTATTTCGGCCAGTTGAACCCGGATAAAGGTCTTCAGGTTCTTTTGGCTGCCAT
Source organism: Bryobacterales bacterium (assembly GCA_003152325.1). Classification (GTDB taxonomy): domain Bacteria; phylum Acidobacteriota; class Terriglobia; order Bryobacterales; family Bryobacteraceae; genus PALSA-129. Next base: position 28,554 of record PLZX01000307.1, on the reverse strand, counting down.
GCAGATCCTGACTGAGCGTGGACATCGTGATATTCATTTGCGCATCCACGGCGCCAACCTCGATAAACAGTCACCCCAGTTTCAGGCGAGTCTTAAGGAGTCACTCGCGCGTACGCCGGACAACGTGACCGTGCAACCTCACTATGTGCAAGCCGATCTTCCGTCGCTCATGGAGAAAGTGGATTGGGTTGTCGTGCCCTCCACATGGTGGGAGAATGCGCCTCTATCGATTCAGGAGGCATTCATGCACCGGCGCCCTGTGATATGCAGCAACATCGGCGGCATGGCGGAAAAGGTTCGAGATGACGTGGATGGCTTGCATTTCAGGGTGAACGATCCAGACAGCCTTGCCGACACCCTGATCCGCGCGGCGCACACGGAAGGGTTGTGGGAGCGCCTCCGTGAATCGATCCGCCCGGTCTTCCCGGTGGACCAGTCGGTGGCGGCTCATGTTGCGCTCTATAGGTCGGTGTCGAACCTTGTGCTAGCATAGATCGGTTCCTGGTCATGTCTTTAGCGGTTAGTCTCAGAACGCGTCTTGGTGCTGTATATCACGCGGTTCGCTCAGGCGTACCGGCGCAGCCTTCCAATCCCGCCCCACATTCGGGGTCCACGATCGAGCTCCTTGACAAGCGGTTCGCCTTCTGCCTGGATCATTGTGTGAGCCCGGACGCGGCATCGCTGTTCCTCCGCGGCTGGTTATGGGATCCCAGGCAGCAGTTGCTCCGGCTCGAGCTCGTTCTGGGGCACCATGTTCAGGCCGTGCCCGCGGCGGGATTGATGCGCTATCCGCGAAAGGACGTAGCGGCCCATTGTCAACGCCGTTTTTCGGACGGCACCATGGACAATCATGGTTTTTTGACCTTTCTTTTGGCTGAGGCGCCAATCGCCGGCAGCGGGCTTCTCCGCGTCGTCCTGAAAGACGGCCAGAGGGTGGAGCTGGCGATCAGCCCTTCCACCGACCCGTTTCTATCCCAGCATCAGATCCTGGAGAGCATTCCATCCGAGCCTTTTTTCAACTCGGCCTTGATGGCCAATCACATCGAGCCCGCCATCGATAGGACAAGGTCCGGATTGCCCGGTGCCCGTGCCGGCCGTCCGCTATCTTTCGGGTCAAGCCCGTCCAAACCCGAACTTTCGATCATCGTGCCGCTGTACGGGCGCCTGGAACTGATGGGACACCAGCTCGCGCAGTTTGCCAACGATCCTGCCATCTGCGCTTCCGAACTGATCTATGTGCTTGACGATCCTTCGCGGGGCGCTGAATTCGAATCCTATGCATTTCATCTCGCGCAGCTCTATCTAGTGCCGTTTAAGACTCTGGTCATGGAACGGAACTCCGGTTATTCGGCGGCTAACAACGTCGGGGCCGCCGCCAGTTCCGCTCCCTTTCTGCTGTTCCTGAATTCAGATGTCTTCCCGGTCAAACCTGGTTGGACCATACGCTTATTGGCGCTTCATAACACCGACTCGCACCTCGGGGCACTAGGATGCAAACTGCTCTACGAAGACGGTTCGATACAGCATGCGGGGATGTACTTTTATCAGGACCTGCACCCGTACAAACTCTGGATCAATATGCACTATTTCAAGGGCCTTCCTAGAGACTGGCCGGAGGCTTGTGTCGATCGGGCCGTGCCCGCTGTCACCGGCGCCGCGCTGCTCGTGAGGCGCTCGGCCTTTGAGCAGGTCGGTGGCTGGGATGAGTCATATATTTTGGCGAACTTCGAAGACTCCGACCTCTGTCTCCGTTTCGTGAAGCATGGCTATACGAACAGGTACTGCTCTTCAGTGGAACTCTATCATCTGGAACGCCAATCTCAGCAAGGTGCTGAATCAGACCCAATAAGAATTAACTCCGATTTCTACAATCGATGGCTTCAGACGCACCGCTGGGGCGGCTTGATTGAAGACCTGATGAAGCAGCAGGTTCCGGCAAGCGTCGATCGCCAAATGCAGGCTGGAAGTGCCATATGAATGCGAAGCACGGTGACTGTGCACCGGCGCGAGTGCCTGCGCCGTGTCACTGCACGGTGAAGCGGTTGCCCGTGGCGGCTAAGGTGAAACCGTCGTTTTGGTAGAGACGCAGCTCGTACGTTCCCGGCTTCAGCGGGGCCGTGACTGTCAGGTGGCCGGTGGTGGCGGTCGAAATGTATTGCTTCGAAAGATAGTTCGCGTCGGCGTCGCCGGCGGCGTAGAGACCGATCCAGTCTTTCGCGGAGTGGTTGGGGGCCGCGCTCCAGTCGGCAGTGATGGCGGCGCCCACCGCGATCGTGGAGACGGTGGCGTTGACTGTATATGGGACCCAGCCGGATAGGACGAAGCTAGGGTCGGACCACTGCGCGGCTTCCGACGCTGCCAGTTGGCGCGAGAAGGATGCGCGCTGGCTCACGTCGAGCGCGGCGCCGTTCAGGTCGGTGGTCTTGTATTCCCAGAATTGCGCGTTGGGAGCGGTAGTGGCGTTGTTAAGGAGCCAGCCCGCGGGGATGATCTGCGAGCCCATGGCGGAATTGATGTAGACCACCTGGGAGTACGGGTAGACGGTCGGATCGATGCGGCCGAGGTAGGAGCCCGTGACGCTGTCCGCGCCGGTGAGCCGGCAATTCACGTAAATGTTGCCGTTCCCGCCCTGCCCGTTGCGGATCTGCGTGTAGTATCCGCTGGAGGTGACGGCCTTCAGTTCGCTGTTCTGGAGAAACACCGCGCCACTGCCCCACATGAAATCGACGTCGCCTTCGATGTAGCTATCCGTCACCATCCCGGCGCCTTGCAGCATCAACGTGTCCTGGAAACTTTTCAGGCTGACGCGGTTCAGCAGGATCCGCTTGTTGTTGCCGCGGAACGCTTCCGCCTGCGACCCGCCATGCGGCGTGGTGTTCCAGAGTGTGATGTTTTCGAGCGTGAAATCCGAGGCGTCGACCCCGAACATGGCGCGGGCGCTCACGCCGGAGGGGTTCAGGTTATTGTTGTTGGCGTATTGAATGACGCTAGTGTTGCGGTCCGCCCCGTGGACGGTGACGAACGGTTTGTTGGATGGCACGTAGACGATTCCGGTGTAAGGGCCGGGGTTCACGGTGATGGTGACGGGTTGCGTGTTGTTCGCGGGCACGGCATCGACGGCGCCCTGCACGGTGCAGTAGTCGCCGCCATCGAAGGCCACCGTGAGCGAGGTTACGCTGGGGCCCACGCTCTTGATAGCAGGCACGGCCGCGAACTTCCAGAAGTTGAGGTCGGAGAAACCGGCGAAAGCCACACCGCTGGAATCGGTCAGTACCCCCGGGTCCATGGTGACCGAATAGACGTCATTGGCGGGAAGCTGCTGGTGCAGGTAAAAGGCGCCAATGTTGCCGGTGACGATCACGGGGTAGTAGACAAACGGCGCGCCGCCGATCACTTTGGTCTGTGGGTTGGCGGACATGTCGATCGTGTCGACCACCGTGCCTTTCGAGTTGAAGACTTTCAGCTTGCCGGTCGTGCCGGCCCGGGGCGGCTGATCGAAGGCGATGTACAACGGCGTATCCGTGCAGATGCCGGCCTGCGTGTTGTACGGCCGGAACCCCAGCGGAGACATGGTCGATACAATCGTGAGGCGTGCGGGCGCGCTGAGGACGCTGCCGCTGGAGTTGCTGACCACCACCGTGTAGCTGCCGGCATCGGACGACTGCACGTTGTGGAAGGAGAGCAGCTCGCCGTTGGCGCCGGGGATGAGAACTCCGTCTTTGAACCACTGGTAGATGAAGGCATCGCCGATCGTGGTGACATCGAGGCTGGTGGAATGGCCGATCGTGACGGTGCGGTCGGCTGGTTGGAANNTTGCTGGTCACCGTGCCGCCGGCGTTGCTCACCACTACGGTGTAGCTGCCGGCGTCGCTGTGTTGGACGTTCGAGAGCTTGAGCGTGGGCGTGAGAGCCGTGGGGCTGTTGGTGATGGGCTGGCCGTTGAGCTGCCACTGGTAAGTGATCTGATTTCCGCTGGCGCCGATGGCGAGCGTCGCCTGTCCGCCCACCTGTAGCGTCAGAGCGGAGGGTTGCGGCTGGCTGGTGATCACGGGCGGAGCGGGCGTGTACTGGACCCGCAGCTCGGTGAAGGTGATCTTGTTGGTGAAGTTGGTGCCGCCCAGACGGAAGGCGAAGTAATCGAAAGAAGTGTTGGGGGTCGGACTGCTTTCGACGGAGGAATAGTTCAGGTTGGAGAGAGTGCCCCCGGTAACCGATGTCGATATGCGCGTATTCGTGGATGTGAAGCGCTCGATCGTGTAGTTGAGGGTGTACTTGGCGTTATCGACCAAGGCCTGGCGGGCGGTGGCGCCGCTGCCGGGGAGGGGCGTGAAGTCGCCGAAGGTGTTAAATACGTTGGCGCTCGAGAGCACCGTGCGCCGCGCGATCACGAAAGGGTTGCCGGTGCCGCTGGCGAAATAATCCAGCGCGTAGCCGGTGTCGTTGACGAAGGTGGCGTCGTTCATGCCACCGGTGAGGTTGTTGGTGTTGCGCGTGCCCAGCGAATCGAGGACGCCCCAGCGGACGTCCTGGCCGTTGGCAGCGAAACCGGAGAGTGAGAATGTGACGGCTACGGCGAGCTTGTCACCCACGCCCAGCACCACGGGGAAACCGGAGTTGGTGAAGTAGGCCCAGAAGGCGTCGGAGGAAGTGGTGTTGGGAGTCAGGTCGAACGTCACGGAGCCCACCGCGTCCGTGCGGGTGTTGCTGGTGCGGCCGTTGAAGAGGCGGAGCGAATTGTTAGGGAGGTCCTGATTCTGGCTGTTGCCATCGGCGAAGGTGTCGTCGATCAGGGTGGGACCAGCCTGCCCGCCGGAGCCCAATCCGAGCGCGGCCCGGCAATAAGATTTGATGTCGGCGGGCGCGGGCGCGGGGGCTTGCGATTGCGAGACCGTGACGCCCGTGGTTTTCGGAATGGCGACCGGGAAGGGAAAGTTGGGGTCGGATACTTCGCTGATGTTGGCGTTGGCAGCCGAGACATTGCCGAGGTTATCGATGCGCACGTTGTTGAGTGTGAGCGACAGTGGCGGCTGGCCGGCGAATGCCTTCAGGGTGAGACTGCCGCCATCGGCCCACATGCCGTCGATCTCGACGTTCTTGTAAAGCGGCAGCAGATTGCCCGTCGCGGTGGAGTAGTTGGGATCGATCACGATGGGGTTGCCGACGGAGGTCATGCAGATGTCGCTGTACTGTATGGAATCCACCAGGCCGCCCTTGCTCATGTCGGACTTGATGCGCAGGCCGTTGTCGGTTCCGATGAAGCGGATGTTATTGGCGGTGACGTTAGTGGCGCCGCTATTGGTTTCGCTGCCGATGGAAAGGCCGTGGCCGGCGCGGAACGTGGAGTTGGTGACAGTGATGTTGTTCACCGGTCCACCGCCGCCGGCTTCCATGGCGATGTTATCGTCGCCGTCCGAGAAATCGGCGCGGTCCACTTGAATGTTGCTGGAGCCGGAAAGATCCATGCCGTCGGAGTTGTAGGGAAAAGCGCTGGTGGTGTGGTCGGGCGTGGGAGTGACGATGGTGACTTGCGTGACGTTGGCGCCGTTGGCGCGGCCCAGCAGGATGTGAACCAGCGGCGCGTTGTGGATGGTAAAGCCGGAGAGCGTGATGTTGGTGGAACGCTGGAAATTGATCATCTTGGGGGCGTTCAGGCTCTTGACGTAATTACCGGCTTTGGCTGCGCCGGCCAGCGCCCACCACGTGGTTCCGGTGTTGACGCCGCCGGTGAGCGCGGACCAACCGTGGCCTTCGATAGTGCCGGGGCCGCCGACTCCGGCGCTGTCGCTCTGGCAGGAATTGATCAGCGCCTGACAACCCGTTTCGTTGGCGTCGAGAGTGCCGCACGCCGGCGGCGTCGTGGAAGAATCGCACGCCTTGGAGGGCGAACTGCTGGTGCGTTGAAAATCAGCCGGGTTGGTGGAGGCGTTGAGCGTGACACCTGCGTCCAGCCAGAGCACAACGTTGCTGGGGATATAGAGGGATCCGGACGCGAAGCTGCTCCCCCTGGCGGCAGAGAGTTCGACCGAGACCTGCTTTGTGCCGGCGCCGCAAGCATCCAGTTTCGCTTGGATGGCGGCCGTATTTAGCCCATCGCTGCCGATCTGGTCGGCCGTGACGGTTTGACAGACGGATGGTTGCTGTGCGGCCGCAGGCAGGGCCAGGAGTGCAGAGAGGAGAAAAAGATTCCAATTCTTCATGAGGCACCTTGGACTACAGGATACCAGCAGGTGCTACACAAAACGTGGAATCAATTCCACGCGACGCGTGATATCCCGGCCTTCCTGCGCCGCCGTTTGAAGTAAAGGTTCCACGTCTGCCGGACCCGTGATCCAGGGCCAATCGCCGGAATGATAAGATGGATTCCGCGAAACCGGGGCGCCCCGCCTATGAAGAAACTCATTCCTCTCCTCTTCCTTTCACAAATCCTCGTCGCGCAGAAAGCGGCCACCACTACCGCGGAGAGCGCCGAGCGCCATGAGTTTGTCATCTCCAACTTCCGTACCGAGGGCGGCGTCACGCTGCCGCAGGCGCATATTGTCTACGGAACTTATGGCCATCTGAACGCCGCCAGGGACAACCTGGTGCTCCTCCCCTCGCACTACATGGCAAACTTCCACGGATATGAGTGGCTGATCGGTGCGGATCGCGCGCTCGACCCTTCCCATCTCTTCCTGGTGGCGACGGAACTGTTCGGCAATGGCCGTTCCTCTTCCCCCAGCAACACGCCGGAGCCCTTCCACGGTCCCCGTTTCCCGGTCATGACCATCCGCGATAACGTCGAAGCCGTGCATCGCCTTTTGGTGGAGGAACTCAAAGTCACTCACGTCCGCGCCATCATCGGCTTCTCCATGGGCGCGCAGCAGTCCTTCCAATGGGCGGTCAGCTACCCGGAATTCGCCGGCCGCATCGTCGCCACGTCCGGCACGGCGAAAACTTACCCGCACGGAGTGGTGCGTCTGGAAGGCCAGATCGCCGCGCTCACGGCCGACGCTGCTTTCCAGGGCGGCGATTATACGGCCCCGCCCAAGAAGGGTCTGGAGGCCTTTGGCATGGTGTGGGCCGGCTGGCTCTACTCCCAGGAATGGTGGCGCCGCGAGTTATGGCGCGATTCATCGCGCCCCGCCGTCACCTTCGAACAGGTGATGAACCGTTTCCGCACCAGCTTCTCCGCCGATGCCAACGATTACATCCTGCAGGCGCGCACCTGGCAAAAGCACGATGTGGGAGCCACCCCCGGTTTCGGCGGCGATGTGGAGCGCGCGCTCCGCTCCATCAAAGTGCCGATCCTATATATGCCCTCGGAAACGGATCTCTATTTCCCCATCGGCGACGCGCGTTACGAGGCGGCCTTCATCCCTGGCGTCGCTCTGACGCCGATCCCGTCGCTCTGGGGCCACACCGCCGGCGCTGCCAGCAACCCGGCCGATGCCAAATTCCTGAACGAGACCATCGCGCGTTTCCTCTCCTCCACCCGCTAATCGAGCTCTACCCGGGCAAAAACTACTTCACCGTCGCCCGCATCGAACCGGTCGTGATTCCGCCGTCCACCAGCAGCGTCTGGCCGGTGACGTAACCGCTGCTCTCCGACGCCAGAAACACGATCGCGCCGTCCAGATCGCGCGGGCGTCCCGGCCGCTTCAGCGGAATCCGGTCGCAGAGGTAGTCGACCCACTCCTGGTTCTCGTAAAGTACGCGGTTTTGCTCGGTCTGAAACCATCCCGGAGCCAGGCAATTCACGGTGATTCCGTGGCGGCCCCAGTCATCCGCCAGGCTCATCGTCAATTGCTTCACGCCACCGCGGCTCGCGCAATACGGCGCGAGGCCGGCGTAACCGAACACACTGGTCACCGACCCTATATTAATGATGCGCCCGTACCCGCGTGGGATCATCTTGCGGGCCATCGCCTGCGCGACAAAAAACGTCCCGCGCAGATTCGTCTCCANNCCTCGATTTCGGCCTGAAAGCCGCGCAGCGCCTCTACCCTTCGGCTGGTAATCACCAGGTCTGCGCCGGCCCGTGCCAGCGCGCGCCCGAAGTATTGGCCCAGCCCGCGGCTGGCGCCCGTGATCACGGCCACCCGGCCGCTCAAATCGAACCCCTCGTTCATCCGGCTTCCCTCTTCTTATGGCTCCACGATCACTTTCATCAGGTTCGGCTCCCGGCGATAGAGCCGGCCGAACCAGCCGGCCGCTTCTTCCAGCGTGGCGCGCGCAGAGATCAAATCGCCCACCTGGATCTCGCCGGTCGTCAACAGCTCGATGCACTTCGGGTACTCGCCCGCCGACGCGCACGACCCTTGCAGCCTGATCTGCCGGGCCACCACCTGCTGCAGCGGCAGTTCGATCGTCGGCGATATGTTGCCGATCAGCGTCACCGTGCCGCCCTTTCGCGCGCATGCAATCGCCGCTTGGATCGGTTCCGTCGCTCCCACCGCTTCGAACACCACATCCGCGCCGCGGCCGTCCATGCGCGCTCGCACTTCCGCCGCTGCGTCGCATGTCTTCGAATTCAGCACCGCCTCTGCGCCTGATCGCCGCGCCATTTCCAGCCGCGCATCGTCGATGTCCACCGCAATCAAGCTCGCGAAGCCCGCCGCTCGCGCCGCCTGAATGGTCAGTTGGCCAATCATCCCGCAGCCGATCACCACCGCCCGGTCGCCCGCCGTGTGCGGCGTCAAAGCCACCGCGTGAACCGCCACCGACACCGCTTCGATCATCGCCGCATGCTCGAAAGGCAATCCGCCCGGCAGCCGGTAGAGAATGCGCGCCGGCACCGCCACGTACTCCGCAAACGCGCCGTGCCGCCGATAGTCGCCGCAAGAGACGCCCAACACCTCGCGCCGGTCGCACAAATTGATCTCACCGCGCTGGCAGTAGTAGCATTCGCCGCAACTGATCGTCGAATCGAACGTGACGCGGTCGCCGGCCCTCCAGCCCCGCACGTCCCGGCCAATCGCTTCGATCGTGCCCGCCGCTTCGTGGCCCATCACCAGCGGCGGAATCCTCCGGCCCGTCCGCCCGTCCAGTCCGTGCACGTCGCTGCCGCAGATGCCGCACGCGCGCACCCGCACCAACACGTCCGCCGCCCCGATTTCCGGCTCCGCCAACTCCGTCACCTGCAAATTCATGTACTCGGTCAGCAGCAACGCTTTCATGTTCGCGGTTCCTCTACTCGAAAAGATGTTCGCGGTCGCCGCCCAAGAGCACTCGGATTCGGCCAGGCAGCCCCAACCGCCGGTCGGATTCGAAGACATACGCCAGGCCTTTGCGAAAATCCGCTTCGCTCACGGCATCTCCCAACGCATCGCGCGGATTCACAATCGTGATCGGCCGCGGATACACCGCCTCCAGCAACTCGCCCGTATCGTACTTCCGCAGCACCCCGGGGATCACCACCTCGGAAACATTCCGATGCGCCGGCTGGTCGATAATCTGCCGGTAAGAGGCCAGCGAGTTTTCGATCGCTATCCGCCCGATGCGCCCGTCAAGCGCCGCCGCATGCAGCGCTACCATGCCCAGCCCTCCGTTGCCGTAAACCGTGAGCGCCGCACGGTCCACGTCTTTGCGCGCACACAGCCAATCGACCGCGCGGATCGCGTCGTCCACCCGCAGCCCCACCAGCGTCTTACCCACCAGAAACGCGCGCAACGCAAGCAGATTGAAGTTACCCAGGTACGTCGACTTGACACTCTCCGGCCCCGGCGGCGTGGGCCGTGGCTCAAGCAGCAGCACGATCCGGCCCGCCTTCGCCAGCCGCTCGAAATCCGCGCCTGGTGGTTGCGAATCGAGCAGCAGCACCGCCGGCTTGATCCCGGCGCCATCGGGAACCGCGAGGAATCCCGTGACTTCCATGCCTGCGTCACTCGCGAGAGCTACCGTCTCGACGCGATAACCCGCGCGTTGTTCCGAGGCATTCACTTCCACGTGTGCCGCCGCGCGCCCCGGTTCCACCTCCGCACCCGTCAGCGACCGCACATCCTGCCGCACGCGCGTTTGCATCCGTGCCAGGTCAGCCTTGTTGCCAATCACCTGCTGCGGCGCCAGAAGTTTCCCGGCGCGCTCGCGGTTGAGGGAACTTACTGTCGCGGACTGGAGCGATGTCGAAACCTGCCCCGTCGGCGTGCATTGCATGTCCTCGGGATGCGCCGGCTGCGTCAGTGTGTAGGTCGGCGCATCTGCACTGCCCTTTAGATTCTTCGTAAAGAAACCCAGAATCGCCGGCGCAATCGGCCCCAGGTTGCCATGGCCGCCGGGACCCGTGATCCATTGCAGTCGCTCTTCCGCGCCGAAGATCGCATAGACGCGCTTGGCTTCTTCGTAGGTCTGGCGCGCGCCTTCAAACGGGAACATATCGGCGGTTGTGGACACGATGGCATACGGTTTGGGCGCCGCCAGTTCCACCCAATCGCCGAAATCCAGCCCCTGCTCCACGAAGTGCGGAATCGTCTGCTCGGCTTCCTGCACGCCCGTCGGCGAGACCAGCAATTCTTCGAACGAAGTGAGGTAGCAGGCCGTCGCGGCGGCCCGCACCCGCGGGTCCAGCGCCGCGAAATAGGCCGTCGCGGTTCCGCCTCCCGAACAGCCGAACGCGCCGATCCGCGCGCCGTCGATGTCCTTTCGGCTCGTCAGGTAATCCACGGCGCGCATCGAATCGTTCAGCATGTAGCGCGCCAGGTCGTCGCCAATCAGCAGCGTGGGAACGTTGGCTTCGCCGTGCTCGCCCGTCGCACTACCGATGAATGAAGCCTTCCCCGCCGCGTCCAAATACTGTATCCGCTCGCCTTGCCCCACCGGGTCGTAAGCCAGTGCCGCAATGCCGTTGCGCGCGAAGTTGGCGCCCCAGCTCCAGTTCTCGGTCTTTCCGCCGGGGCCGTGGCCTGCGCCCACCACCACCGCGGGAAATGGTCCCGCGCCGCTCGCCGGCAGGTAGAGATCGGCCGTCACCCAGAACCCCGGCAGACTTTCGTACGCCAGTTTTTCCACGCGGAAACCGTCGCCGCTCGTTTCGCCAAACTGTTTTACCGCCACCGGGCCCGTATGTTCCGGCAGCCCGCCCAGCAGTCGTAGAATCTTCTCGCGCACCGCGCGCTGGCGGCGCTCGGCATCCGCGCGCGTGCGAATCTCCGCCACCGCCCGCTTTCGCTCTTCGAGGCGTTCTCGCGCGAGCCCATTCAGATACCCGATCAATTGATCGCGCGCCTCGGCACTTGTTGGGGCGGGCGCCGCCGGGTGCTCCGCGCTCCAGGACGCGTAGCGGGCCAGCGCTGCTTGCGGGCCGCTGTTGTACCAGCTATATCCCTGCTGCCGCTCCGTGGAGATCTCCTCCACTTTGTCGCGGATGCTCTTGTCGCGGTCGCCGAACACCGGCCGGCCGGTCCCCATCGCATAAAAGCGCGCCCACAGCCGCGGCGCGCCTGGGCGCGGCATCAGCCGGCGTCCATTAGGACCGCTCTCATAGCTCGCGTCGGGAATCGCGGTCTTTTCGAACCACGCGGCCGCCCCGTGGATCGCGGCCACTACCGCCGCGTCCGGCTTCTGCAAAGTCATCAGGAAGAGCATCACCTCGGAGCTCTCGCTGCTGCACAACGCCGCCGGTTCGTAATTACGACCCGCTGCCGGCGCTAGCGTCAGCGCATCGTGCTGCTGGCTCCACACCGTGCGGCGGCCGTTTTCCACAATCTGCGTGGCCCCAAGCGCCGCCACCCCGCAAGTCACCGCCAGCGCGGCCGCTTTCCGCAAGCTTGCCGGCACGCCCGCGAACTCAGCCCGGCCGCCGGCAATCTCTTCCAACAGTTCGAGCGTGTGGATCACGGCGCCGTCATTGAATGTGATGGCATCGTGGTAACCGCCCTCCAGGGGCCAGACCTGGGGCCATCCACCGTTGGGAAATTGCGCCGCCAGCAGGTATGCCACTCCGCGCTCGAAACTGGAGGAGAAGGGTGCACCCTCTTTCGCGCCCGCCGCCGCCGCCACCCGAGCCAGGAAGCGGAGTTCCGTTGTGGTCGCGTCGTTGTCGAGCGTGCCGACGTAGTTCCAACTCGCATCGCGCGGCGTATCGAAATCGTCTGGGCCCAGGTAGCGCGAAAGATTGTCCGGCGCAGAGCTCTCCCCGGGCCGCCGCACGTGCGCTGAAAGATCCAGATTCTTACTCCAGCCCCCCGCCGGTGTCTGGAAGGAAACGATGATTTCTGCGATGCGCCGCGCCTCCGCGCCGCCATACCATTCCCCCGGCCGGTCGAGCGGCACGCTGCGCGGCCCGGTGCCGTGCGGAGCCGGCGTGGCTTCCTTGAGCCGGGCGGCCTGCAACTCCGCCTTCAGGAACGCCCGGTCTGCCAGCATCTGCCGCGCCGAGCGCTCCAGATACTCCTTCCATGCATTGCGTTGCGCCTCGGGCATTGCCGCCACCCGCGCCGCCGTAAGGGAGAGCGCCGCCGCGCTCGTCCCTACCACCGCTGCCGGTAGCGTGGGAACACGCGCCATGGTCAAGAGTGCGATGTACAAGCTGGTACGCATACGCCGGGACTCCCGAGCTTCCAGCCTATCACTTCGATTCAGCGCACCAATCGGGAAAACCGGGAAGCTCCGCCTCGCGCATATGATATTATTGACCTAACTGGGTGGTGGTTGCCGCATGCAACCCACACGAAGCCATCCATTTTGTCGCGATATGCCAGGAAGCCTGCCGCCAGCAATCGCCTGGTCGAACAAGATTTCATGGTGTTTCCTTGGTTGCCAAAGGAGACTTGAGATGTGTCGCTTTTGCGCTGCGCTGATTCTCTTTCTTGCTGCCCTGCCTGGGGCCGGCTCCCCGTGTTTCGGCGCAACCCGCCGGGCAGTCCTGATCGGAATCAATCAATACAATCCTGCAGGCGGCCAGGTTTCCACCGTCCCGCCGAAGAAGTCTTCGTCCCGGAAAGGACTCGTCAGTGGAGATGTTCGCCGCTGGACCTATCCCGACCTGGAGGGCGCGATTAACGATGTGAACCTCATCGAAGGCCTTCTCCTCGCCCCGGATTTCGGTTTCCAACCGAATGACATCGTGAAATTGACAACGCCCGAGAAGACCACGGCTGAGGAGATCCTGGCAACGCTTCGGCGGGAGTTGGTGGAGACGGCAGCCAAGGGAGATTTTCGCCTTGTGTATTACTCGGGTCACGGGAATTTTATCCGCAACGCAGCCCTCAAGAGAGCGAACCCGAATACGCGGAATGAGTTCGATCAAACGATTGTGGCCTCGGACCAGTGGCAGGGCGCCGTGGACGTTCGCGACAAGGAACTGTCCCAGATCCTTTGGGACTCCGCCAGGAAGGGTGTTGTGGTCACCTTCATAGCCGACAGTTGTCACAGCGGCTCCCTGACGAGAGGGCCGGCCAACAGCCGCGGAACGTCGCGTTCCAACTCCGGTGTGCGCAGCGGCGTGGATGGCGTGACTTTTGACGAGCCTCTTATCGATGACCCGGCCCCGATCGACAAGGCGACGGGCAAAGAAATCGACGCGGAAGATGCGGGGGTGCTCACCTTGGCGGCGGCGCAGGAGAATCAGGAAGCGCTTGAACTTCGGAGTGAGAAGAATGAGACCCACGGCGGAATGACCATGGCCTTCGTCCGGGCCATCCGCGAAGAGGGTCCGCATGCCAGCATGGATCGCATCTTCGAACGCATGTCGAATTACATGCAGGCCGCAAATCTGCCGCAAACGCCGGTTCTTGGCGGGAAGGGCCGCGGCGACAAAGACCTTCTCGGCGAGCCTGCTCGCCAGGAACCGTTCAGCGTGATTGTTAGGGAGGTTCGGGGCGACGAGGTTCTGCTCCGCGGCGGTGAGGCCATCGGTCTCAATGAAGGCTCCGAATTGCGAAGCCTGGCGGCAGGCACGGCGTCCCAACCGGCAACGCTGGTTGTAACCAAGTCTTTGGGCCTCGCGGAGGCGGCCGCGAAAATCAGTTCTCCCGGCGCAGCGGTCGCAGCCGGAGATCGCTTTGAGGTCACCAAATGGGCCGCCCCGGAGGAACCGAATCTAAAGGTGTATATTTCGCCGCCGGCGCCAATCGAAACTATCCGGGAAGTGGCGGAACGCCTGGCGCCTTTGCGTGATGATCCCTCGGTCCACTGGGTAGACGACCCAACTACCGAGAGCCCCAGCGACGTGCTGCGCTGGAGTTCCGACCGCTGGGTGCTCGATCATATCGGAAGCGGCGCGAAAACATTCGATCTCGGGTCCTCACCCTCGGCGGCCGATGTGAAGAACATCCTGGCAAAGGGCGCCCGGTTCTTTGTCCTGATGCCCCCCACTCCTGCAATTAGCGCAGCTATCAGCTTGGGAGAAGGGACGCGCTACCCCGGCATCCAGAGACTGAAAGGCTCTGATTCCCGAAGCGCCGACTACCGGCTTTACGGCAGGTTAATGAGCGCTGGGATTCAGTACGCGTGGCTACAGGCGGACGCGGACTTGGGTTCGCGGGAAACCTCCCGCACCTCGAATCGAGGCGCGGCGAAATCGAATAGTCCTGCCATCCCGGCGGCCGCGTCCCCTCTTCCCAATCGCACGGATTGGTTTGATGGCCAAGCGGAAAATGTGGGGGCCACGCTGACGGAGTACGCCGTTCGGATTGGCAAGGTGCGCGCATGGCTGACCCTTTCCGGGCGCCCCGGGCAGACAGCCTTCCCCTATAGCCTGGTTCTTCGCAAGCCGGGCTCCGACTCCAACGCGCGTGCGGCGGTTCTGTATGGGGGCGAACAATATAAGCTCTTCCTTCAGCTCGACCCCAAATACAAAGGGACCACCACAACACGCCGCTGGGTGTACGTGTTCGCGATCAGTCAGCAGGGAAAAGGCACGCTGCTATTTCCACGGCTCGATAGCGGGAACGAAGGCAATCACTTGCCAAGGGCGGAAAAGGATGAGAGGCCGACGGCGCAAGCGATCCCCTTGATAGGCCTGCTGGATGAGCCGTATGACCTGGAGATCGGCGAGCCCTGGGGGACCGACACCTATCTCGTGATTTCGACCAAAGACGCCATTCCCAATCCGAACATATTCGACTTCGAAGGAGTGCAGTCCACAAGGGGAGCCCAGTCGCGCGCACCCACGGGAAGCCCGCTCCAGGACTTGCTGGATTCCTGCGGTAATTCTACCCGCGGAGCGTACGCGGCCAAGACTCCGAGCGAATGGTCAATCGACCGGATTACCTTCCAGAGCGCCAGGAAGAAATGACGAGGGGCGCCGGCCTAACCGCCCTTGGCTTTATTGCTCTGCGCGGTGGCTAAAGACTGCACGTTGAGAGAGACTGACATGTAGGTGACCGGAGGGATCCGTGGGTCTTGCGCTCGCTGCTCCGGCGGCAAATCCTTGCTGCCATCCTGGTGCACCAGCCAGCCGTTTACGATCCGGAGTTGGTCCATTGTGCCCTTCAGATTCCCGGCCTGGCTGGTGGGAATCGCGATGTAATCGCCGCTCACAATCCTCACGGCACTCGTATCGTGGGGGTTCTTCGAGGCATCTTGCGTCGCCAGAATCTGCTGCGGCAGGCTATTCATGATCACCGACTCGTGGTTAAACACGGCGCCCAACAGGGTGGTGAACGCCCTCAGTGCGGGGATTGCCAGCGCAGCGAAACCGAAGAACGGGGCGATCAGGGACGAGTATTGCACACTCTTATCCAGGACGCTCTGAAGGCGTTGGTTTTGACTCACCCCCCGGACATTTAATGCCATCCGGCCGCTGCCGCCCATCAGAATCACCTGGTTATGGGGAGGGGCGTTCGGAGCGTTAGGGTCGCGAAAATCGAGGTCTTTGAGTTCCGGCGGGCTCGGTCCGTTCGTCGTCTTAATGGCTATCTTCTGCTTCCCGGTTCTCGGGTCGATTACGGGATTCGTGTTTAAGTCGCTCACCTTGCTGGCGCTTTCGGTAGCCTTGCTGAGGGACCAGGCCGCCAGTCCGGCCCAGGCCATCGGCGCAAGCAAATTCATGATGGGCGTCGTCTGGACGCAATCCACGCGGATCTGACAACCCTTGCTCCTGCTGATCGCTTTGTGATCGTCCGGGGCTGGACGGAAGTGGGAGGGGTTTACCGTGACTACAACATCGGACTCGGCCAGCAGTTGCTTGGCGTCGATGCCGTCCGGGTAGATCAGGCCGCTGTCGGTGGCGTGAATTAACTGTACTTTTTTGGTCGGGTCCATCAAGTCGCCATCGTTGCTGCCCCTGGAGATCTGGTTCGGATCGCGTTCCGCCTCATCGAAATAGGCGTCCCAAAAATTCGAAACCTTATCGTCCTTGGCTTGCGCAAAGCCCTCTTGCTCGGCTATGCGGGCCAGTGCGGAAAGCAGCGCGACATCCTGGAAGAATGAACGGCGTGAAAACATGGTATCTCCGTGTAAACTTGGTTCAGTGTAACCTAGCTGGGCGTGCTTGACTCAACTATTCTCAATTTTCACCATAACCGAGTTTTCAAAAGCTGTCTCGTTCCAATACTACTGGTACTGCTTATGTCTGCGGCCCCATGCCGCGTTCCCCACCACCGGCAGGGATCGGTGTGCCGCATCCCTAGCCTCCTCTTGATGCCTGGGCTATCATATCACTAGTGTCCCACTTACTCCATACGGATCGGGTCCAGGCCGCGTTACTGGTACTTACTCTGGTGGCCCTCGGTTCAACCCTGCATGCAGAGTCCCGCCGCGCCATCCTGGTGGGCATAGACAATTACAATCCTGACGCCGCCACCCAGGCCCAACTGCTGCGTGATTTGAAACCGCCTACGGTCAAGCGGCCCGCCGTTGAGGGCGATGCCAAGTACTGGCGATTCGATAACCTGGACGGCGCCGTCAGTGATGTTCAACTCATGAAGGCGGTCCTCCAAAGTCTCGGTTTCCAGGATTTCGTGGTCCTCACCGACCAGAACGCCACCGCCGACGCCATCCTCCAGGCTCTGCAAAAAAACCTGGTCGACGATGCCCAGCCCGGCGACTTCCGCCTTTTCTACTATTCCGGCCACGGCAACCACGTCAAGAACCTCGCCAGCACCAAACAGCAGCAGGAGGATCAAACCCTGATTCCCGCCGACAACTGGCGCAACGTCCCCGATATCCGCGACAAGGAAATCTCGCGCATCCTCTTCGCTGCCGCTCGCAAGGGTGTCATCGTCACCTTCATCGCCGATAGCTGCCACAGCGGCTCCCTGGCCCGCGGCGCCTGGAACTCCAGCGGCAAATCCCGCACCAACAGCGGCACGCGCGCCGGCACCTCCGGCGTCACACTCCATGAGCTCGTCGCCAACGACCCTGCCGACCGCGATCCCGCGACCCACCAGCCCATCGATCCCGAAGCACTAGGCGTGCTCACGCTGGCCGCCGCACAGTCCAACCAGGAAGCCCGCGAGGTCCAGACCGAGGACGGCCCGCACGGCGCTTTCACCTGGGCATTCGCCCAGGCGCTGCGCTACGCCTCGGAACCGGTGGACCGCATTTTCGCCCGCACCATGGCTTCACTCGGTTCGAACGGCGCCCTCCAACAGCCCGCCATGGGCGGCGCGTCGCGCTTCGCCAAGACCATCTTCGGCCAGCCGCCGGCTGCCGGTGGCGGCCTCACCGTCGTGGTCGATTCCGTCAAGGGCGCCGACATCCATCTGCGCGGCGGTACCGCCATCGGTCTCTTCCCCAACTGCCGCCTCAAAACCGTCAGCCAGCCTGCCGTCACCGTCGAGATCAAGTCCTCCGAAGGCCTCAGCGGTTCCATCGCCCAAGTCGTCGGCCAGGGCAGCCTCAAGCCGGGTGACGTTCTCACCCTCGATCGGTGGGTGGTACCAGCCAAAGCCGGCTTGCGTGTTTCCGTTCCCAAACCGGCCTCCGAGGCCGCTGTGGCGCGCGCCGTCGCTGAGTTCGGAAAACTGCGCGGCGATCCCGCCGTCGGATGGCTCGACGATCCCACCGCCGGCACGCCCACCGACGTCGTCAGTTGGAACGGGTCGGCCTGGATCCTTGAAGCCAATCCCGCCGCGGCCAAACCCACCATCCTCGGAGCCGAGCCCGCCGCCGCCGGCATCAAGCGCTTGCTTTCGGGCAACCCCCCCCGCTTGCTCGTGCGCCTGCCTCCCACCACCACCCTTCTACCGGCCGTTCCCTTGGGAGATCCCGATCATTCCGCCGTTGAAACCACCACTTCCAACGCCGGCGCGCAGTATTGGTTCTGGGGAAAGATCGCCGATACCGGCCCCGTGTATGCCTGGTTACTTCCCGACGCCACCGAGACCAGTGTCCGCGATGCCGCCGCCCAAGCCATCCGCGCCTCCGGATATCTTCCGCTCCCCATTCGCAGCGATTGGGTGAAACTTCCGCCAGACCCCGAAGGCGTTCGGGCGGCCGGCGCGGAGCTCACCAACAAGGCTATGCTCCTCGCTCGCATCCACGCCTGGCTCACCTTGCAATCGCCGCCCTCCCAGGAAAACTTTCCCTACCATCTGGCTTTCCGCCAGGTCGGCGACGGCAAGCTCGGTGTATTCAAGGATTCCGGCGACTTCAAAGAAGGCGAGCACTATAAACTCTACCTCCGCGCCGATCCGTCCGCCCTGGCTGCTCGCGACTCGCTCGTGCCGCGCTGGGTCTATGTCTTCGTCCTCGACCACGACGGCACTAGCCAACGCGTCTTTCCTCCGCCCAATCGCGGCAATGAAGGCAACCGCCTTCCCTATGCCCAGGTGGGCGTCAAACCGGATTTCCAGCCGCTGATACCGCTAGCCGGAGATTCGCCCGACCCCGATTTCGATATCAGCTCCCCCTTTGGAGTCGACACCTACTTCCTGCTCACCAGTGACAATGCCATCGACAATCCCGAAGTCTTCAACTTCGAGGGCGTCCGCACCGAAACCGGAACCCGCGGCGCATCCGACCCGCTCACCGATCTGCTTTCGAGCACCAGCTCCATGACCCGCGGCATCAATCTCCGCGCGATCCCTGCGCTCTGGTCCGTCGAAACCCGGACCTTCCGCAGTGTTCCCAAGGACGGCCAAAAGTAGCCACGCAGGCCGACTCCCCACTGGCCCCCGTGCCCATTGCAATAATCTCTCAGCCCCCCTATACTCTCTGGAATGCACTCGAAGGGGATTTATGCCTAGTCCAATCAAGCACCTGATCGTCCTCATGCTCGAGAATCGATCCTTCGATCACATGCTCGGCTTCTCCGGCATCACCGACGCCAACGGAAAATCCATCGACGGCCTCAATCTCCAAGGCGGCAACCCTGCTCTTCCCGATATCAGCGGCAAACTTCACTACCCGACCGCCGACGCCCAGTATTCCGGCGATTTCGAGACCGATCCCGGCCACGATTTCCTCGATGTAAACATTCAATTGTTCGGCACTCAGAAGCCTGAGCCGGGACAACAGCCCACCATGCAGGGCTTTGTGAAGTCGTACCAGCAGACTACCGGTGACGACGCCTCGAAAATCGCCAATACCCTCAAGTGTTTTGACCCCAAGAAGGTCCCCGTTCTGAGCACCCTCGCCCGCAACTACGCGGTCTGCGACCGATGGTTTGCTTCCGTGCCCGGTCCCACTCTCCCCAACCGCCTCTTCGCTCACTCCGGCACTTCGCGCGGCCGCCTCGATCTCTCGCCGGACGAGTTCAGCGGCTTTACCACCGTCTACGAAGTCCTCGATCGTCACCAGCAGGGCGTCTCCTCCTGCATCTATTCCGATGGCTGGACCGCCGCCGCCACTTTCAAATACCTGCTCGAATACCAGCAACAGTTCTACGGCACCCTCGACGATTTCGAGTCCGATTGCGGTGACAACGACCTGCCTTCCTACAGCTTCCTCGAACCGCGCTACAGCTCCGGCCTGGTCAACGAAACCTTCCTCCCGCAGAACGATCAGCATCCCGATAGCGACGTCCGCGAAGGCGAAGAGCTCGTTTTTCGCGTCTACCAGGCCGTCCGCAGCAACCGCCGCCTCTGGGAGAGTTCCATGCTCATCGTTACCTATGACGAACATGGCGGCTTGTACGATCACGTGCCGCCTCCCGCCGCGCCCGCGCCCGACGACGCTCCCCCCGACGACCTGGGTTTCGATTTCAAACGTCTCGGCGTGCGCGTCCCCGCCGTCATCGTCTCGCCTTACACCCGTAACCTCGTCATTCACGATCTCGCCTTCGATCACACCTCCTTGATCTCCACCGCCCGCAAGCTCTTCACCGGGCAATGGAAGGACGACGCTCTCGGCCGCCGCGCCGCAGCCGCCAACACGTTTGACGAAGCGGCTATGAACCTCACCACCCCTCGCACCGACCACGTGCCCATCCGTTTCAACGTGAATCCCCATCCCCCCACGCCCAAGCTCACCCTCAACGATCTCCAGAAGAAGCACCTCCAGCACGCCTTCTGGCTCGACACTCAACATCCCGCCAATGCCCGCGTCCGCAAATCCATGCCTCCGTTCGCCAAACTCACCGATCAGCAGGTCGCCGCCGGAGATTTCGCCGGCATCACCGAACAGCAGGCTGAGGCATACACGCGCCTGGTCTTTCAAAGCGCTCGCACCCTCCGGAGGACTCGGTAATGCACGCGTTGCGCCTCCTGGCCGTCGCTTGGCTCGGCGGCGCCTCCCTCTTTGCCGGAAGCCTCGAAGATCTAAGGCGCTCCTGCTTCCAGCGCGCCAACTTCTCGCTCGGCAAGTACTGGCTCGAAGAGTGCGTCGAAGAGATTTTCACCCTCCAGCCTGTTCACCCCACGTTCTATTCCATCGCGCCCGGCACCGGCTCCGCCCTCGGTTTGGGCTTGAATCTCAACCGCCGTACCGACCGCTTCGAGTTCCTGCCTTCCGCCATAATCGCTGCTTCTGCCGACCACTCCTTTATCGCCGGTGCCCAACTGGTCTTCGCCGGGCCGCCCATTTCGTTCGGCTACGTCTGGGGCGAAACGTCCGGCAGCCGTCATGAACATGGCGAGCGCACCGTCGGACTCACCAGCGGCGCCGCCGGCATCGATGCCAAAGCTTCCATCGCGCTGCGCGTCCGCCGCTTCGAAGCAGCCGACCAGAATTTCTACGGCATCGGCATGTCCACCACCCGCGCCGGACTCTCGCCCTATGCCCTCCGCCGCAGCGAGGCCGGAATCGCTTTGAACGATCCCCTCACCTTCTGGAGTTCCATCGGGCTCACCCTGGACTACATCCAGCCTCGCGTCGGCCCCGCGCCCGACGCCTCCGCCCAGATCCGCTCGCTCTACTCGGGAGCCACCGTCCCCGGCCTCGATTCCCGCAACAATTTCCTGCGCTACGAGCCCTACATCCAGTTCCGCCTTCCTGTGCGCGGTTCCGATTTCGCCCTGTTTAAAGTCGGTTACGAGTTTTTCCATGATCTCGATGGCGGCCGTTTCTCCTTCAACCGCCTTTCCGCCATCGGTCGCTCTACTTACACCCTGCGCCTGCCTGCTTCTAAGTCGCCGTCCCAGCGCTCAGGCTTCTCTAACTTTATTTGTCCCAGCCTGCGCAGCCGCACACACTGCACCGCCGGCAGTCTCGACCTCACCGCCTTGGCCGATATCGCCTACACCGCCCGCAACAGCCAGGTGCCTTTCTATTTCGACGAAACCCTCGGCGGTACCGACATCAACGGCAACGACACCCTCCGCGGTTTTGCCGATTACCGCTTCCGCGGTCCCAGCCGCGTCCTCTTCCAGGCCGAATACCGCCATCCCGTTTGGGGCCCGGTCGGTTTCCTCTCCTTCTACGACCTCGGCAAAATCGGCATTCTCCCTTCCGATCTCTCTCTTGTACACTTGAAGCATGACATCGGCCTCGGCTTCTACGTCCAAGCCGCCAACCGCATCGTCCTGCGCGCCTACATCGGCTTCGGATCGGGCGAAGGCAATCGTCCCAACTATAAACTGCCCTCTGCATACTGATGAAACATCCACCCGCTAGCCTCGTCGTCTTCGCCTTACTTGCCGCCACTCTCCATGCCCAGGAGCCGTCCACTCCTGCCCCCCCGCCGCAAAAGCCAATCGCTTCCTCCTGTGCGCAGGAGCCCGGCGAGCGCCGCGTGAGCGTGGCCCTCCTGCCGATGAACATCCTCTGCGACCAGAAGAACATCTGGCTCTTTCCCTTCCGCGCGCCCCGCCATCGCCGCTGGATCCCGGCCCTAGCGGTCATCTCCTTCACCGCCGCCCTGGTTGCCACCGATGCCCACAGCGCGGGCTATTTCCACCGCACCACTTCTTTCCAGGGTTTCAACTCGGTCTTCACCGGAATGGCCACCGGCGTCGGCATTGGGCTCGCGCCCGTGTCGCTGCTCCTCGCCGGAACCATCGGCAAGCATCCCTACACCCAAAAAACCGCGCTACTTGCCGGCGAAGCGATGGCCGATTCGGCCATTCTGTCAACCATCATCAAGGACCTCGGCCGTCGCGCGCGCCCCCAGGACTATCCCGCCAACGCCCCACTCACCGATAGTTGGTTCACCAATAGCGGCGGCGTGCTCAAGGGTATCGGAAGCTTCCCGTCAACCCACTCCATCCTGGCCTTTTCAGCCGCCACCGTCATCGCCCGCCGCTATTCCCGCCATCGCTGGGTCCCCTTTGTGGCATACGGTGTGTCGACTTTGGTGGGGTTTTCCCGGCTCACTCTGTCCGCCCACTTCCCGTCCGACGTCTTCGTGGGCGCCGCCCTCGGTTACGGCATCGGCCGTTTCGCCGTTCTCCGCAATTGACCGCCCGCGCCAGCCCTCATTCCCTCTCGAAGCCCGCTCCCACCCAAGCGTCGTACCCGCCCACCATGTTGATCGTCCGCTCGAATCCCGCCGCTTCCAGCAGGCTGCACGCGATCGCGCTTCGATACCCGCTCTTGCAGTGCACCGCCGTCGCGCGGCCCCGGTCGAGATCCTTCATCCCGCTCTTCAATTTGTCTAACGGCCGCAGCAGCGCCCCAGCAATGTGCCCGCCGGCCCATTCCGTCTGCCGCCGCACGTCCACCACCACCACTTCCCCCAGCCGCTCTTTCAAATCCTGAACCGTAATTTGCTCCGTCATCACGAGCGGCAGACCCGCGCCTGCCCAACCCGCGACGCCGTCTTCCAGCACTCCCACCACCCGGTCCATCCCTACCCGCGCGAGCCGCATCCGCGCCTCCTCCGCCGCCTTTCCGTCTTCCGCCACCACGATCACATCCTGCTCCAACCCGATCACCGCGCCCGCCCACGCCGCGAACTGTCCGCCCAGCCCGATGTGAATCGATCCCGGTATGTGTCCGGGCAAATAGTCCGTTGCCGTTCGCGTATCGAGCACCGTCGTGCCCTGCTCTTGCCGCTTTTTCACCTCCGCCGCCGGCAACACCCGCAACGCCTCCAGGCTATCGAGCGCCGGTGCCCCGCGCCGGTTCACTGCCACGTCCTGTTCGAAGTACTCCGGCCGCGCTGGCAGGTCTTCCGTCATCGTCGCTACAAATTGTTCTTGCCCCATCGGTTGCAGCGCGTAATTCGTGCGCCGCTCCCGCCCGATCGTCGAGCTCCGCTCCGTCCCGATATTCCGCCCGCACATCGACCCTGCCCCGTGCGCCGGGTATACCAGGACATCGTCCGGCAGCGCCAACAGCTTGCGCCGCAGGCTGTCGTACAGCATCCGTGCCAGGTCCGCCGGCGTCTGCGTGTCCGAAAGGTCCGGCCGCCCCACGTCCCCGATGAACAACGTGTCCCCCGTCAGCACTGCGTACGGCCCCTCGCCCCGCTCCCGGTCTTTCACCACCACGCTGACGCTTTCCACCGTGTGTCCCGGCGTTTGCAGGAACTCCAGCCGGCATTTCCCCAGGTCGATCGAATCCCCGTCCCCCACCGCCCGGTGCGGAAACGTCGCCCCCGACCCTTTCCCCAGGTAGATCGTCGCCCCCGTCCGCGCCGCCAGCTCTCCGTGTCCCGAGACAAAATCGGCGTGCAGGTGCGTCTCGATCACGTGCTCGATCTTCAACCCCAGCCGGGCCGCCGTCTCCACATAGATGTCGACGTCCCGCTGCGGGTCCACCACCGCCGCAACTCCCTCCGACCCAATCAGATAGGAGGCGTGCGCCAGGCACCCCAGGTAGAATTGCTCCAGGATCATTTCCGATCTCCCAATCTCAAATTTGCATCCCCGCCGCCATCCGGCGTCGTATCCGTTAATATAACGCGTGAAGGGCCTCTCTCAACCGCCGCCCGTGATTGCTTTGGAAAACGCGCCGCAGACCGCTCTCGATTTCGCCGGCCTCGTGCATCGCCACCAGGCCATGGTCTTCAGTGTCTGCTGGCACTTCCTCCGCGACCGCTCTCTCGCCGACGAGGTCGCTCAGGATGTCTTCTTCTCCCTCCACCGCAACCTCGCCGCCATCGAGTCCCCCGACCACGCCACTCACTGGCTCCGCAAAGTGGCCGTCCAGCGCTCCATCGATGAATCCCGCCGCCGCAACCGCCGTCCCCAGGTCTCCCTGGCCGATGTGGCCGAACCCGCCGCCATCGCCCCCGCCCGCGACCCCCTCCTCGCCGAAACCCTCCACCGCCTGGTCGCCTCTCTCCCCGAATCGCCCCGCATGGTCATGATCCTCCGCTATCAGGAAGACCTCGATCCCGCCGACATCGCCGATACTTTGGATATGCCCGTTGCCACCGTCAAGAGTCATTTGCAGCGCTCGCTGGCCCTGCTTCGCGAGAAACTCGCGCGCCGCGGCGTAGGAGTTGAAAAATGGACTGGTTAGAACAGGAACTCAAAAACACGCTCGCCCGCCAGGACCCGCCGCCCGATTTCGCCCGTCGCGTCATCGGCGCCGTTGGCCGTCGCCCTCCTTCCCCTGTCTGGCGTCACAGCCGCTGGCTGGCCGCTGCCGCTGCCGTCGTTATCATCACGGGGGGCGCCGCTGCCTATCGCGAACACCAGGGCCTCGTCGCCAAGGAGCAGGTCATGCTCGCTTTCCGCATCGCCGCTGTCAAGGTCAACCACATTCAAGTCCACATCCAGGAGGCCGCTCGATGACCGCCCTCCGCCCCCTGGCCCTGGTCATCGCCGCCGCCGCGCTGCTCTCCGCCCAGCAGTTGAAATTCAATCTCGACTACCTCGCCGCCAAGGCGTCCGATTCCGTCGACCTCTCTCTCAACGGCGCCACCCTTCAGTTCGCCGCCCGCTTCCTCAGCTCCAAGGACGCTGACGAATCCAAGGTCAAGAAAATGATCGCCTCCCTCGACGGCATCTACATCCGCACCTTCGAGTTCAAGGATGCCGGCGCCTGGACTCCCGCCGATCTCGAAGGTGTCCGCCAGCAGCTCCGCGGCTCCGAATGGGCCCGCATCGTCGGCGTCAAGAGCGGTCAGGAAGGCGAAAATGCCGAAATCTACGTCCGCAGTGAGAATAAAAAAATCAACGGCGTTGCCATCCTCGTCTCCGGCCCCAAAGAGCTCACCATCGTCAACATCGTCGGCCCCGTCGACCTCGATTCCCTCGCCTCGCTCGGCGGTCACCTCGGCATCCCCAAAGTCGATATCCCCAAGCACAAGTAGCCTTCCCCAAAAGAAATCTCCCCTCCCTGTGGAACTTTCCGACTCCCCGATGCAATCCACTATAGGCGGCATATTCAGCCGCCCTCACTCGATGGAGGTAAGTTGATGAAACGAAGCTTGATTCTTGTTGGGCTGTGCACTGCCGCCAGCCTTTTTGCGCAAGGCCCACCCCCCGGCCGCGGTGGCCGTGGCTTTGGCGGCCCCGGCGGACCTGGATTTGGCATGACGCCCGGGACGGGCCGCACCATCACCGGCGCTCCCTATTCCGCCGTGGAAGTCAGAGAGTCCCAACAAGTCCTGCCTAACGGCAACGTGATCTCGAACCGCGTCCAGTCCAACGTCGCTCGCGACAGTTCCGGCCGTATGCGCACGGAAACCACCCTTCCGGCCCAGGGTCAGGTCGGCATCGCCTCGACGCCTCGCACCATCATCAACATCCACGATCCGGTCGCCGGCGTGTCGCGCACTCTCGATCCCCAAGCCAAGACTTCGCGTGAAGTTTCCATCCGTCCCGGTCCCGGCCGCGGCCCCAACGGCAACCCCGCTGGCCGTCCGTTCCAGCAACCTCGCACGCCCCGCACGGATCCCAACACCGTCACCGAGACTCTAGCCATGCAAACCATCAATGGTGTGCAGGCCACCGGCACCCGTGTCACGCGCACCATCCCCGCCGGCCAGATCGGCAATGCCCAGCCCCTTCAGATCGTTCATGAGATTTGGATTTCCGCCGACCTGAAGGTCCCCGTGATGGTAAAGACCACCGATCCCCGCAATGGCACCAGGACCACGCAATTGACCAACATCACCCGTGCCGAGCCCGACCCGGCCCTCTTCCAGGCCCCCTCCGACTACACCGTGACCAAAGGCGGCCGCGGCCCCGGCGGCATGATGCGCGGAGGCCCCGGCGGTGGCGGCCAGATTCGCTAACACTATTACACTGACAGCGGTTTCTCTCCTTACTTAGTTCCACTGCCGCGGCGTTCCCCCAAGGCGCCGCGGCTTTTTTGCGCCCAACTTCCCCTCAATTGTCCGCCGGCTTCTGCTCGACGTGATCGATCACCAGCACCTTCACCGGGCGCTTGGTCTGTTCCAGCTTGAGCCCAAGCTGTTTCGCCACCGCGTCCGGGAGCGAGACGGCGCCGTTTGGATCCGATGCCGCACTCACGCCGTCAGTCGCCGGAGTTGCCCCTGAGCGGCCACCGCCGCCCTGGAGCTGGCCGGCCGTGCTAAAGGCGAGAGTGAAATCCCACGAGCCTTCCAGGCCGGTGGCGTCCAGAACCGGCGCGTGAATGTAGCCAGACGCCAGCCCTTGCAGCATCTCCGCGAACCGGGCCATGGTCATGTTCTGGCAGTTCAGCAACCGCCCTAGAATCGGATGGGTGTCCCTCACGTCCTTCTGGTCCGCTCCCGGACCTTCTTCGCATTTAATGCGGCCATTTGGGTCTGCCGGTTTCATCTTCGGCTTTACCGCGGTGAGCGTATAAGCGTTGATCGGCCGTTCTTCCATGTGCGTTTGCAGCTTGAAACGCTCCACCAGCAGGTTCTTGATCATCGCAATCAGTGTATCGATGTCTACCGGCGGCCCATTTTGCCCGTTCACCAGAGCGGCGGACGGAGCCTTGGCGATAATACTGATCTTGTCTTCTCCGAGCCACTTGGGCGCGCCGACGATCATGTCGTCGCTCAGTTGCCAGATCTGTTGGATGATGAACTTCAGGTCGAAACCTTCGATATCGATTCGGCCGCCCGGCTGGATTTGGAATTTCTGATCGTGGATGTCCGCGGGCGTGGGCTTTACATCGGCTACTTCGAACTCCGTCGGCACCGTGACGCCAGGGAGAATCTTGTCGATATCGGGGTCATTCTCAGTGGGCTTTTGGTCGACACTTTCCACCACCACTACCGGCAGCGGGGACTTTTGAAGGTCGAGTTTCAGCCCGAGCTGTTTGTCGACCGCGTCAAAAACCGAAATGCCATCCGCTCCAGCGGCTGCAAGTTGGTTGCGCGAGGTCCATTTGAGGTCGAAATCGTAAGTTCCTTTCAACCCGGTGGAGTCGACGACAGGTACCCGCAAATATCCTCCGGCCATATTGTGCAAGTTGTCCGCGATTTCCGCCGCAGTCAGCCCGTGACAGGCAACCTCGACAGGGGCGGTGGGTTCGGCGCCCTGAGGCCGCGGCTTGCCCTGGCATCCTTTCTGCGCCGCCGGATCGGCATCCTTGAGTAGCGGATGTTTACTCGCCGTCATAATGTATGCCGGCATGGGCCTGGAATCGGGGTGGGCCACCAGATGGAAGCGCTCCGCCAGCGCCGTCTGAAGCATGGCCTTCTTGCTGTCCGCAGTCGATCCGGCCGGCAACTTGCCGGTCACATCGAAGCGGTCCATCTCCAGCCAGTTCGGCCCGCCAAATACCTTGTCCCCGTCGACTCCGTAGGCGGTGCTGATCAGATCCACCATCGTCGCGGTTCTGATTTCATACCTGCTGGCGCGCGTTTGCGGGCCTCGCATGAACAAATTGAAAGCAGTGTCGGAATGAGGACTGACGTGAATATCCGCCGCCTCAAATCTATCCGAACGTTGACCGAATGCCGCGCCCGATAAGAGCGCGACGCACAAGAATCCTCGTATCATGTCTCCCCTCCTGCTTGGGTCCCTCGGTTGCTTAGACCTTTAGACGAATAAGAAGAAGATTTGTTCCGGCTCCCGCCGCTCGGCCGTAAAGCCTGCAAATGTCCCCCCAATGGCGCTTTCGATAGAGCGTCTGAAGGAATGCCCGCTGGGGGCGCAGCCCTATGAGGGTTGAATCGTAACTATTTTAAAATAAGACACTTCTAGGCAAGCAAGAAGGCGCCTATTTGCTGCCCAGATAGACGCGTGCCCATTCCAACTCCGGTCGTGAAGTCTCCGCGCTGTTGGCGATCTCTCGAAGCTCGATCGCGTAGGCGCGGGCTTTCATCTTGTCACCGGCCGTGTCGGCGGCCTTGGCGGCGCCGGCCGTGGCGTTGAAGCGACGCGGCGCGGTCTTCAGAACCGCCTCGTATTCCTTCAGGGC